>MPNE01000043.1 GCA_002238865.1 Gemmatimonadetes bacterium bin94 | reverse complement strand
ACCGCGGCTGCCGCTATCCGGGGTGCGGGAGCCGGTTCACGGAGGCGCATCATGTCACGCACTGGGCCGACGGGGGCGAGACGAGCCTGGCGAACACGGTGCTCTTGTGCAGACGGCATCACCGCGCAGTCCACGAAGGCCGCGCGCGGATGTCGCTGAACCGGGAGGGTCAGGCCGTGTTCTTCACGAGGAAGGGCACGATGATCGCGAGCGCGCCGCCGATGAGGCGGTCGGAGCGGCCGGGGGCATCCGAGTCGGACCCGCTTCCGCCGCCCCCGTCGCTACCACCCGGCGAGCTGTCCAACGGGGCGGCGCGGATGGTGGACGCGGCGGTCCCCTGGGAGCTGGAGGCGGCCGCGCGCGAGGCGGTCGAGATGGTGGGGGACTCGGCGTGAGCGGTGGCCCCGGACTCACCGATCGGCCCGCCGCGCCCCCCAACGTTTCCGCGGCAAAACCAGGGACGCCGCCATGTCCGGTTGGGACCGTCATGTTCCGAGGGGTGCTGTGGGGCTCGAGGCGCTCTGCAACCGGCCACCGTTCCTTTGGGTGCCGCTTCGGGGTGTCCGATATCGTCGCCGGGTTTGCGTCCGGGGAGCGCCCGCGCCATGGTGCGCATCATTTCCCGACCTGCAAGCGAGGTGCGGACAGCGTGATTACGAACATCCACGGCGCCCGGGGACCCGGGACACGACCGCTCGCTCTTGGGGCAGCTCTCACGATCCTGGTGCCCCTCGGCCCGGCCTGCGGGCCGACCGACTCGACCGTCCCGGCCGACTCGCCCGGCCCCTTCCACATCGGCACCACCATCGCGGTCGGCGCCGCCCCACACGGCATCCGCTTCAGCGCGGACGGCGACACCGCATACGTCGCGCTGAGCGGCGACGGCCGGATTGCGGTCGTCGACCTCACCGGCGCGGCGGTGGTCGCCCGGTGGGACGCCGGCACGACCCCCCTCGACCTCATCCGCGCCGGGGACGGCTGGCTCGTCAGCCAGTTCCGCGACTCCACACTGGTCGCGCTCGACGCCGAGGGCCGCATCGTCCCCGGCGCGGTCTGGAACGTCGGCGCGGGACCGTCGCTGTTCACGCCCGGCACCGTGCGCGGCCAGGCCTGGGTCACGTCCGAGTTCGCGGACCGCCTGTGGGTCGTCGACACGGGAACGGGAACGCCGTCGGCAGCCCATGCAACCGGCGACCGGCCGTACCCCGCCGACGTGATGTGGGACGGTTCCCACGCGTTTGTCCCCAACCTCGACGCGGGCACCGTCTCCGTGATCGACCTGCTCAACCTGGAAACCGACGCTACGGTCGAAGTGTGTCCCGGTCCGGCGGGCGGCGCGCTCACGCCAGATCAGGTCACCTACCTTGTGGCCTGTGGCGGGTCGGACGAGCTGGCGTTGCTCAACACGGCGTCGTTCAGGGTGACCGGCCGGGTCACCGGGCTCGGGCCGCGGCCGTTCTCGGTGGCCGTACCCGGCGAGGGCCGCTACGCAGTGGTGAACAACGCCGGAGGCAGCACGGTGGCGGTGGTGGATCTCGATTCCCGGTCCATCGCCCAGACGATCGAGGTCGGCGAGCAGCCGATCGTGGTCCGTGTGCATCCGGACGGCGAGCGGGTGTTCGTGGCCAATGAGGTCTCGGGCACCCTGGTGGAGCTGATTCCGGTGGATGACGGGACGGCGGTTGCAGCGGATGAAGGGACGACGGTCTCGGAGGCGGCCCCGACCGAGGCCACGCAGACACGGGACGCGACCCCGGCAGGCGCGTCACCCGCCCCCAACGAAGTCGTGGTCCTCGGAATGATCCACGGGGGCCACACGACCAGCGATTCGTTCAGCCTCGAAGTCGTGCGCGATATGGTCCGGGAGATCGACCCCGACTACTGGCTGACCGAGATCCCGCCGAACCGCTGGGACCGCGCATGGGCGGAGTTCCAGGCCACCGGGACCGTCGAGGAGCCCCGCGTGCGGCGTTTTCCCGAGTACATGGAGGGGCTGTTCCCGCTGTCGCGCGAACTGGACTTCGAAGCCGTCCCGACGGCCGGGTGGACGGAGCCGATGTCGGACTTCCGCGCCGCGTATTTCGACGCCTACGCCGAGGATCCGCAGCGGGCCGGCACCTGGGGCGAGTACCAGGCCGCCGGTGCGGCCTCGGCCGAAGCGCTCGCCGCCGGCGGAGCTGCCGACGACCCCCGCTGGATCCACACCGACGCCTACGACGAGGCGTACGACATCCGCATGCAAGTGTACGCGCGGTTGTTCGACGCGGATCTGGGCCCGGGAGGATGGGACGCGATCAACGCTTCGCACTGGGCGAACATCGAACGGGCGCTGGACGAGCATCGGGGCGAGGGCGTGCGGTTTCTGCTGACCTACGGAGCAGGACACAAGGGCCCGTTCCTGAGCGAGCTGCGGAAGCGGGACGACATCGTGCTGCTTGACGTGGCAACATTCCTGGACCGGCTGGAGGCCGGGTGACCGCCCTGGGCCCGGCCCGCGGGCCACGAAAGGGGATGCCGGCCGTTTTCGCCCCTATGTCCGCGTTGGCCATCGCGACCCTTCTCGCAGGCGCACCGCATCCCGCCACCGCCCAGTCCGGCTCGATCATTATCCGCGCGGCCACGGTCCACACTGTCACCAACGGCACCCTCCAGCCGGGCGAGATCCTGATCCGGGACGGCATCATCGCCGCGGTGGGGTCGTCGGTCCCGCACCCCGCCGACGCGGAACTGTACGAAGCCGAGGTCGTCATCCCGGGGATGATCGACGCGCACGCCCACCTCGCCCTGGACCGCTCCGGCCGCTCGCGCATCCCGGGTCCCGTCACTGCCGAGTGGAAGGCCGTCGAGCACCTGAACCTCGACGACCCCATGATCCGGGTCGCGCTGTCCGGCGGCGTCACGTCGGTGATCACGCGCTCCGGCAGCGGCATCGTCGCCAGCGGCCAGTCCGTGGCGCTCAAGATGAAGAGCACGCCGGGTCCGGAGATGATCTTCAAGCCGTACGTCGACCTCAAGATGGCGGTGCGTCCGCTCATCAATCTCCGCCCGGGCGAGACCCCGCAAACGGTCATGGGGTGGTACGCGGCCGCCGACGACCACTTTCGGCGGGCGAAGCAATACCTGGATCGGCAGAGTGCCCACGCGGCCGGCCAGGGCCCGGCCCCCGAACACGACGAGCGGCTGGAGGCGTTCGCGGCGGTTATCCGGGGCGACGTCATGGTCCACGCGCATTCGCACTACCCCAGCGAGGTCATGATGGTGCTGCGCCTCGCGCGGAAGTACGGCTTCATCGACCGGCTGGCGCTGGCGCACGCCGAGGAGGTCTTTCCGCTCACGGGGCTCCTCGCGGGCACGAAGATCGTTCCCGTGATCGGCCCGATGATGATCGTGCAGTACTACAACGATCCCGAGCCGCGCAATCTGCTCGAAGAACTCCTCGACGCGGGTGTCAACGCCAGCATACAGACCGACATGTCGCGCCAGCACTTCAAGGACTTCCGCGAATACGGCGCGTTTCTGGCCCGCCACGGCCTCACCGACCAGCAGGCGCTGGAAGTCATGACGATCAACGGCGCCCGCGCCATGATGCTCGACGACCGCGTCGGGAGCATCGAGCCCGGCAAGGACGCGGATCTGGTCCTCCTCGACGGGCACTTCCTTGACCTCGCCGCCGACCGGATCGAGCGCGTGTTCGTGGACGGGCGGCTGGAATACGAGCGCACCCGCGTCCTGCAGCCCGACCGTCCCCGCGCGGTGGGTCCGTTCACGCCCCTCGCGGGCGAGATAGGCCCGGACGACCGCACCTTCGCCATCACCGGCGCCCACGTCTTCACCGTCAGCCACGGCGCGATCGAGAACGCGACGCTCGTGGTCGAGGACGGGACGTTCACGCGCGTCGAGCCCGGCGCGGCCCCACCCCCCGGCATCCCCGCGGTCGACGCCGGCGGCAGGGTCGTCATGCCTGGCACAATCCTCGCGCGCGCGTTCGCGAACGACTGGATCGGCGACCTCAAGTGGCAGGTGCAGAACGACGAAATCACGGAACCCGTCGTGCCCGAGATGAACGCGCTGTACGCGGTCGATCCGTGGTTTCCGTCCTACAGGGTGAACACGACGGTCGGTGTCACGGCCATTCACGTGACGCCGGGGACCCGCAATCTGATCGGCGGCAACGGGGTGGTCGTGAAGACCCCCGGGATCGACTTCGAGAAGATGGTGCGGAGGGAGCCCGCGAGCATGGTGTTCGCGCTGACGCCTTCGGCGCTCCGCGAGTGGACGGACGATTCGGGCGCGCCGATGACCCTCGAGGGCGCCTCTGCGAGGATCCGGAAGGCGCTGACGGCCGCGCGGGCCTACGCGGGGCAGGATGCTGGTGCCGAGCGCGACCACGATCCCCGCCTCGAGTCGCTCTTCCCGGTGCTCCGCCGCGAAGTTCCCGCTGTCATCCACGCCGACCGCGTTCCCGAAATCGAGGAGGCGCTGAGCATCGCGGAGGACTTCGGCGTGCGACTCGTCGTCAGCGGCGGCGTCGAGGCCTACAAGCTCGCCGACCGGCTCGCGGCGGCTGGCGCCGGAGTCATCCTCGGCAACTCCGGCAGCTACGCGTCCGACATCCGCGGCGGCGGGGACGGCTGGAGCGTCGAGGGCCCCGCGATCCTGAACCGCGCGGGCGTCACGGTGGCGTTTTTCGGGCCGGGCGCGTCACGTCGCGCGTCGCCGATCGGCCGGTTGGGCGGCGAGCCCATCCTCAACGCGGCGTGGGCGTTCCGCAACGGGGTCCCCGAGGTGGACGCCCTGAAGATGGCGACGCTCAATGCCGCCGAGTTGGTCGGGATGGGCGACCGGATCGGCAGCATCGAGGTGGGCAAGGACGCGGACTTCGTGGTGCTGGAGGGGCATCCGTTCGACTACCGCGTGGTCCCGGCGATGGTGTTCGTGGACGGGCGGCTGGAGGCGATGCGCTGAGCCGGGCTTCGTTGGCGGCAAGTAGGGCCGCTGCCCTCAACGGCCAGGTGGCCGTCCTCGCGGCTGCCGATCCCGCAGCCGTTTCGCCGCTCTGACGATCAGCTTCCACGCCTTTTCGACGTGTTCCGCTTCCGTGTGGGACTGGCCGACGCAAAGCCGCAGGGCGAAGCGGTCGTTCAGCCTGGTGTGGGTAAGGAAGATCTCGCCGCCGGTGTTGAGCTCCCTCATGATGCGCTCGTTCAATTCATCGCTGCCCCGGTGGCGAAAGCATACGAGGTTGAACGGTGCCGGAGCCACCATCTCGAAGTGCCGGTCGGCCTCGATCCAACCCACCAGCCGCTGGGCCAGCTCGATGTGCCGGCGGACGTGGTGCCGGAGGCCTTCGACGCCGTAGTAGCGCAGCACGAACCAGAGCTTCAGCGCCCGGAAGCGGCGGCCCAGCGGCAGCTGCCAGTCCCTGTAGTCGAAGACGGCGCCGCTCGTGGTCGCGTCGTTGACCAGGTATTCCGGGAGAATGGACAAGGCTCCGATCAGCGCCGTGCGGTCCGCCACCCAGAAGCAGCTGCAGTCGAAGTTCGTGAACATCCACTTGTGGGGATTGAAGCAGTAGCTGTCGGCGTATTCGACGCCCTCGTGAAGGTGGCGGTATTCCGGGCAGATTGCCGCCGTGCCCGACATGGCCGCGTCCACATGGAGCCAGAGGCCCTCTTCCCGGCAGATCCTGCCCATCGCGGCAATGGGGTCGATTGCGTTCGACGAGGTCGTGCCCAGCGTGGCGCAGGCGAACATGGGTCGCAGCCCGGCTGCCTTGTCGGCCTTGATCTGCGCCGCCAGAGCGGCCGCATCGAGAGCGAACTGATCGTCCACGGCGATCTGCCGCAGATTGGCGCGTCCCAGACCGGCAATGCCCATCGCCTTTTCCAGCGATGAGTGCGCTTGCGTGGAGCAGTAGGCGACGTGTGAGCCGTCGCAGCCTTGCCGGTTGGTGCGCAGCCGGGAGTCCCGCTCCCGCGCAGCGATCAGGGCGCACAGCACGGCGCTGGAGGCGGAATCCTGGATGACGCCGCCGCCGCTGCCGGTGGAGCGGTAGGCTTCCGGCAGGCCCAGGAGGTCGGCCAGCATGTCCAGCACCCGGGTTTCGACCTCGGTGCAGGCGGGACTCGTCGACCAGAGCATGCCCTGCACTCCGAGGCCGGCGGCCAGCAGCTCGCCCAGAATGGCAGGTCCCGAGGAGTTGCTGGGGAAGTAGGCGTGGAATCCGGGCGACTGCCAGTGCGTGATGCCGGGAAGGATCCGCTCCGTGGCGTCCTGGAGGATTTCGGTGAAGGCCTCGCCCCGGGCGGGCACCTTCGTGCCCACGGAGTCGCCGATCTCGCCGGGTTCCACGCGGGACAGAACGGGATGGCGTTCGACGTTCTCATGGTAGTCGGCGATCCAGTCGATCACTTCCCGGCCGTGCCGCCGGAACTCCTCCGGCGACATGTGGTAACTCTTCTTCCCGGTCATTAGGCGCCTCAGAGGCTGCCCACCCCGAACACCATGCGCATCCCCGACTCCAGGTGCTCCGAGATGTGGCAGTGCGCCATCCAGCGACCCGGATTCGTGATCTCCAGCAGGATGTCGGTGGTGGTGCCGGCCGGGAGCAGCACCGTGTCCTTCCAGGCGAGGTTCTCGCTCGGGACACCGTTGCGCGCGAGCACCAGAAAGCGCTGCCCGTGGATGTGGAAGGGGTGCTGCATGGCGTGAAAGGAGCGCCGCTCGTTGTGCAGCCGGATCTTGACGACGTCGCCCACCGCGAAGTCCCAGCCGATGTCCATGTTCTCGCTGCCGGTGGCGGGCTCCCGGATGATCCAGCTCACTTCTGCGGACGACGAGTTCCAGTTCATCATCGGCATCGTGCCGCTCCACTCCACCGGGTGGAAGTAGGCGGAATCGAAGCGCATCAGCCGGTCCACGACGAAGGGGATGCCGGTAGTCTCCATCGTGAACGTGAGCTCGCGGTCGACGGGGGCGTCCAGGTACTCGCGGTACAGGGCGATCTCGCGGGCCGCATGGACGTTGGTGCGCAGCGTGTCGAAGGCGATGGAAGCGTGGCCGGGTTGCGCTGCCGTGTCCGCTGCGCCTTCCGCCACCCGCACCACGCCCAGCGTGTCCGTCTCCTGGAAGAAGGCGCCGCCCAGGTGGTCGATCCCCTGCACCCGGTTGACGAGGACCAGTTCTCCCGGCTCGTCGAAGCGCACATGCACGATGTAGCGCTCGGCGGGGCTCAAAACGATGCTCTCCACCCATTCCTCGCGCTCGAAGGCGCCCACGTCGGTGCCGACGACCTTCATGCGCGCGCTCTTCCCCTCGAACGAGAGGTTGAAGGTCCGGGTGTTCGACACGTTGGTCAGATAGAGCCGCACCACCTCGCCGGCGGTCGCGTCGAGTTCGTAGTCCGGCTCCCCGTTGATGAGCATGAGGTTGCCGAAGCGGCCCATGAACGCGTGCGTCGAGCGCTCCAACCCGAAAGGCATGGCCTCGTCGCCGGCCATCAGGAAGTCGTCCAGCATGAGGAACTCTTCCCGGTCGGCCGGGGCGTAGTAGTCGGGCTGACGCGGCTCGACGAGCATGTTGCCGTAGAGGCCGAGGTCCTTCAGGACGTCTTCCCGGTGGTGCGGGTGGTACCAGTAGATGCCCGGGTCCTTGAAGTGCACCTCGTAGCGGAAGGTCTCGCCGGGCTCGACGGGGTCCTGCGTGATGCCCGGCACGCCGTCGGACGCGTTGTCGAGGCGGAGGCCGTGCCAGTGGATGGTCGTCGGCCACGCGATCGAGTTGGTGAAGTTCACGGTGACCGTGGCCGCCTCGGGGACGTGGAGGAGCGGTCCCGGGTACTGGCCGTTGAAGCCGTACATGACATGGTCGCGGCTGCGGATGCGCCGCCGCACCAGGCCCGCCTCCAGGTCAATGACGTCGCCGTCGTCCAGGCGCACCACGTCGCGGGGCCGGGCCAGGGGAAGGGTGGCGGGGTCGATGCCGTCGCCGGGCAGGAAGGGGTCGGTGCCGGGCGGGTCGAGCTCCATCAGCGCGGGGAACATGGTGAGCCCGGGCATCATCGGGGGGCGGGGCCATCCGTCGCCGCCGGCTGCGCCGTGCTGGTGGCCCGCCATCGCTGCCGCGGACGAATCCGCCATGCGCATGCCCGGCATCGCCGCGCCGCCTGTCGGGCGCCCCGGGCCTCCGCGCCCCCCCTGCCGGGCCCCCGGTCGCCCCGAGCAGGAATTCCTGCAGGTCGGGCGGCGACATGCGGGCGCTGGGCGACGTTGCGCGCAGCAGGAGCCGCCCCTCCCATTCGGGAGCGTCCGGTCGCGCCTCCGCCGTGACGAGCAGCATGAACTTGTTGAGGCTGATCTCGCCGATGCTGCGCGTCCCGTTGGTGACGGGGCCGAGGCTCACGACCGTGTCGAAGAGGGGGGTGGCCAGCCACGCGACGATGTGGTTGTAGTCGCCCAGCGTGGTGGGGTCCGGAAGGCCGTCAAGGGTGAGAATTCCCTCGTACAGGTGGTTCCCGGCCGCGTTTACGGCCACCCCGAAGGGCGAGTGGGGTGTCCGCAGCTCAAGGCGGCCCGTGAGGCTCTCCAGGCCGGGGCGCGCGGTGAGGAAGACGCAGTAGAGGTCGCGGCTGGGGGTGAGGGTGGCGCCGGTGGGTGGGGGGGTGTCGTCGCAGGGCGAGGCGGGGGGGGGGGCCCCCTGCCGTGCGGCGGGGGGGGGAGGGGAGGGCGCGGGGGGAGGCGGGGGTGAGCGCCCCCTGCTGTGCGGCGAGGGTGGAAGCGACGGCCGCCAGCGCCGTGGCGGCGAGCGCGATGACCGGCGCCTTCATCCTCTTGTCCATGGATCAATCATCGTGACTCCGGTGTCTTGGAAGTCCCGTCTCATCCCCTACAGCCCCGCCTGCTCCTTCACGTACTGCGCCGCTTCCAGGTGCGTCGCGAACCAGACCCCCTCGTGGCCCTTGATGTACTCGATCAGCTCCTCCAGCACGACGATCCGGGAGCGGTGGCCGACGACGTGGGGGTGCATGGTCAACAGAAACATCGTGCCCTCCTCGTAGGCGCCGTCGAAGTCGTCCTTCCAGACCTCGAGCACGTCGCGCGGGTGCGAGTAGCTGTTTCCGCGCGGGTTGAAGAGCGGCGCGTCGTCCATGATCCACTCGACGGGGAGTTCCACCATTCCCGTCGGCTCGCCGTTGGCATTGATCTCGTAGGGGCGGTCGTCGGCCATGAGCGACGAATCGTACAGGAAGTCCATCTCGAGGAGGATGTCGAGCGTGTTGGGGCTGAAGTTCCACGACGGAGCGCGGTAGCCGAGCGGACGCGTGCCGGTGACCTCGGTCATGTAGTCCACCGCGCGCTCGAGAAGGGCGCGCTCCGTCTCGGCGTCAAGGCTCGAGTTCAGCTCGTGGATCCAGCCGTGGATCGCGAACTCGTGGTGTCCGGCGGCCTGGATGACGCCGATCTGGAAGGGATTGAGGACGAGGCTGACCGCCGGGATGAAGAAGGAGGCGGGGACACCCTCACGGTCGAGCAGGTCGACCACGCGCGGCAGTGCGACCCGTGCCCCATACTGGCCCTGGGACAGCCCGCCCACCGTGGCGTCGCCGTAGCGGAGGCCGGTCACCGTCTCGTTGTCGACATCGAAGGAGAGGAGGACGGCCACGCGGGCACCGCCGGGCCATTCGCCGGGTTGCAGACTGCGGCCGGCCCGCACCGCGTTCACCGTCTCCATGACCCGCTCGTCCGACCAGGTCCAGCCGGGCTCGTTCTCGGGTGAGTCGGCGACGGGCGCCGGCTGGCAGGCCGAGGCCGCCGCGAGGGTCGCGAATACCAGCGTCCGCATCTTCATGACTCCATCTTCCACAGCGCAATTCCTCCGGCCTGCTTGCCCATGTGTGCGGACGCGACACGCGCGCCCGACTCGAGATCGATCACTTCCACCGTCCCCGGGTCGCCGCCGATGCCTTCGACCGTCACGATCGCGTAGCGGCCGTCGGGGGTGGCCACGACGCCGTGGGTCACGCGCATCAGCGAGTCGACCAGGTGCAGCAATTCACCCGTGGCGACATCCCAGACGCCCACCCTGGCGCCTCCCTTGAGGGTGGCGACGAGCTTCGACCCGTCGGGAGTCAGGTCGAGGTTGTAGGGCGCGCCCGGCGCCTCGATGCGGCGGGTGATGCGCCAGTCGTCCAGGTCGATCTCCAGGATCAGGTCGCCCTTGTTGCACGGCACGAAGACGCTCTTGCCGTCAGGGTGGGGCGTCGTCCAGGTCGGAGAGCAATTCTCTGCCGCGGACGGTGCCATGGCCATGTGCCCGTCCATCGGGGCGTGGGCGGGCTCGTTGGTGACGAGGTCGAGCCGCCTGCTCACGTCGAGGGTGGCGCCGTCGATCTCGACGAGCTGGTTGTCCATCATGCACGCCGAGTAGTGCTTCGAGCCGTCGGCGCTGAAGCGGGAGCCGTGCGGCATGGTGCACGTCACCACGTCCGCGATGGGGAACATGGTCTCCAGGTCGACGATCGTGACGGTCGACGGCACATGGTCGCCGTGGAAGTTGGCGTTGACGGCAAGCGCAACCGTGCCGTGCGGCGGGACCGCGATCGTCGCCGGGAAGAGGCCCAGGTCGGCGACGCCCACCACGGTGTCGGCCACCGTGGCGTACTTGACGAGTCTCCCGTTGGGGAAGCCGTGGCCCAGGGTGAGATACCAGAATTCGCCGGCAGGGTCGACGGCGAGGCCGTGCGGCGCCTCGATCTCCGCCGCGAGCCATCCGGTGGTGATCGTCTTTTCGACGACCAGGTCGCCGCCCGCGTCGTAGCGAAGCAGGGCGACTTCGTCCTCGGATTCGGCCGCCACGTAGACCCAGTAGGACTGGGAAGCCGCGCTTCCCGGCAGGGCGGCCGCGGTCAGGGTTGCGAGGACCGCGCACCGCGCAAGCGCCGCCTTCGGCCGCCCGATCACGGGATCAGCGTGCGCCGCGGCTGGAGCTTCACCGCCCACATGCCCGAGAAGTATTCGGCGAAGAACAGGTTGCCCTTGTGGATCTGCGGTCCCCAGGTAAACGGTGCGTTCGCGACCACGCCATCGGGATCATAGGACTTGTACACGGCGATCTCGCGGCCCTGGTGGTACAGGTTCCCCTTCAGTTCACCGGAAATGTCCAGAACCCGCAGACCACCCTGATAGAACGCCGCGTAGAGCCGGTCGTCGTCGATCCACATGTTGTGCGAACCGGCTTCGGGGATCTCGTAGCGGGCCACTTCCTCCGGGTTCTCGGGGTCGGTGAAGTCGACCACATGGATGTAGCCGGACATGAACTGCGGCGTGCGGTCGGCTTCCTGGCCGTCGAAGCCGGGTGCGCCGATCTCATCGCCCATGAAGATGTAGAACTTGCCCGTCGGGCTCTGGTACGGGAACGCCGCATGCGTGGCGCCGCCGATGTCGGCGAAGCGCGCGATCTCGACCGGATTTTCGGGGCTTCCCCCCTTGTCTCCGCCGCCCACGTCGATGACGACGACCCCGTCGCTCCAGTTCGACGTGTACGCGATCCCGTCCACGATCCAGATGTCGTGGATGGCGTGCCCCGGCGTATCCAGCTCGAAGCGCCCGACGCGGTGGGGGGTGGCCGGCTCGGCGATGCTGATCACGTCGAAGCGCGTGCCGTTGTTCACGGCGTAGACGTGGTCCTGGTAGATGAAGAGGTTGTGCACGCCCCCGGTGAGTTCGTCGTCGTAGGTGGAGATGATCTCGATGTTGCGGGGGTCGGTGCAGTCCACGATGACGATTCCGTTGCGCCGATTCGATGCGCCCTCGCGCGAGATCACGCAGATCTCGCCGTCTTCCGAGACCTTCACGTCGTTCGTCGTGCGCGCGTCCACGAGGAGCGAGTCGGTCAGCACCGGGCTCGCGGGATCCGTCACGTCCCACCAGTAGGTGCTGCCATGCCCGCTGTGCGTCCCGGTGATCGCGTAGTCGCGCCCGTCCACGCCCTCCCAGACCCACAGATCCGATGTGGAGACGTTGCGCACCGGCGCGTGGCCGACGAGGGTCACCTCCTCGGTGACGTGGCGGGGCAGGATTTCGACCGTCGCGTGCGAGGTGGTTCCCGGGACGCTCGCCGTGACGGTGTAGACGCCCGGTTTGTAGGCCACGAAACGCCCCATGGCGTCCACTTCGGCCGGCGGGATATCGGCCGTCGCGACCTTGTCGGGATCTGCGATCAGCCCGAAGGTGACCGGGATGTCCCCCACCGCGCCGCCGCCGGCGTCCGAGGCCGTGGCCGTGAAGTGGATCACGTCGCCGGTCCTTCCGCGGGCTTGACTGGCCTCCACGGCCATGGATGTGACCGGGTTGTCCGCCACTTCGTAGGCAATATGGCCGACAACGCCCTCCGCAGTGGCCGAAAGGGTCACGTCACCGGGCGCGAGCGCCGAGAAGACGCCGAAGCGGTCGACGGTCGCGACCGACTCGTCGGAGCTGCTCCAGGTGACGGCCACGTCGCGCACATCGTCCGCCCGGTCGATGACGGTCGCCTTGTGGCGTATCGTGACGCCCGTGTAGAAGCGGCCGCCGCCCTCCGAAATCTCGACGCGGTCGATCGCCGGGAACGCCACGGTGACCATCATCGTGCCGCTGATCCGGGTCGGGCCCAGCACACGGGCCATGACCTCGTATTCGCCGCCCTTGAACGCCTCGATTTCGCCCGTGGCCCGGTCGACGGCAAGGCGCCCGCGTCCGCCGCGCGAGAAGTAGAGGAAGGGCACGTCGATCGCGTTACCGTCGGCGTCGAACGCCTCCGCCGAGAGTTGAGCCTTCTCGCCGACCTCCAGCGAGAGCGTGGCGGGGGTGACTTCCACGCGCGCGACTTCCTGCGCTGCGATTCCCTCTGTGCCCAGTACCGCCAGCGCCCCCAACAGCGCGGCCATCCGGATCGTCTTCGTCGTTCTCATTCCTTGCGCCCCTTCCTGCGTTGTGCATCCCGGCCGTGGCCGAACGGTCACGGCGAAGGTAAGATTGAGCCGGCAGGGGCAGGGCGCAACGGACGTTGCTCAAGGGTCCGCCGTGGCAAGACGATTACGGGGGTGGCGAAACCATTACGATAGCGGAGTTGCGTGGCAAATCAATGTCGCAGGCCGTGATCCATGGGGTCACTTCTCCTTCAGCAGCCCCCGGTCGCGGGTTGCCTCGACCAGCCGGATGAACTCGCCGCGATAGCCGCGCGGATCGTCACCCCGCGCGTTCTCGGCCAACCGGATGACGTTGTCCAGCGTAAAGTCGCCCGCGTGCTCCGAGTCCCGCAGCAGCATGCCGAAGCCCGCGACCGCGGTGGCGAAGCGGAAGTCCGTCGAGGGCGACTCCACATCGTCGGCGACAGCGTGCTCCAGCAGTCTGCTTGCCGAGCCGTCAGGGTCCTTGTAGCGGACCTTGACGTACAGGAGCTCGCCGTCGAAACCGCTGGGCGGCGGCGGGTCGTCCGCCTGGGGCTGGTAGCGCAAGTCGTCCACGCCGCGCGGCACCGACACGCCGGCCGGCACGACCTCGTACAGCGCGGTCACGGTGTGCCCGGCGCCGAGTTCGCCCGCGTCTTTCGTGTCGTCGTTGAAGTCCTCGTCGGCCAGAAGCCGGTTCTCGTAGCCGATCAGGCGATAGCCGCTCACCCGTTCAGGGTTGAACTCGACCTGGAGCTTCACGTCCCTGGCCAGGGTCAGGAGGGTTCCGCCCATCTCCTCGACGAGGACCTTGCGCGCTTCGAGGAGGCCGTCGACGTAGTGGAAGTTCCCGTTTCCGTGGTCGGCGATCTGCTCCATCTTCGAGTCCTTCAGGTTCCCGGTACCGAAGCCGAGCACGGTGAGGAAGGTCCCGCTGTCACGCTCCCTCTCGATCAGGCGCACCATCTCGGCGTCGCTGGAGGCGCCGACGTTGAAGTCGCCGTCGGTCGCGAGGATCACGCGGTTGTTCCCGCCGTCGATATGATTTTCGCGCGCTACGTCGTACGCCAGCTTCAGCCCGGCGCCGCCAGCCGTGCTTCCGCCGGCTTCCAGCTGATCGAGCGCGGCCGTGATCTTGTCGTGCCGGTCCCCCCGCGTCGACGGCAGCACCAGGCCCGCGGCGCCCGCGTACACCACGATCGCGACCCGGTCCTCGGGGCGGAGCTGCTCGACCAGCAGCGCGAAAGCACTCTTGAGCAGCGGCAGCTTGTCCGACGGCCGCATCGACCCCGACACGTCCAGCAGGAACACCAGGTTGCCTGGCGGCAGGTTCTCGACATCGACCGAAGGCGCGTGCAGTCCGATCCGCACCAGCCGGTGGTCGCGCTTCCAGGGTGCCTCCGACACCTCGGTCGTGACGGCGAAGGGGTGTGTGCCCGACGCCTCGCCCCAACCGTAGGGGAAGTAGTTGATCATCTCCTCGATGCGGACCGCGTCGACGGGAGGCCGGTCGCCGGACTGGATGAAGCGCCGGATGTTGGCGTAGGAAGCGCGGTCGACGTCGATCGAGAAGGTGGAGAGCGGTGACGCGCTCACGAGACGGAAGTCGTTCTCGTCGATGTGGGCGTAGGACTCGGTGTTGAAGTCGAGCATGCTCACGACGCTGAGCTGGACTTCCGCCACGCCCCGCTGCATTCGTTCCATCGGCTCGGCGACCCCGGTCACGATGACCTCGTCCAGGGTCAGCGCAGCCTGCACCAGTGCGAAGTCGACGACGGTCGTCTGGCCCGCCGTGACCGTGACGATGTGCCGCTGCGTGGCGTAGCCGACCGCCTCGGCGACCATGACCCGGCTGCCCGCGGACACGGGCGACAGCGAAAAGCGTCCCTCCCGGTCGGTCCGGGCGGCCAGGCCGGTTCCCTCCACCGAGATCTGCGCGGCGAAGAGGGGTTGCCCGGAGATCGCATCCGTGACCTGCCCCTGGACCCTGCCCGTCTGTGCGCGGGCACCCGGGGCGGTGGCGAGCAGCAGCGCGAGGAGCGCCACGAAGCCGGCGATTGGCTGACGAGCGGGGAGGGGTGTGCTTCTCATCGATCTGTCCCTTGATTTCGGGTCATCACCATATCGTAGGTACACGGGCCACTGGCAAAAGGTTGCTACCCCGACGGGGATGAATCAGCTGCCCGTCTCGAAGAACCCGTAGTGCGCCAGCATGAACGCCCGGATCACCCGGGCCGCCTTGGCCGCGTACGCGACGCGACTCATGTGAGTGTCCCGGATTCCGCCGTAGTGATGCTCGATCTGCACGCCGCTGATGACCTCCGCATCCTCGACCGATCCGTGCTGCCGCGTGTTGTAGCCGCCGCGGAAGTAGGGTGCATCGCCCGGGCCGGGGGCGCTCGGGCCCGGCACCGACGGGATGTCTTCCTCTTCGAACAGCCCCCCGAACGAAGTTGGCCCGCGCAGCAGCTGCGAGAACGGGATCGGCGAGGTGCGGCCGAGGTCCCTGATGCTGGTGCGCGCCACCACCTCCAGCGAGTTCAGAGCGTTGTCGGGCCGATTCAGTTCCTCGGAGGTGAGCAGGTAGCCGAGTTCGAGGCGGTCGATGTCGTGAGCGTGTCCGTGAATGTCGAAGTAGAGGCCCTTCTCGAATTCGCCCGCGACGAGGGACCGGGCGACCCTCGTCCAACCATGGAACTCCTCCCATGCAAGCTCGGCGTACGGGTTTTCCTGGGCGGCCTCGACGACTTCGCGGTTGGGGTCGAGCCTGCTGCGGTGAAGGTGGGAAAGAATGACGTGAGGCGCCCGGCCGGTGAGGGTAACGAGTGCCTCGCGGATCGCGAGCGTGAGCTCGATCGTGTTCCTGTCGCTTCTCACGACGCCGAAGGTTCGGGGCGGGATCTCGCGCGGCTCGAGCACGCCGCCGTGGGAGGCGGACAGGATCACCGGGAGTTCGCCGGGGGTGTACTCGACGTATTCGTTGCGGCCGAAGTAGCTCTGTCCCGGCTCGTATCGGGTGATCCTCTCCGGGACGTAGACCTCCAGCCGTGCGGTGCCGCTCACCCCGCCGATCGTCGCGGTGACGGTCGTGACGCCGCTCGCGATACCGGTCGCAAATCCGCCGGGCATGATCGACGCGACGGCCGGATCGCCGACGGACCACTCGGGCGTCCCGGAAACGATCCGGTCGTTGGCGTCACGCGCGACCGCCGAGAACGCGACCCCGTCCCCGACGCCGACGATGAGTGCTTCGTCCGGCACCACGTCGATGGTCGCAACCGGTGGGCCGGTGAGAGAGTCCCCCCCGCCGCACCCGGAAAGGAGTGCGGCCAGGAGCACGGGAACCGGCAGGGCCCAACGCGTGAGTGCACGGGGCCGGGCTGCGGCTCGCGCCGGCGATGCGCGGTTCGGGCCTCGCATCGGACTACTCCGGGAGCCCGAATGCGAAGAGTGTCCCGCCCTCTTCACCGCCGGTCGCGATCACCACGAGCTGGCGCCCCTCACGAGTCCGGAAGGTCATCGGGTTCGCGTAGCCCGGTGCGGGGAGCCGGCCTTCCCAGAGCACCTCGCCACTCGCCGCGTCGAAGGCGTACAGCACGTCCGAGCCGCCCGTGAGGAAGACGAGCCCCCCCGCCGTGACGAACGCCCCCGGCGGTGCGACGACGCCCAGCCGGGCAGGCAGCGCGACCCCCGCCAGCGCCGGATCGGCACGCACCTCGGGGCGTTCGCCCACCGGCTCCTGCCACGCGATCTCGCCCGAGTTCATGTCGATCGCCGTGAGCGTGCCCCACGGCGGGTTCGAGATGGGGACGTTGCCGATCCGCAGCGTGCGCGGGGCGCCGCGGGCGAGCGCGTAGTCGCCCACGGTGGTCTCGGGGTTTGCCGGGCCGATCGTGAGCAGGCTGGGCTCTTCCGAGGCCTTGACGAAGAGGAAGCCCGACCCGGGGTCGAACGCCGCGCCGCCCCAGTTGCCGCCGCCCAGGATCCCCGGCATGGCGATCGTGCCCTCCAGCGACGGGGGCTCGTAGAGCGGGCCGAACCGATACCCCGCCGTCAGCGCCTCGGCGCGCCGCCGCAGCTCGGGGGTCAGGTCGATGAGGTCGTCGGGGGTGAAGCCTTGCCGCGAGAAGGGGGCAGGGTGGGTGGGGAAGGGCTGGGTGGGGGAGGAGGCCTCGCCGGGCACGTCGCTGGGCGGAACGGGACGCTCCTCGATGGGCCAGACGGGCTCGCCGGTGTCGCGGTCGAAGGTGTACACGAAGCCGGTCTTGCCGGCCACCGCGACCGCTTCCACCGCCACCCCGTCCCGTTCGACGGTCATCAGCACAGGTGCGCCCGGCAGGTCGAAGTCCCATAGCCCGTGGTGCACGGTCTGATAGTGCCAGGCCAACTCGCCGGTGCGCGCGTCGAGGGCAACCAGCGACTCGGCGTACAGGTTGTCACCCTTGCGGTGGCCTCCGTAGTAGTCGTTCGAAGGGGTGCCGATCCCGGCGAAGAGGAGCCCGCGCGCTTCGTCCACGACCATCGGCGCCCAGGCGTTGGTGTGGCCCGTGTAGTCCCAGCTGCCGTCCTCCCAGCTATCGTTGCCGGGTTCGCCGGGCTGGGGAATCAGGTTGAAGGACCACACGAGTTCGCCGGTGTGGACATCGAACGCCTGGATGTTCCCGGGCGGATCACGCGGGTACACGAAGCCGTCCCAGACCCCGTTGCCGATGATGAGCAGGTCCTCGAAGACGACGGGCGGCGATGTCTGCGTGTAGTGGAGCCGATTGGTGCGCCAGAGGAGGTTTTCGGTGAGGTCGATCTCGCCGCGGTGCCCGAACGACTCGATGGGCTCGCCGGTGGCGCCGTCCAGCGCGACCAGGCGCCAGCGGGTGTTAAGGAAGACGCGCCGCTCATCCGGCCCGTTCCAGACGGCCACCCCGCGGTGCACGAATCCCGTGCCGTTGGGAGGCTGGCCCCACTCCACCGTGCGCGGGTCGAAGTCCCAGATGGTCGCGCCGGTGCTTCCGTCCAGCGCGATCACGCGGTTGTAGGAGGTCGTGAAATAGAGCGTGTCGTTGTACGCGACGGGGGTGGCTTCGAAGTTGCCGGGCCGCACGCGCTGCCCCCGGATCGGTGCCGCCGGTCCCTCGATGGGGGCTTCGCCGGTCTCCCAGCTCCAGGCGACCTCCAGCCCGGCGACGTTGTCGGAGGTGATCTGGTCGAGGGGCGAGTACCTGGTGCCGCCCGCGTCGCGGCCATAGGCGGGCCAGTCGCCGTCGGTGCGGGGAGGGGCGGCGGCGGGGGAGCAGGCGTGGATCGAAAGCAGCAGCACCCCAACCCGGGGGAATCGCCTGAGCATGCCTGATGTTGACCCCATTCGTTATCCCTGTCGGTGATCGCTCGGTGAGCCTCCACCAATAGCGTGACGATCCGGTGGAGGTCAACATCGCAGTCTGCTCACCGTCGCTGCCCGCCAGCGCCGCGGGTGTGATGCGAGCAAACGTCCTTCTTGCGGCCTTCCGGATAGTGAGATATGATTATCCGTAGCATGTTTTCATATGGAGATATACATGCGTATATCGGAAAGAGGCCAGATCACCATCCCCAAACGCCTGCGAGACCGCTTCGGGATGAATCAGAACGTGGAGGTCGAGATTGTGCCTGCAGACAACGGTCTCCTCATCCGAAAGCGCACGGGGGCCGTACATCCCGTCGACCGCGTCTACGCCATTCTCGGGCACGGAAAGCACGCCGACGACCTCGCGAGCAACACCAACGACTACATCGAGGTGATTCGCGGGAGATGATCACCGCCGTGGACACCAGTGTTCTTCTGGACGTTTTCCTTCCCGACGAGACGTTCGGGTCCAGGTCCGCCGAGTGGCTCCGGGGCGCCTACGACGGAGGGGCCATCGTGATTTGCGACCTCGTCTACGCGGAACTCGCCCCGGCGTTTCCCGATCGGCCCGCGCTGGACGCGGCGTTGCGTGAAATCAATGCAAACCTGTCAGCCATCGACTCTTCGATGGCCTGGGACGCCGGGCGACGCTGGTTGCGATACCGGCGCGCGGGAGGTAGGCGAACGCGGATCATCACCGACTTCCTGATCGGCGCACACGCGGTCGCGACCGCCGAGACCTTCCTCACCCGGGACCGGGGGTTCTACCGGAGCTACTATCCGGAACTCTCCCGCCGTATCCCGACCCGCCCTACCGACCCGGCTCCTCTCTGACGTCGGCCAGTTCGCTGCGAATCGCCTCCAGCGTGGTCCGCATGTAGCCTGCATCCAGTGCCTCGTCAACCGCCTCGATCAAGCGGTTTCGCTCCCGTACCAGCACCGGCAGCGCGAAGCCGCGCCGGTCGCTCCCGGCCTCTTCGCCGGCGAGTATCCGCGCCGGGGCAAGGCCGGGAAGGGGACCCAGCGTGATCCCGGGATCCGGGTGATGGACGTTGAGTGGCACATACATGATGCGGTGAAGGGGACGCAGGACGGCGAGCTGGTCGATTGGCCCGATCGCGCCGGCATCGGCCCGTTCGTCGATGTCCGCCGCGACTCGGCGCAGGCGTTCCAGACGGTTGCCGAGCTGCGCTTCCAGCTGCAGCGCGCCCCCCGACGCCGCGTCACGCGCGGCGACCGCCTCGGCCAGGGAAGCGACCTGAGCAGAGAGGCTGACCGGATAGCGGGGCCCCGCCAGCATCACCGCCAGCGCGTCGGCATAGATGTCGGTATCGGTCTTGAGGACATCCCCGTCGATCTTGTCGAAGGTGTCGTCGGGGGTGTGCCACCACCAGTAGCCGCCATCCTCCGCCAGACGCGTGTGGTTGAACTGGATCAGCGGCAGCCCGACCCCGTTGAAGGCCTGGTCGGAGTTGCGGCCCGGACGCGACGGCGAGATCTCCTCACCCTGCGTCTCCCGCACCACGCGCGCCGCGAAGGGCTGAAACGCCTCGGACGCGGATGCGCCGAAGCGCGTGGCCCCCATCTGGCCCACGCCGTCGATGTTCATGTAGGCGAGGCCGCGGGTGCGCAACTCGGTAAAGTGCTCGTCCGCGAACCATGTCGACCCGGCGTAGCGCGCGTTGCTGTGGCCGGGCCACCACGCGACCACGAGCCCGTGGCGGAGCTGGTCGCGCACGTCGTGGAAGGCCAGCGCGAGCGCGAGCATCGCCGCGTTCGACGCGGCCTCGTCGGTCGCGCCGTGGTGCCACCCGTCGATGTGGCCGCCGAGCAGCACGAACGGCGCGGAGTCGTCCCCGGCGGGCTCGATCGTGGCCACGGCCAGCCGGAGCGGCTTCCATCCCGTCGCGACCTCGGTCTCGACGCGCAAAGCCACCGGTCCGGCCGCCAACCGGGCGCGCAGCTCCTCTCCCGCGCCGCGGGTGATCTGCGCCACCGGCACCCCGGGCAGCCTGTGGTAGTTCATCAGGGACGGGCTGCCCCAGGTGGAGGTCACGATCAGCTCGTTGAGGCGCTCCTCCGGGTTGATGAACACGATCGCGGCGGCACCCATGCGTTCCAGCACGATCGTGGGCAGGTTGCGGGGCTGCCCGTCCACGATGGCGACCTTGCCGGTCAGGTCGGGGAGATCGGCGCCGAAGTCCTCGCCCTCGACGACGAGGCGCTCTCCGGTGCCGACCTCGAGCCGGGGCAGGTCCGCGAGCGTCCCCATGTCGACCACGTCGCCGACGGTGCCGGCACTCGATGCCGAATACGCCATCGTGATCGCTTCCGGCGCGAAGTCCGTGCCGGGGATGGTCACGCTCGCCGAGACCGGGTCGCTGGCGTAGGCGTCCAGTTCGTGGACGGCAACGGGGACACCGCGGGCTTCCAGCGTGGCCACGATGGTGTCGATCGCCGCGTTCTCCCCGGGGCTGCCCGACGGGCGGACGTGTTCGGCGATCGCGGCGGACCAGGCCATCAGCGCGTCGGTGGTGATCGCGTTCTTGACCGACTGCGCGAGGGCGTCGACCTCGGCGGTGGTCGGCGCAGGGGTGTCGGCCGTGCATGCAACGAGAGCAACAAGCGCGACCGCCGCCGTGAGGACCGGACTGGAGACCGGGGGTCCTTTTCTCATGTCACGTCAACTCCTGTAGAGGCTAACCAAAGGCTCGTGGCTGCCGGCGGCGGAGGACTGCCGGCCTACCCGCCCACGCGGCGCAACTCCAGCTGGATGCGCGACGCGCCGATGTTCAGAAAACCGCGTATCCGATCATCCGAATCCGTGCGGCCGGTGTAGAGCAGAGTACCCGAGTCGCCTTCCAGAGCCAGCAGGACCTCCGGGTATTGGTGGGAGCCGGCCACTGTACCATCCAGGTTGCCGACGTCTCCGGTCAGGCTCCAGTTCCCCGTGACCGCGCCACCCGAGTCCTGTGACAGCGTCAGGGCAAGGTGACCCGGTCCCAGGACCTGGTTCGTATACCGGCCCTCCCAATCGCCGTTCAGTCGCGGCTGATCCGGACCGCTGGCGTCGTCGCCGCAGCCGGCGAGCGCAAGGAGGACGGCGGCGCTCAGCGCCCCTCGGACCACGCGTGACATCGCCGTGCATCAACCCGTGGAGTCGGGCTCCCGCCCCGGCGGGTAGAAGCAGTCCTCTCGCCGGCTCGTGTCGACGAGCTGGGTGATCTGCCAGCCGCTGTCGCCCTTGTAGAGCTGGAAGCCTTCCTTGCCGCAGTGCGAGAAGGTCTCGTCGCGGTAGAAGGCATACTTCGTCCACATCTGGGCAAGGCGGCCGTCCACGTGAACGGTCCAGTCCCAGATGGGCTCGTCGTACACCTCGTCGCGCGGCTGGCCGATCATCTCGATGAATCCGTCGGCGGGCCGGAAGCTGATGCCGTCCTCGCCGGCGCGGCCAAGACGGGCGTCGGGGTGCATGACGGCGGCGGCCATCTCGCTGTCCCCGGTGCGCATGGCCTCGAAGAGCTGCTCGACGGCGGCGACGACCGCGGCTTCCTCGGGGTCGGGCTGCCCGGACGGCGCTTCGGGTGTCTCGGCGGGTTCCGGGGTGTCTGCCGATTGCGCGCACGCGGCGACGAGCACAAGGCCCGCGGCGGTTGCGACAATGGCCATGGTGGAGATCGTCATGGGCAAGTCCTCCTGCTGGTCGCTGGTTGCCGTGCCGCGGGGATCGGTCCGCGGTTCAGGCGACCGGTTTGTCCCTGTACTTGTCGAACCACGCCTTCAGGTACAGCTGCGTCATGATCCGGTGGGATGTCGAGCGCGAGCCGTGATATTCGTCCGGGATCTTGACGTGCAGCGTCTCTTGCCCGAGCACCTTGAGCGCGCGGTAGAACTCCTCGGCCTGGGGCATCGGCGTCCGCAGATCTTCGACGCCCGAGAGGAGCATCGTGGGGGTGGTGACATTGCCGACGTAGTGCAGCGGCGAACGCTCGGCGTACTCCATCGGGTCCTCCCACGGCATCGAGCGGAAGCGGCGATACCAGCCCGATCCGTCGGTTGTTCCGACGAAGGAGTGCCAGTTGATGACCGGCCGCTGCGACACCGCGGCGCGGAAACGGTCGGTGTGGCCGACGATCCACGCGGTGAGCACGCCGCCGCCGCTGCTCCCCGTAACGAACAGGTTGTCCTCGTCGATGAACCCGCGATCGATGGCCGCGTCCACGCTGGCCATGAGGTCGTTGAAGTCGTTGCCGGGGTACAGGTAGTTGATGCCGTTGACGAAGTCCTGGCCGTAACCGGTGCTGCCGCGCGGGTTCATCCAGAGGACCGCGTAGCCGTCCGCCGCGAAGTTCTGCCAGTTCCAGTTCCAGCGCACGGTGTACATCGAGACGGGGCCGCCGTGAATCCACAGCAGCATCGGGTACTTCTTGCCGGGCTCGTAGTTGGCGGGCTTCATGAGCCAGCCCTGCACCGGCCAGCCGTCCGAGGACTCGGTCCAGATCTCCTCGACTTCACCCAGCTTGATGTTGCCGAGGACGTCTTCGTTGTAGTCGACCAGGGTCTCGAGTTCGTCCGGGCTGTCCAGGTCGAAGGTAACGAGGTAGTTCGGGCGGTAGAATGTCGAGTTGGAGGCTGCCACCCGCCCGTTCTGCGCGATCGAGACGCCGGAGATGTAGTGGACGCCGTCCGTGACCCTGGTGATGTCACCGCCGGTGGAGACGAAGTGGAGATTCGACGAACCCTCCTCGCCGAGTGTGTAGAAGAGGCCGGAGCCGTCGGGAGCCCAGGTGACACCGCTCGGGGAGTTCTTGAGGTTGCCGGCGAGCATCCGCTCGTTGCCGCCGTCGGCGTCCATCAGGTAGAGGTTCGAGAGGTTGCTGTAGTTCTCGTTCTGGTCGTAGCCGGTGTAGGCGATCATGCTGCCGTCCGGCGACACGACGGGGCCGTTGTCCGGGCCGAGGCGGTCGGTGAGCGTAGTGATCTCCAGGGTGGCGAGGTCGATGGCGTGGACCTCGGAGTTGCCGCGCTCGTAGCCCTCGTCGGGGATGAGGTCCCCGCTGAAGTAGAGTTTCGTGCCGTCCGGCGACCAGCGTGGGTTGCCGTGGGAGTTGTCGCCGAAGGTGATCTGGCGCGGCGTTCCGCCCAGGTCCGCGTCGACGATGAAGATCTGCGTGTTGCCCCTCGGCGTGAGTCCGCGCCCGTCGCGCTGCCATGCGATCCGGTCCTCCACCACGGCGGGCTTGGCCAGGTTCGCGCCCCGGGGGAAGGCGGGCATCTTGATCGGCAGCGGCGACCCCGTCTCCGGGATGAACATCGTGAACGAGATCTGCATCCCGTCGGGCGACCACCGGATCCCGCCGGGGGACCGGTCGAGGTTCGTGAGCTGCTTGGTCTCGCGCGTGTCCAGCCACATCACGTGAATCTGGTTCGTGCCGCTCTTGTCGGAGAGGAATGCGATCCTGCTGCCGTCGGGCGACCAGATCGGCGACGAGACCTCGAAGCTCCCGGTCTCCAGCTCGCGTATCCGCCGGGTGGCGAGATCCATGATCATCAGCTCGCTCTTGCCCCGGTCCTGCATCTTGTCCACGCCCACTCGCGTGAACAGAACGTGGTTCCCGTCCGGTGAGATGCGGGGGCTGCCGACCGACTCCATCTCCATGTAGGTGTCCATGTCGAGGAGCCCGCTCGGCTGCTGAGCGGCGGCCGGGGAGTTGTGGGCGAGGGCCACAAGCAAGAGGGACAGGGTGGTCGGGAGCGTGCGAGCGGACTGCATGGTGGCCTCCTGGGCCGCGGGGCGTCGAGGGTGGAGAACTGATGGCGCGGGGGACGGCCTCACCATCCGGAGCTGCCGGCGACTTCGAGGATCCTGCCCTGACGGCGCGCCTGAACCTTCTGTCGGCGGCGCTCGAGAGCCTGGAGTCTGCCGGCGAAATCCACGGGGGCACGGGTGTCCTGTTGCCGGGTGTGCATCAGGCGTCGCTGCTCGGGCATCGGGGAGGCGGTCCGGCGCTGGATGAGGGGAATCGAAACTGGTCGCGGCGTGTCCGGCGTGTCGACCACCGGGGCTCTTGCGACCCACTGTTCGAAGTGCCGCTGAACCAATGCGGGATCGCGTCCCGCGGTTGCCAGGGTGCATCCCGCCAAACGCACGCTGTATCGCTCCAGCGTACGTCGGCGTACCCCTGCGCGGCGCGCGATGGTGTCCCACTTGGCGACGGGACGCTGCCGAACCGCCCAAAGGAGCGTTGCCCAGCTCAGAAACTCCTTCGGTCCGTACCGGATCGGCATTTCCTTCCTCCAGTAGCGGCGAAACGCGTCGGGGGGAACTCTGGCATGGCGTGCCAACTCCCCGACCGAGCTCGGCGGGGCCACGGAGTCACCGCCGTTGTCGCACGTGCGCTTGATCGCCTTGACCAGTGACCAGTGAAGGGACTGATCGCGGAGCAGACGATGGCCGAGCCGCCGCAGGGGATCCCGGTGCCAGGGCTCGATCCGACCCACGAAATC
Organism: Gemmatimonadetes bacterium bin94; assembly: GCA_002238865.1. GTDB lineage: Bacteria > Gemmatimonadota > Gemmatimonadetes > Longimicrobiales > Gaopeijiaceae > Bin94. Next base: position 5,908 of record MPNE01000043.1, on the reverse strand, counting down.
GACCAGGCGATCTTCGATCTCTTCCGCCCATACGACGTGAAAACGGTTGGACTCGACCCGGCGCAGTCGCTGAAGGCGCTCCAGGGACAAAGGGGTGACGAGGACGCACGAGGGCGCCCCGACGCCCTGGCGGACAATTGCCCGAAGCCACGTGACATCCGTGTCCGAACACTCGGCCAGTCCCGCAATCGCCACACTCGCGACACCCAACATTTCCTGGAATGTCTTGCGGCACTCCGTTTCCTGCAGCTCGGATCCCGCGAGCAACCCTGCGATGCGACTCCGGATGTCGCGTGTCTCAAAGAAGAACGCGATCATTGAGCGAAGCTATGCGGGTCAACCGGGGGCTGCAAGCCGCTTGCGTGCGGGCGTCTGCCTCCGTCGCTCGAACAACCCCTGAAACCCCGCACGAAGCAAGCGCGGGCGCCCGAAAAAAAAAAAATGGTTTGCCCGTCGCCAATCCGCTACATTTAGGGGTGGTCACCTGTGACCCCTACCATATCTAGTCATCAGGGGGATTGGCGATGCGTATTCTCAAGCCGTGGCGAGTCGGGCTCGCCCTCTTTTTTCTGGTTCTTTTCGTCAGGTGTGGAGGCGACTCGCCAACGACGACCGATCCGTCACCCGTCGACCCGCCGGTTGCAACCACAGTCACAGTCTCGCCGGCTTCCGCGATGCTGTCGGCGCTTGGGGAAACCGTCCAGCTGACCGCTACCGTGCTCGATCAGCGCGGCCAGGCCATGAGCGGAGTCACCGTGACCTGGGCGAGCAGCGACGGTGCCGTTGCGTCGGTGGGGGCGAACGGGGTCGTGACGGCCGTCCAGAACGGTAGCGCCAGTGTGACGGCGACGGTGGGGAACGCTTCCGGGAGCGCCACGTTGACGGTGTCGCAGCAGGCGGCGAACGTGAGCGTGTCGCCGGACGCCGTGACCCTTTCGTCCGTCGGAGACACCGTGCGCATGTCGGCTGAAGCGTTCGACTCGAGGGGAAACGCGATCGCGGATGCCGGGTTCCTCTGGTCCACGGACGACGGGACGGTCGCATCCGTGGATGCCTCCGGGCTCGTGACCGCGGTCCGGAGCGGAAGCGCCAGCATTACGGCCACGTCCGGGACCGCGAGCGGTGATGCGTCCGTCGAAGTGTTGGTGGAACTGGCTGGATTGGAGGTAACGCCAGCCGCTACCACGCTCTTTTCCCTGGGTGATACGGTGCAGCTGACCGTCCAGGGACTCGATGCCAACGGCAACCTGGTCCCGGGGGTGAGCGTCACCTGGAGTTCGGAAGACGATGCCGTCGCGGAAGTCGATATGACCGGGCTGGTGACAGCGTTGAAAACCGGATCCGTGAACATCGTCGCGATGTCCGGGAATCTGGCCGACTCGGCTGCGGTCACGGTGGCGCAACTGGCCACCAGAGTGGTGGTGACGCCTGCGGTCGACACCCTGAATACCGTCGGCGATATGTTGCAGTTGACCGCGATGGCCCTCGACGCGAACGGCAACCTGGTCGAGGATACCGAATACATCTGGGAAGCGCGTCATCCGCATGTGGTGACGGTGGACAATACCGGCCTGGTCACCGCGACGGGGAAGGGAAGCGGCACCATCAGAGTCAAGGCAACGCGGGCCGGCGGCAACCATGTGGGCGACGCCTCGATCACGGTGCTGGAGGCGGCCGGCGGGGACGTCGCGAGCGCGTCGCAGAAGGGTGGCGTTGCGCATCCCGGGAGAAATGGAGCAAGGATCGGCGGCGGGTAGGCGGACCGCCTGAGGTCAGAATCCCGGCAGGAAGTCACGTAAGTCTAATCAGGACTGCACGATCTGCGTTTCCTGCCGTCTTGCTGGACCCTGCTGGACCGTGCCGCGAAAGCGGGAAAAACGGGTTTGAATGGCGGGACTCTCGCGCCCGCGCCGCCCCGTCGCCAAAGGTCCCGGAAGCCCTCCTCTCCCTCGTTGGAGGGAAGCCATTGCCTCCGGGCGACGGTGCGGCCCGCTGGAGCGCCGCGCCGAGGTTCTCCGAGTGTAGGGCACCACGTCACGCGGCGACAGGCCGCCGCCGACCTCTCGCTCGATCCCGTCACGGGCTCGAATGTCGTTTTCAGGGTGTCCTGGGGCGTTTTCGGGCATTCTGCTGACAGCAGGATCGCCCCAGATCGAAGATCTCGGTCCGAGGGGTAGAGAGCAGGGCGGAATCAGGCCGTGCGGGCAGAGAGCGCCGGGGTCGCAAAGGAGCGACTCGGGATCCGTTGCGGGCCAATGGTCGGGAGCCATTACCGGTCCTGCGATCCCCGTAGCAGGTCTTCTTTGGCCTCCTGATGGGCGCTGTCGCCAGCCAGATCTTCCAGCTGGAACTAGCACGGCCAACTGGTGCAGCGTCTTCACGGTTTGCCTCCTTTGGTCACTGGCCAGGGGAGCGTCAATTGAACGGCATTGGACTGCTACCCTCCCAAGATCCCGCCCGTGCAGTTCTCGGCATCGATCTTGAAGGTGCGTATTACACTGCGGATGCCGCTTCCCGCAAGGCGCTGGTCCAGCACAAGAAGCCGATTCTCCTGCAACGAAAGCTCCGCGAGTCCCGCATCTGATGTTGGGACGTGAGTGTCGGGGCAGGCCTGCGTGCCGTCCGCCGCTACGCTCGACACGTAGAAGGTTGCGCTCATCTGACGGGCCTCGGGATCGTAGTTGCTCTCCTGGTGGATCGTGTGAATGAAGCCGAGTGAGTCACGAGACACCTTCACGAGTGCGGATATCCTGCCCCAAATACCTGTATAGTCGTCTCCGCGACCCAGCGCGAGGAACTCTTCCTCCGGAGGAAGCCCTCGGCGTCTGGCGACAGGAACTACAAGCGAATCCAGGACCGCACCTGAGGGACCCGAGACCAGCAATTCGGGCGAAGCCAGGAAACCAACGGTCGAGACACCCTCCTGGACATCGAGCGCGACTCCGGTCAGCATGCCCCTTACCACGTCGTTCTCCACGTAGATCCGGGGCACGTCTACCCTGTCCGGCGAGAGAATGGTGCCATCTCCGCCGCCGGAGGAAGCCGCAGCGACCAGGTCGTCCAAAACGGCAGATCCCACGGCAGTCCAGTCTTCCGAGTTGACGCCGGCGAACCACACTGTATCGCCGCGCACGACATAGTCCTCGACAAGGAAGCTCATCTTTACGGCCCCGATGTGGGCTCCGCTGCGAAGCTCGAACAACTCCAGTTCGAACCCGTGATCATCGCCGATGCCAACCACGTCGCCTGCCACAAATCCGGCATAGCTGACAAATCGGAACTCTCCGGGGCCCTCACCCTTTCGCCCGAAGGTCCGCAAAAAACGACCACGGGAATCGAAGTGCAGGACGCTGTTCGAGTAACCGTCGGCGATGAGAAACGACCCGTCGTCCGCAGATATGAGGCTCACCGGCTGACCGAGTTGGTGATCGTCCGGCTCGCGCAGGACGACGCTGTCCTCGAGAATCAGCGCAGGCCCCGGCTGGGCTGACAGGGATTGGGCAATGTCGGGCGAGGTGGCTGGAGCGACCGCGGTTATCGAGGCGGCGAGGCCCGCTACCGCCGCGAAACGGCCGGGGCCGGCGACGAAGGCTGCAGCAATCTGACACTTCATTCGCTTGTCCCCTTTCGCGAACTGTGTACGCCGGTCATCCCGTTTGGTTACGGTCGGTCATATGCACTGCGCACCCAAAACACCAATCCCCTGAGCCATTTTCGGCAGCGCACGGGCGAGAACCTCGATTCGGGCCTGCACTTCCGCATTCCAACGATTCCGGTCACCCGTTCCGACGAACCGATCAGGGATTCCGGAGGATTCCGATCACCTTGGAGGAGAGCGGAGGTCCATAGTAGGGGCGCTGGGGGGGGTACGGGTTTTGAGTTTAGGGGTTGGAGGGGGCCTGCGTCGAGTGAAGGGACCTTTGGCGGTGTGTTGCCGGGACGGCCGGGGGCCGGTTTTGCGGAGGGGTGGAGGTAGGGCGAAGGCCTTCGGACGGCCTCTACGGCGCTCTGGAGAGCGGTTTTGCCAGGGAACCGGGCCATCTGTCCCGGATTGGGAGGGTTTCGGACGGATCCGGGCCGGGCTCTACTCCGTCCGCGTCGTCGAGGTCGCCGGAGAGGACCACCCGCTGCTCGAACCGGAGGACTACCGGGCGGCGATCAACTCGAACCGAAGCCTTCGGCCTCTTGAGTGGCCCCCCCGGCGTGCGCGACGCGGATCGTGTGCGCCGGGGGTTCGACGGTGGGGATCTCGCCCCGTTGCCGAAACACTTTTGGCACGGTCGCCCGTACGGGGATGCCCGGTAGCGCGGACAGGCTCGCCAGATGCCGAAGCGGGGGCGGTTCGACAAGCCGCTGGCGGCGGCTTCCGATCTGGGGGTTCGACGGTGGGGATCTCGCCCCGTTGCCGAAACACTTTTGGCACGGTCGCCCGTACGGGGATGCCCGGTAGCGCGGACAGGCTCGCCAGATGCCGAAGCGGGGGCGTTTCGACAAGCCGCTGGCGGCGGCTTCCCGAGGCGGCCTTGCGTTACCGGACATCCTCGAACGTTACCGGACAAGAGGAGATTCGCTAAGGGTTGACTGCCTCAAGAACGGTTGTCCAACGTCTCGGGCATGGAGACGCTGGCACAGTCGCTCAACAGGGAAACGGGCGATGGGATCGCCCGTCTTGACGGCCGCCAGGGCGCGCGCGGGTTCTTCGGCTTGACGGGACGCCGGGCAGCGCGGGAGCGCGTCGAGGAGGCGGATGCCGCGCGTCGAGCCGACCCGTTCACGGGCGCGGCCCACGGGCTCGTTTGGCGCGGCTAAGGCCGGTCAGCCAGCACACGCGACGTTGAACATCGCGGCTGGCAAGGGGGGGCGCTCCGCCCCCTTGGACCCCCCAACCACAAGTACTCCGCGCCGGGAGCGGCGGTGGTGCGCCGCGCCGTCGCGGTGAAACGCGACGACTTCGCTTCGTGGCGAGTTGCGCACCTCCGGCGGCGCGGGTCATGGCCGCATACGCCCGCGAAAACGACATGGGGTGCGGATGCGCACCCCGGCGCTCCAGGCGTGCGCACCGACCGGTCGGCTGAAGCCGCTGCGCGCAAAGGTCTTGCGCGTCGCTTTTCCGGGTGGCCGGGGTCGCGGGGAACGCGAAGGCGGGGCTGGGAGCGACCCGGCAGTCCGAGGGCCTGCTGCGGGTTCGGGGCCGTGCGCGTTTGCGCACCCCAGGCCCCGACCCTCGGGTCGCTCCCAGACCAGCGATCCCTACGCGGGAAGGCGGTTCGACGAGCCGGTCCGGGAACGGTCCCCGGCACCTGGCGGTTCGCGCTGTGGTCGGTGCCATCCGTGCCGCCCCTGGTTCGTCGTCGCGTCGGGTGCCAGACTCGGGCGCGAGCCGGGCTGGTGTCGCGCCGCAGCCTACGAGCGCCGGTTCCGCTGGTGCAGGCCGATGAATCCGACGATGACGCGTTTGTTCGGCTCGTCCCAGGCGAAGGCGATCCGGATCGTGTGGTGCGGGTCGTGGCTGGTTCCCTTGCCGAGGTGGGCCGCCAGCTTCCATGCCGTTCCGTTGACGCGGGTCCGGTACCAGTCCGGGAACTGTCCCATTGTGGACGCGGACTGGTTGGACTTGTAGAACCAGCCCGGGCAGGTCTCCCCGATTCGATCGGTCGGCCCGTTCCGGTACGCTGTCGCCAGCCACGCCAGCGCGTCGAGCACCTCCGGGGGGTTCACGAAGGGCGTGTCCTCGTTGGAGCGGGAGTTGAGCTTGATGAGCAGCCTGTCGGGGAACATCTGCCGCGCCTGCGCGATGGCTTCGCGGACGCTCCCCACGGGCTCCGCGGCCACCGGCTCACCCTCATTCGTCCGGGCCTGCCTGCGCTCCTCGACGTAGGCGCGCCGCCAGTGCTCCTCCATCCTCCGG
>MPNE01000042.1 GCA_002238865.1 Gemmatimonadetes bacterium bin94 | reverse complement strand
CAAGTCCGATCGAGGTGAGCCGCCCGTCGATCCTGACGCGCTGACGCCATGTCTTGGTGATCCGCCCGTTGGCCGTCCGGTACACCCGGAGGCTCAGTCCCCGGCCGCCTCGTCCGTCGCCGTACACGCCGGGTCGGCCGACCGTGCGAACGAACGCGGCGGTGAGCGTCCTCGGTCGCTTCGTCATGGGTGCCTTCCTGCTGTTGTGTATCACATCCCAAATCACTACACAGGGAAGAATACACGGGATTGCATCGGACGGCAAGGGACGATACGAGTCGGAGATACCCTTGGAAATGGTTGTCCAGTATTGTGTTACAACCGTACTGGCATACCCTAATGGACTACCTGGGACAACGGGTATCTAGTTCGGGCGGGATGGCGCCCGTCAGTTCGTTGCCCCAGAGGTTCAGGGAGCGCAGACGGGTCAGTCTGCCCAGCTCCGGGGGTATCGGACCAACCAGGTCGTTGTTGGCCAAACGAAGCGTCGACAGGTTGACCAGGTTGCCCACTTCGGCCGGGAGGGGGCCGCCAAGACCCGTGCTCCTCAAGTCCATTGTCGTCAGTTCGGTAAGTCCGCCGATTTCCGGGGGTAAGGGACCCCCCAGCCCGACGGCGAGCAGATACAGTTGCTGCAGATGGTCCAGGTTGAAAAACTCCGGGGGAAACGGTCCGGAAAGGCCCCAATTTCCATTGAGGTTCAGGTATTGGAGGCCGGAGAGATTCCCGATTTCAGGCGGTATCCTACCCCGCAGAGCGTTGAACCCGAGGTCCAGGCCCACAACCTGGCCGCCGGGACCGGTGTCGACGCCACGCCAGCTCGCCAGGGGAGCGTTCGTCAGCCAGTTTTCGTTGTCGGTCCAGTTCGGGCCGCCGGTGGCTTCGTAGAGCGCGACAAGGGCTTCCCGCTCCGCCATTGGAGCGCAGTTCCTGCCCGTTCCTTCGTGCCGGCCAATGGTCACCAGCCACTCCTGGAACTCGCCGCCGTGAGGCACGCACAGCTGGGTGTCTTCGTATCGGAACTCCTCGAGGGGAAGGGTCGTGAGCGACCGCGGCAGTGCACCCGTCAGATCGTTGCCGGCGACATCCAGTTTTCCCAGAGCCGAAAGTTCCCCCAGCGATTCCGGCAACATTCCCGAGAGCGCGTTGTCGCTGAGGTCGAGGCCCGACACCCGGCCGGCTGCGTTGGTCTCGACCCCGAACCAATCGCTCAACAGCGCGTCGCCGAGCCAACCACCCGAATTGTCCCATCGATCGCCGCGAGTCGCTTCATGGAACGCGGCCAAGGCCTCCCGGTCACCCTCCGCGCAATCGGGCCCGTCCACCTGGGAGATCCCCTCGGCCCAGTCGACGAACGCCTCGGTCGCTGGAACGCAGAGCCCCTGGTTGCCACGGAAATCGATCACGCGCAGGTGCTCGAGCTGCAGGAAACTTTCAGGGATGGTCCCGGTGAGGCGGTTGTTCTTCAGGAACAGGCCCGTGAGCTGGGCCGCACCCTGCAGCTCTACAGGTATCGATCCCGAGAGCTGATTGTCCGCGAGCCCCAGGTACCGCAACTCGGCAAGGTCTCCGAGTCTCACGGGAAGCGGTCCCGTCAGTCCGTTGGCGGGGAGTGTCAGCCACATCACCAGTCCCGCGCTGTCCGTGACCACACCGTGCCACTCTTCCAATGGCGCGCCTGTCAACCAGTTCTCGCTACGTTCCCAGTTCGGCCCATCCGTGGCGTGGTACAACGCCCCGAGAGCGGCCCGGTCCCTTGCCACGAGGGGTGTATCCGGGAGCGGCTCCACTATCCCGTCCTTGCAGGCGGCCAACATGACGACCAGGGCGAGCATACCTGCCCCCCGGACGTTTCGCTTGCCCGTGGTGATCAGGGTGCGACGGAGGATGGTTCTTGTGACGCGAGCTGCGTTGTGCATGGATGTTCCTTCCTTTCGGGATACCCAATAGTACGCCCGGTCCGGCAACGAGGTCCTTCCCGGCCCCACACCACCTCGGGACACCGCCATGACCGTCGGCCGGAAGACTTCTTCCGCATGGCCGCCGGCGGCGCTCGTGTGGCAGCCCGGGGGGCGATTGGCGGCCACTTGGGGGTGGCCAAGCGCACATTTGGGCCCGTTGTCGGCCATTTCGACCCTGTTTTGGCGAACAACGAGCGATTTGCCTCCACCCCGACGGCTGCGCGAACGAATTTTCAGGGGCGTTCGCGGCCACCCGCGGCAAGACCCGGGGGCCGTCAGACAGCGAGACCTTCACCTCAACCGCCACGGAGATTTCCAACAATGATCGACATCAACGAAGTCGGCGCGACCGCATTCGTTATCGCGGCCATCAGATCGATGGAAAAGGACCACGCACGGCCGCTGTTCAGCGACCCCTACGCCGACTGGTTCGTGTTCGAGCGCGCGCGGGCCATGGCCCAGCAGCTCGATGCAGCGTTCCCCCCCTCGTCGACCATGGTTCGCTTTCGCACGAAGTACTTCAGCCGGTTCGTCCAGCGCGGAATCGAGGACGGCGCCCGCCAGGTGGTCCTGATGGGCGGCGGCCTGGACATGCGCGCCCACCTCCTGGCGACGCCCGGCGTGACCTTCTTCGAAGTCGACCAGAAGGCGGTCCTCGAGTACAAGCGAGGAGTGCTGGGACGGCACGGCATCGACATGCCTCCGTCCGTGCTCGGCAACTACCTCGAAGTCGATGTCCCCGACGGGCTCGCGGAGGCCGGATTCGACCTCGGCGCGCCGACGCTGATCGTGTGGGAGGGCAACACCATGTACCTGCCCACGGAATCGATCATGCCGTTCCTCAACCGGCTGGGGGACGCCATTTCCACCTTCCGCATCGCATTCGACCACTTCGCGCTGGATCTCGCCAACCGCGAAGAGATACCCCCGGAAGACCTCGATCGGCTGGAGGGGGTGGAGGCCGCGATGGGGGCATCGTTTCCGACGGGATTCGCCGACCTGTCCGTGTTCGAGCGCGAGACGCGGCTTCGCGTCGCGGAGTCGGGGACCTTCGCCGGCCTGGCGGAGGAGTTCGGGGAGGGCGAGATGGTCGCCGCCTACCCGGAAGACTGGCGCGAAACGCTGAAGCTGTACGGCTACTGCGTCCTGGAGACGGGGTAGGGGGACGGGCACTCCGAGCGGCCCCGCACCTTCTGGATCTCATCGAACCAGGAGTCCAGCGCGGGAAACCTGCCGAGCGACAGAAGTGCGTCCTCGCCTTCCTCTTCGACTCGTTCCGCCAGAATCTCGATCCAGCGCTTGAGAAGCCAGTCGGTCCTCAGGCCGAGGGTCGTCGCCTCGTAGCGCGACTCGCGCCTGCCCCACCAGGGGTCGTTCCAGCGGGCGAATGCCTTGAAGAGCGCAGCGATGTCCGGCGTGGCCCAGTCGTCCCAGGGCTCCGGCAGATCGCGGCGCCGAGGCCGATCAGGCACCAGGAAGTTCAGGACGTGCCGGGCCCTGGACTCCCGCCCGGTGAGGACGAAGCCCACCATCTCGGGGCGGTACTCTTTCGCAGAAACGAACAGCCCGGCAGCGAGCCAGAGCGCCCGCTGCGCCGCGTCCATGCCCCGCGCTGCGACCCTCCTGCGGATGCGTTCGGCAAGCTCGGCCCCGGGTACGTAGATCAGCGCGGCCCACAGGAGCGCGTGAAGCGCAGAGACCTGTGTCCTGGTGCAGCGCGTCGGGAAGACGCCCAGCAGGGTCGGCACCGCCAGGCGCGCGACTTCTGCGTGAATGCCGTCGTCCGAGAGGGCGATGAGGTGACCGTCGCATTCAATCCGGCGACGAATCAACGAGCGGTACACGGTGATGAAGGCGTCGGCGCAGAGGCGGGGGTACCGGTGGATCGCACGACGATACCACGACGGCTCCTTCACAAGCCGCACCAGATGGCAGGCACCGACGGCCCTGGTGATCCCCGCTTCGTCGAGTCGGCGGAGGGGGTCGCCTCCATGCCTCGAGGTCTCGGCCAGGCTGGCCAGAACAGCGTGGGAGTAGTGGTCGCCTTCCTTCGTTCCGTCCAGCCGCGCGATCTCGTCGAGCGGGGGGATGTCGTCCCGGTGCGCGAAACGCGGCAGCCCTCGCAGCGCGGCGTCCAGGAGCTGTTCATCGGACTCGAGTTGGGCGCGCAGGCTCGCTGACGACTCGTCGTCGAAGTGCCCTGGTATCGGGCACATGCAGGCCCGCCCGATGCGGTGCCACAGCCACGGTGAGCCCTCCCCCCGCGCGAGCTTGGCGATCTGTTCCCGGGCTTCCGCCATGAACCTCCTCTGCCGGGCCTCGGCGACCAGGTCTCCCGACTCCTTCCAGCCCGGCACGAGCGGTTGGGTCCAGGTTTCGGCCCCGGCTTCGCCGGCGTAGTTCGGCGTCGGTTCGCGGACGGTGCTGCTATTGCCGCCTTCGCCGACGGATCCCGCACCGGGCTGCGAAGGCCCTTCGTAGTCCGCCCAGTACCTGGCCGGTTTGGACAGGAACTCGTCCAGCGGGATCCCCCGCTCTCCAACCAGGAGCGTTCGTGCACCCGGGAACCGTTTTCGGAAAGCCTCACGTCCATGCCGCTTGCCTGCTCCGGCACCGCTTTTCACCTCGATGCCGACCGGACCGAGTCCACGGGAAAGAACGAAATCGACCTCTTGCACCGCTTCCCGCCAATGGTACAGATCCGCTGTCGATCCGGCCGTGTTGTGGAGGTGGGCTCCCACGGCACTTTCGACGATCCGGCCCCACAGCGTGCGGTCGGCATGCACTTCCTGGAACGTGCGCCTGAGCGGGGCCGTCATCAGGGCGGTGTTGAGGACGTTCAGCTTCGGGCTCGATCCGCGGGCGACGTACCGTGCCCCGGAGTACTTCGGCAGCCCGGTAACCAGGCTGGCCTGCGAGAGCAGGTCGAGGTACGCGGCCAGCGTCGTGGCGTTGCCGGCTTCCTGCAGCTGACCCAGCATCTTGTTGTAGGAGAGGACCTGGCCGGAGTAGTCGGCAGCCAACTCCATCAGGCGACGCATGAGCGCGGGCTTCTCGATGCGGGCCGCGGCCACGATGTCCTTCTCGATGGCCGGGGAGATGATGGTGTCGCGGACCGCCGCACGCCATGTGTCGACATCGCCCACCTCGGCGGCGATCCCCGGATATCCTCCGAAGAACAGGTATTCATCGAGCGTGAAGCCGAATGTCTCCGCCATCTCGGGGTACGACCAGTGGCTGACGCGAACCGGCATGAGCCGCCCGGCCAGGCTCTCGTGCAAACCGGTCATCATGGACCAGGGTGCGGATCCCGCGACGATGACCCGCAGAGGGCAGCCGATGCGCCGATCACGGTCCCATTGAGCCTTTGCGATGAGTGACCACCGGTCCACATGCTGGATTTCGTCGAGCGCCAGGATGAAGCCCCGGTCACTCTGCTCCGCTTCCCGCCGGGCCTCTCTCCAGACCTGGTGCAACCACGCCCTTCCCCCCGGATCGCCGCTCCTCGCCCACCGGCTATCGGGATCGACCGCCACTTCGTCCACCGCAACGTACCGGCCGGGCATGTTCACCCGCTCCAACGCGGTGCGCACGATCGTCGTCTTCCCCGTCTGGCGGGGTCCGGTGACCGCCACGATCAGTGGCTTGGCGACGCGGGTGAGGAGGTGGACCAGCTGGTCCACCTGGGGGCGTGCGTAGGGATGCATGGAGTGGAATGTAAGTCACTGACGTTGTATCGATCAATGCCTTACATGGCCTACCCGACCGGTTGTGGCTTTGTCCGTGCTCTGCACGAGGCCGGCGCGCCGCCGGTGACTTGGGTGATCACCCCCCGTCCGCGATGATCAGCATCCCCCTCGCCCTCAGCATCTCGTTCAGCGCGGCCACCTCGTTCGCCAACAGCGCGTCGAGGGCCTCCAGATGGGCACGCAACTGCTCATGCAGCAGCACCTGCACCTCCAGCTCCTGGTCGGTGGGTGGGAAGTCGGCCCCCGCGATCGCGCCGGTCAGGTAGCCAAGCTTCTGGAGCAGCCTGGCCTCGAAGCGCACGCCGTCCTGGCCCTGACCCGTCAGGCGCAGGTCGACCATGTTCATCTGCAGATCGACGAGTTGCGCCCCGAGGCCGGAGATCGCTTCTGCGAGCGTTTCGTCATCGGCGAAGCGGGACATGGTCTCCAGCTGCACACGGATCGCTTCGACGCGGTGGACCGCCTCGCCCGCCGCGACCACATCGTCACGGACCTCGCGCAGGAAGGCGACCTGGGCCGCGATGTCGGCCTCGGTACCCGCCGAATGGGGATCCTTGATGACGGTGAGCGGCTGCTCATGGGTCTCGCCGGCCGCGTTCAGGCGCACGGTGTAGCGTCCGGGCGGAAGCAGGATCGAGATTTCTCTCGCACCGGCAGCCGGCCTCCCCTCGTCGCCGACTTCGATGTGGTCCGCGTAGATCGGGCTGGTCAATAGCCGGATGGGCCCGTTGGGCTCGTCGCGCAGGTCCCAGTGCACCCGGTTCAGGCCCGCGTCGTTTGTGCCCCGCAGCGTCCGCACCACCTCGTCCGTCCCGTCCAGGATCTCGATCGTCGGTGTCTCGTCCGCCGCGCCGGCCAGCCAGTAGTTGATCGACGCGCCGTACTCGGGGTCCGTCCCCTCGGTGGGGTCGCTGTAGGGGACCGACGGCGGCGTGATCGGGCGGAAGCGGTAGGCGTCGCGTGGCGCGAAGAGGTGGGAGGCGGACGCCATCACCTCGGGGGTGAGCTGCTGGAGCGGCGTGAGGTCGTCCAGGATCCAGAAGCCGCGCCCGTAGGTGCCGACCACCAGGTCGCCGAAGTGCTCCTGCACCACGATCCCCGACACGGGTGCGTGCGGCAGGTTGTTCTGCAGCGGCTGCCAGTTGTCTCCGTCGTCGAGCGACACGTAGATCGCGTTCTCGGTGCCGGCGTAGAGCAGCCCGGGGCGCCTGGTGTCCTCCACGATCACCTTGGTGTAGCTCAGCATGCTCGGCGGGATCCCGTCGGTGATCTTCTCGAAGGAGGCGCCGTAGTCCCGCGTCCGGTACACGTAGGGATCACGCACGTTCACCTGGTGCCCGTCAATGGCCACGTAGGCCGTCCCCGCGTCGTAGCGGGACGGCGCGATGCTGCGCACGGCCATCCATTCGGGCAAACCCGGCATGTTGGCGGTCACATTCGTCCAGGTCGCGCCACCATCCCGGGTCACGTGCAGAAGCCCGTCGTTGGTGCCCGCCCAGATCAGGCCTTCCATGACCGGCGACTCCGCGATCCCGAATACCGTGCCCGCGTACTCCACGCCGATGTTGTCTCCGGTCAGTCCCCCCGAGAGCCCCATGCGGCTCTGGTCGTTGAGCGTCAGGTCCGGGCTGATCACCTCCCAGCTCTGGCCTCCGTTGCGGGTGCGGTGCACGTGCTGGCTCCCCACGTACACGCTGTTGTTGTCGTGCGGCGAGATGTGGATCGGCGCGTCCCACACGAAGCGGTAGCGCACACCCGAGGCAGCACCCCGGCTCTGGTCCGGCCAGACCTCGACGGCGCGGTACTGGCGCCGGTCCTCCTCGTAGCGCACCACGATGCCGCCCACCATCCCCGACCCCGAAGCCGACGACCACACGATGTTCGGGTCGGTCGGGTCCGGGGTGGCCCAGCCGCTCTCCCCGCCGCCCACGTGGTGCCACATGCCGCGCGGAATCCCCGTGATGCGGCGCTGGCCCTGGATGCGGCTGTTGCTCGGCCCGCGGTAGGTGGGTTCGTCCTGCTTGTTGCCGAGCACATTGTACGGGACCGCGTTGTCCACCGTCACGTGGTACATCTGGGCGTTGGTGAGGCGCTGGCGGAACCAGGTCTTCCCCCGGTTGATCGAGATCGACAGACCCTGGTCGTGCGCGACGATCATGCGGTCGGGGTCGGTGTGGTCGATCCACATGTCGTGATGATCTCCGCCGGGCGCCCGGGGCCGGGGGGTGACGTCCAGCGTCCGTCCCCCGTCGGTCGAGGTCGTGAACGAGGCCGTGAGGAAGTACGCCTCGTTCTCGTCGTTGGGGGAGATGACGACGCGCGAGTAGTAGTGCGGCCGTCCCATGGCGTTGCGGTTCCGGGTGATGAGCGACCAGGTGTGCCCCCCGTCCTCCGAGCGCCAGAGCTGGCCGTCCTCGGTCTCCCGTCCCTCCCAGGGGATTCCGTCACCCGTCTCCAGCATGGCGTAGACCCGGTCCGGGTTCGACGGAGCCACTGCAACCGCCACCTTCCCGACCGGCTTCTCGGGCAAGCCGATGCCGTTGGCGGGTCCGTTGAGCCTCGTCCAGCTGTCGCCGCCATCGCGCGAGACGTGCAGGCCGCCCCCGGATCCGCCTGAGTTCCGTCCCCACGTGTGGATCTCGAGCTGCCACGTGCCCGCGAAGAGCACCCGCGGGTTGGACGGATCCATCGCGATGTCGGAACAGCCCGTGTCCTGGTCGACGAAGAGGATGTGCTCCCAGGACGCGCCGCCATCCGTCGTGCGGAACACCCCCCGCTCGGGCTGCGGCCCGTACGAATGCCCCAGCGCGCACACGTACACGATGTCCGGATCGGTCGGGTGGATGACCAGGCGGGGTATGCGCCCGGTCTGCTCCAGTCCCATCAGCGTCCAGGTCGCTCCCGCATCGGTGGACTTGTAGATGCCCTGCCCCACCGAGACGTGGCTGCGGATCTTCCCTTCGCCCGTACCGGCCCAGACTACGTTGGGGTCGGACATGGCGACGCCAAGCGACCCGATCGACTGGACGGGCTGGTCGTCGAAGATGGCGTCCCAGTGCACGCCGCCGTCGGTGGTCTTGTAGATGCCGCCCGACGCAGCCCCGACGTAGTAGGTGTGCGGATCGCCCACGATCCCCGCGGCGGCGGAGAAGCGGTTGCCCTCCGGACCGATGTGCCGCCACTGGAGGGCGGTGTAGGCGGAGGGGTCGGGGGCCTGCTGGGCGATGGCGGGAGCCGCGCCGGTGTGGCCGACGGTGGCCAGGCAAGCGAGGAGTAGGGCGGCAAGGAGGGGTCGGCCGGAATGAGTGCGCATGGAGTTTGGTCTCGGCTTGGGTTTGGGGACGGTGATGTCGGTGACAGAGTCCGATTGGCGGGAGTAACCGTCAAGTGGGCAATGGGCGCGGGCACGGTATGGTTCTTGTCAGTAGCCGTGCCGAAATACCTGTTGTATCCATGCTGAAATACCTGTTATCATCATGTCATTCTACCTGTTAATTTTGTGCCGAAATACCCGTTGGCACCTTGCATTGTGAGCCGTAGTCGGGCTATTGTCCTATCCAACCCGTCCCACGATGAGACTTGCCGTGCACTACCGTCCCCGAATTGTCGACGCTGAACTCGCCGAACGACTGGCCGCTACCGGTGCGGTTGTAGTGGAGGGTCCCAAGGCGTGCGGGAAAACGGCCACCGGCAGGAACTTCGCCGCCAGCGAGGTACTCCTTGACGTTGACCGGAACGCCCGGCGCATGGTTGGCGTCGACCCTGATTCGGTGCTCCGCGGCAAGGCGCCAAGACTCATCGATGAGTGGCAGACGGAGCCGGACATCTGGAATCATGTCCGACGGGCGGTGGATGACCGAGCTTCTCCGGGACAATTCATCCTGACGGGTTCGGCAGTACCCGCTGACGATGTGACCCGCCACACGGGAGCCGGACGCCTGACGCGACTGCGAATGCGCCCATTTTCTCTCTTCGAGGCCGGACATTCCTCGGGTGAAGTCTCACTGCGACAACTGCTGGACGGAGCCCCACAGCGCTCGGATCCGTCTCGCACGTCCGTCTCGCAGTTGGCCGAACTGGTGTGCAGGGGAGGGTGGCCGGGCCACTACGGACAGCCAATCGCCCAGTCCATTCGCAGGAATCGGGACTACCTCAACGAGATCCGAAGGGTCGACATGTCGAGAGTCAGCGGCCGGAGGCGGGATCCTGTCAAGATCAGGCGCCTGCTGGGATCCCTGGCTCGAAATGTGGCGACTCCCGCCACGCTCTCTACGTTGGTCACCGACGTACAGGGAAGCGGTACCTCCATGCAGCCGGAAACGGCCGCCGCGTACCTGGAAGCCCTCGAACGCCTCATGATCGTGGAGGACCAGCCCGCTTGGGCGCCGCACTTGCGTTCCCGGACCACACTGAGAACCTCCCCTGTACGGCATTTGGTCGACCCATCGCTTGCTGTCGCTGCACTACGTGCCACCCCGGAGCGCCTGATGGCCGACCTCGAGTATTTCGGCTTCCTCTTCGAGTCACTCGTCGTTCGCGACCTTAGAGTCTACGCGCAGGCCAACGATGCCGAGGTCTTCCACTACCGCGAGAAAGGCGGCCTGGAAGTGGATGCTGTTGTCGAGGCCGATGACGGACGCTGGGCCGCATTTGAAGTCAAGCTCGGCGAGCGCTGGGTGGAGGAAGGGGCCGCGAACCTGCGCAGACTCGCCGCCCGCATGAAGCGCGGCGGCCGCGGCGACCCCTCGGCCCTAGCCGTGATCCTTCCCAACGGATACGGTCATGTCCGGGGCGCCGAAGTGGGCGTTATCCCGATTGGAGCGCTGGGGCCGTAGCGGCCCGCCGGCACGGACAGGGAGTCCCTCCATTCACCATCAACAAGGAAGCAGGAGCCGTGATGAGCTACTTCCGCCTGGAAGAGCGCGGAACGTCCGTGCGAACCGAGGTGCTGGCCGGATGCACCACCTTCCTGACGCTGTCGTACATCATCTTCGTGAACCCGCTTGTGCTGGGCGCGACCGGTATGGACACCGGAGCCGTACTTGTCGCGACCTGCCTGGCTGCGGCGTTCGGGTCGGCGGTCATGGGTCTCTACGCCAACTACCCGATCGCGCTGGCCCCGGGGATGGGCCTGAACGCCTACTTTGCGGCCGTCGCCGTGGGCACGCTGGGCCTGCCCTGGCAGACCGCGCTGGGCGCCGTCTTCTGCTCGGGCGTACTGATGCTCGTCCTGTCCGTGCTACCGGTCCGGGAATGGGTGGTCAACAGCATCCCGCGCTCGCAGAAGCTGGCCATCGCGGCGGGAATCGGGTTCTTCCTGGTGATCATCGGACTTCGCAACGCCGGAGTCGTTGTCGGGCACGAGGCAACGCTCGTGGGGCTGGGCAATCTGGTGCAGTGGACGGTGGTACTCGCGGCAGCAGGCTTTGTCGGCATCGTGGCGCTGGAGCATCGCAAGGTTCCCGGCGCGGTGCTCATCTGTATCCTGGCGGTCGCTGTGGTGGGCTGGATCGGGGGGTTGTCACCCGCTCCCGCGTCCGTCGTGGCAGCTCCGCCGTCACTGGCCCCGACCGCCTTCGAGCTGGATATCGCGGCGGCGTTCGACGTGGGCCTGCTCGCCATCGTCTTCGCGTTCCTTATGGTCGACCTCTTCGACACCTCCGGCACCCTGGTCGCCGTGCTCAACGAGGCCCACCTGACCGATGGCACCGGGCGGGTGCCCAACCTCCGCCGCGCACTGGTGGCGGACTCCTCGGCCACGATGGTTGGGGCCCTGCTGGGCACCTCGACCACGACATCCTACGTCGAGAGCGCCGCCGGGGTGCGTGCCGGGGGACGGACCGGGCTCACCGCTGTGGTCGTTGCCGGCCTTTTTCTCGCGGCCCTGTTCCTGGCACCGGTGGCCACGGCCGTGCCCGCCTATGCGACCGCACCGGCGATCCTGTTCGTGGGTTGCGTGATGGCGCGGGCTCTGCGGCGCGTGGAGTGGGACGATCTCACGGAGTGCGTACCCGCCATCGTGACCGCGCTCGCGATGCCCTTCACCTATTCGATCGCGACCGGAATCGGGCTCGGTTTCATCGCCTACACGCTGATCAAGCTGTTCGCCGGGCGGAGTCACGAACTGAACGACGCCGTCGTTACCGTGGCGGTGCTGTTCACAGTACGCTTCCTGGTCACATGACGGCACCATGACCAGCCGACGCCGCTTCCTGCGCCAGGCCGCCGGGCCGCTGGTCCTGGCGCCCGTGGTGCCGGTTGGCCGGATCGCGGCGCTGGACTCCGCGCGGTCCGCCCCGGCACCGCGGATCGACCACTTCCCCGCCCAGGACGCGTGGGTCGCCCGGGCCCGCGCCGAGATCCCGGCCGCCACCGGGAGCGTCTACCTCCAGACGGGGGGTGTGGGTCCGGCGACGGAAGCCGTCATCGACGAAGTCAAGGATCGCCTGGACTTCCAGAACCAGGGCCCGGCGGACCCGCGCTACGCGACCGACATGGCCCGGATCGAACCCGACCTGCGGGCACAGCTCGGGGGGGTTTTCGGCGCCGGAGCCGATGAGGTCGCGCTCACGCACAGCACCTCGGAGGGGATCTCCATCGTGGCCTGGAGCCTGAACTGGCAGCCGGGCGACGAGGTGATCATCTCCAACATCGAGCACCCCGCCAACGTCATCCCGTGGTACGTGCTGCGCGACCGGTTCGGGATCGGGATCCGGGAGATCGACCTGACCACGGGCACCCGGCTGCTCGACCAGGTCGATGCACAGCTGACCGAGCGGACGCGGATGGTCAGCATCAGCCACGTGTCGCGCAACAACGGACGGACGATCCGGACGGACGAATCCGCCGAACTGGGCGACCTGCTACGGGCGCGCGGGATCCGCTACCACCTCGACGGGGCCCAGGGACCGGGCTGCGTTCTCACCGACTTCCGCGCGCTCGGCTGCGACTGCTACTCGACGTGCGGCCACAAGTGGCTGCTCGGACCCAAGGGCACGGGCGCCCTGTTCGTGCGTCGCGAAGCGCTCGACGAAGTCCGGTTGAGCTGGGCAGGCTCCCACAGCCACGCGACCATGGACTACGAGGGCGGCTACACCCTGCTCCCCGGCGCGGCGCGCTACGAGTTCGGCACCCGTGCGCTCGCGGACTTCGCCGGCTTCGGCCGCGCGGTCGCGTGGATGGAGCAGATCGGCCTTCAACGCATTGAGGACCGGATCCAGTCGCTGGTCGCCCACGCCATCGAGTCGGTCCAGCGCACGGGTAGCCTTGCCGTGTCGTCGCCGGTGACCAGGCCCGACCGCTCCGGAGTCTTCGTCCTTCGGCTACCCGCCGGGTGCGACGCCACGGAGCTCTACGACGACCTGCGCGAGAAGGACGGGATCCTGGCGTCTCCAGTCAGGCAGCCGCGCGACTTCCGCCTGTCCATCCACTTCTTCAACACCCGGGACGAGATCGAGGCGGCGATCCAGGCGATCGTCGAGCGCTGCCGGTGATCGGCGGGTCGACAGGTTGCGCGAACCGACCTGCGACCGGATGTTTCGCGCCCGGATGGACCCCGTCCCGAACGACCGGGTCACCATGCAATCCAGCCTCAGTACGGAACACTTCATGATCACTTCCTGCCCCCGAGCAGCCCGCGCCCGCGTGCGCGTTTTGCTCGCCGCTTCCGCCGCCGTCGCTCTGCTCGCGCCCCTCCTCGTCCTCCCAAACGAGGCTGGCGCACAGACCGGCCCGGTCATCGAGAACGGGCAGGCCCAGATCGTCGCCGCGTTCGCCGACTCGTCCGCCTGGATCCGCCACGATCTCTGGGTCGAGACCGAATTCGACACCGATGGCGACGGCAGGCCGGACCGCGTGCACGTGGACGTCACGCGCCAGGCCCAAACCGACAGCGAGGGACTCAAGGTGCCGGTCATCTACGAGACCAGCCCGTACTACTCCGGCGTCGCGGGCACCGACTGGGACCATTTCTGGAACCTGCGGCAGGAAGTCGGCGGCGATCCCCCGGCCCGCGATCCATTCCCCGCGACCATTCGGCACATCGAGAGCCAGCCGGTCATCTCGAACTCGCACATCCGGACCTGGGTGCCGCGCGGCTTCGCGGTCATTCATTCGCAGTCGCCCGGCACCGGACAGTCCCAGGGCTGCCCCACCGTCGGCGGCGCCAACGAGTCGCTCGCGCCCAAGGCCGTCGTCGACTGGCTGAACGGGCGGGCGCGCGGCTTCACCAGCGTTGACGGCAGCGAAGAAGTGCAGGCCTACTGGGCCAACGGCAAGGTCGGGATGACCGGCACGTCCTACAACGGCACCCTGCCGCTGGCCGCTGCGACGACCGGCGTCGAGGGACTCGAGGCGATCATCCCGGTCGCGCCCAACACGTCGTACTACCACTACTACCGCTCGAACGGGCTCGTGCGGTCGCCCGGCGGCTACCCCGGCGAGGACATCGACGTCCTCTTCGACTTCATCTTCAGCGGCGATCCCGGGGTGCGCGACTACTGCATCGCCAACGTGCGCGACGAGATGTACGCCGAGCTCGACCGCACCACCGGCGACTACAACGACTTCTGGGCGGGCCGCGACTACCTGAACCACATCGGCGGCGTGCGTGCGGCCACCCTGATGAGTCACGGCTTCAACGACTGGAACGTGATGCCCGAGCACAGCTACCGCATCACCGAGGCGCTCAAGGAGCACGGCGTGCCGGTCCAGATCTACTATCACCAGGGCGGCCACGGCGGTCCCCCACCCCTGGAGATGATGAATCGCTGGTTCACCCGCTACGTCCTGGGCGTCGAGAACGGCGTCGAGAACGACCCGCAGGCCTGGATCGTGCGCGAGGCCGACGACCGCGGGCAGCCCACTCCCTACCCGACCTACCCGCACCCCGAGGCCGAAGGCGTCCCGCTGCATCCCGCGGGCGACGGACACTGGACCGGCACCCTCTCGCTCAATGCCGGCGACGCAAGCGGTAGCGGCGGAATCGTGGACAATTTTGCATTTGAGGGCGGCCAACTCGCCGCGGCGGAATGGTCGAACCACCGGCTTCTATATGCGACACCGGTGCTCCAGCAGGATGTCCACCTCTCGGGCGTGGCCACGGTGCGGGTGCGCGTGGCGTCCGATGCCGACGCGGCGAACCTGTCCGTCTGGCTGGTCTCACTCCCCTGGACCGACAGCGACAACATCAACGACAACATCATCACCAAGGGCTGGGCGGACCCGACCAATGCGGGTGCGGACGATATCGCGAGTCCTCGGTCGGGTGCGGGACTCACGCCTGGAGAGTTTGTGGAGCTGGAGTTTCCGCTGCAGCCGGATGATCAGGTGATACCCGCGGGGGCTCGGATCGGGCTGATGGTGTTCTCGAGCGACAAGTACTTTACGGTGCACCCGGATCCGGGGACGATGCTGACGGTGGATCTGGGCGGGACGAGTGTGGAGGTGCCGGTGGTGGGGGGGGTTGAGGCGCTGCGGAGGGCGTTCAGGCCGGTTAGTTGAAGGACCCGCGCCCTGTTCAGGGGAAGCTTGTCCACCGGGATCATGGACGAGGTCGGGCCAGCCGTGTCTCTGCCTCCGGCTTGGACTAGCCAGGCATACTGTATCCGACACCGCGCTCGTTGCAGATGTACACCGGGTTGGACGCGTCGTCGCCCAGCTTGCGGCGGAGCCGCTTCACCACGGCGCGGACGAGCTTGGGGTCGGGGGCGCCGCGGTGTCGGTCGCCCCACGCCTGGCGCAGCAGAGACTCGTGGGTGACCACGCGCCCCGCGTTGACCGAAAGCACGCGGAGCAGTTCGTATTCGGTGGGGGTCAACTGCACTGCCCGCTCCCCCACGGCCACCCGCCGCTGATCGTAGCGGATCGTCAGCTGCCCGAGCACGAACGGCTCGGGCCCGGCGACACGGCGCAGGGCGGCTCGGACCCTCGCCGCCAGTTCCGACGGAGAGAACGGCTTGACCACGTAGTCGGCCGCGCCCGCATCCAGCGCTCTGACGATGGTCTCGTCCCTGCCGTAGGCGGAGATGAAGATGACCGGCAGGTCGGTCAGCTCGGGAACCTGCTCCATCAACGCGATGCCGTCGGTACCGGGCAGCAACAGGTCCAGCAGGACCAACCCGGGCTTGTGCAACCGCACGAGGCCGGCCACCTCCTCCGGGTCGCCGGTCACGACCACGGCGTAGCCCGCCTCCGTGAGCGCGTCGCGAACGTATCGCAGCATCTGCGGGTCGTCGTCGACCACCAGGATGCTGGTCCCCGCCTGCCCTTCCACGGCCAGGCGCGGCTTGTCCGGCACGAAACCCTGCGCCGCGCGTGTCTCCTCGGCGACCGGCACCGTGAAAGTGAATTGCGTGCCGCGTCCTGGACCCTCGCTGTCCGCCCAGATGCGACCGCCGTGCGCCTCGACCAGCCCCTTGCAGATGGCCAGGCCCAAGCCGGCCCCCACCTGTCTGGGCTTCCGGTCACCGCTCGCCGCCGCGGCGTACCTGCTGAACAGGTGCGGCAGCCGGTCCGGCGGCACGCCCCGGCCCTTGTCGGTCACCGAGATCGCCACGTGCACGCCGTCCCGCACGGCGCTGATCCGGATGGGCGACGACTCGGGCGAATGCCTGGCCGCGTTCGATAGCAGGTTGTTGAGCACCTGACCGATGCGCGCGCGGTCGGCCATGACCTGCGGGAGGTCCTCCGGCAGGTCGATGGTCAGGGCGTGCCGCCCGGTGCCGCTTACGAAGGTGCTCCGCGCCTGGTCCACCAGCGCGGCGACATCCGCCGGTTCGGGCGAGACCGACAACGTGCCCGTTACGATGCGCCCGTGATCGAGCAGATCGGCGACGAGGCCGCGCATGTGGTCCGCCTGCCCGTCGATGACCCGGAAGAACTGCAGCATCTCGGCCGGGTCGGGGGCCGGCGAGGCGCCCAGCACGGTGGCCGTCGAGCCCTTGATCGAGATGAGCGGCGCCCGCAGTTCGTGGCTCACGATGCCCAGGAACTCCGCGCGCTGCCGCTCGAACTCCTCCAGCGGCTCCAGGTCCTGCAGCGTGACCACGGCCCGCTCGACGGTCCCATCGGCCGCGTGGATCGGCGTTGCGTTCATGAGCGTCGTCACGCTCCGGCCGTCGGGGACGGTGAAGGTCATCTCCTCGGCGCGCACGGTCTCGCCTCTCTTCAGCAGCTCCGCCATGGGGTACTCCGCCAGGGCGACCTCCCGACCGTCGGCGCGCCGCCAGGTGACCATGCGCTGCAACTCCTCCAGGGGCTGGGCCAACTTTTCGGCGATTCTGCGCGCCTCCCGGTTGACGGAAACGAGCGCACCGGTCCCGCCATCGAAAACCAGGACACCCACGGGCGAGATCTCGATCAGCGTCTCCAGGTCGGTCCGAGCCCGCTGCTCGGCGCGGTGTGCGCGGGCGTTGGCGATCGCGGTGGCGGCCTGCGACGCAAACAGCGTCACGACCTCCTCGTCGGCGCTCGTGAACTGCTGGCCCCCTTCCTTCTCGGCAACAAAGAAGTTGCCGACGGACACGTCGCGATGCCGCATCGGCACCGACTGCATCGTCCTGGAACACATCAGATCCGACGAGAAGCCGAGCGCCTGGACGTACGCCGGCAGGTCCGACAGACGAAGCGGCGCCGCAAGGTCCCGGAAGTGCGCGAAAAGCCGCGAGCCGTCCGACCACCCGGCCATCTCGTCCTTCTCGTCGGGCGTGAAGCCGGAGGTCACGAACTCCTCGACGCGCCCGGAGTCGTCGACCGTGACGATGGCGCCCAATCGTGCCCTGGTGAGGGCCCGGGCGCTATCCGCGACCTCCCGCAGCACCGTGTCCAGGTCGAGGCTGGCGCTGATACGCAGGATGGCGTCGCTCAGCCTGGCGACACGCTCCCGGAGCGCCTCGTTCTGTCGTCGCAGTTCGGCGGTGCTCTCTTTCATTGGTCTACCCCTTCGGAATTGGCCGAAAATCGCCCCCCTGTCACGGTAATATACCCAAACTGTCACTCTTCGTTGCTGATCTCGCAAGACCCCCTGCGAGGGGCGCCTTCGGCGGGCCGCAAAAGCCGCCGAAGGGGTAGCGTGCGCCCCCCTCCCTACCGGCGCGTATCCCGCCGCGTCAGCGGACTCAGATAATCCCGGTTGCCCAGCCCCAGCTTCCTCAGCGCAACCCCGGTCAGGCACTCGTCCACGATCTGCTTGGCGTTCAAAGCGGTCGTGTAGCCCGGGTCGACGAGCGGGTTCAGCTCGACCAGGTCGAACCCCACCAGGTTGTTCTCGGAACACAGCCCCCGGACGACGTAGAAGACCTCGCGGGGCGTCAGTCCCCCCGGCACGGGAGTCCCGGTCCCCGACGTATAGGCCGGGTCCATGACGTCGATGTCGAACGAGATGTGCAGGTACTCCGGCCCGTCGTTCGCTTCGTCGAGCACCCGCTGCATGACCGTCGTCCAGCCGTCGCGGTCGATCTCGGCCATCGTGTGATAGCGGAGGCCGTTCTCGCGCATCCACTCGAAGCCTTCCGGTCCGGGCCAGCTGCCGCGCAGCCCGACCTGAATGAAGTTCCTGCCCAGAATGTGACCGTCGTCGACGAGGCGGCGAACCGGCTGCGCATGCGAGATCAAGTGGCCGCTTCGCGATCCGCCCGCGTCGTAGTGGGCGTCGAAGTGGATGACGCCGACGTTCTCCTTGCCGTACACATCGGCGAGCCCGGCGACATTGGCGAACTCGATTGAGTGATCGCCACCGATGATGATCGGGATCGCGCCTGTCTGCGCAATTTCACGGACCATGCGCCGGATCGGGGGCATGCTTCGATCCACGCTCAGGTTGTCGATCGGCGCGTTGCCGTAGTCGACGGCCGTGAGTTCGCTACGCCAGCGCACCATCGTCTCCATGCTGCCGACGCTTCGCGTCATTGCGCGAAAGGCGGTCGGGCCCTCGCCCGCACCGCGGAATCCGACTCCCATGTCCACCGGGGCGCCCATGAAGGCCACCTCGACTTCCCCCGCCACCAGATCCTCGACGGTCCGCGCGATGGGCAGCCCGAAGAAGCTCAGCACCGAGCCGACGTCGATGGGGCCGGGCTCGCGCGGCGGATCGTTCGAAATGTCGCGATCGCGCCACACTTCGAGATTCGGGTCGTCGGGGTCGAGGCGGATGACGGCGGCTTCTTCGGAGGCGGGTTCCTGCCCTTCGGAGGCTGCATCCTGTCCGGCATTCTCGCCCTCGGCGCCGGCGCCTTCCGTCACGACTTCCGCGGAGGCGTCCGGCGAGGCTTCATCCCCGGATCCGGCGGGCGCGGCTTCGCAACCGAAGACGATGAAGGCGAGGAAGACGGCAGCTGCCAGCCGCGAAGCCGAGGTGACGGGTCCTGCCGAAAACGAACGGTGTCTCATCAAATCCGATCCTTCTGCAGCCCTGTGGGAGTAGTCCCCTGCCCGCCGGCAGTCTATGAATCGCGACGGGGCCGGGCAAATCGGATGTCGGCCCGGAGGGTGAACCGCCCACCGCAGCCGGTTGCCCGTCCCCCGACCGAGCGGCGATGTTGCCCGCCACCACTCACCGCTGTGCGCCAGCCCGCAACCCCGCAATCCTCGATGACGACCCGACCTCCGTTGCTGCCATTTTCAAGTTCGTCTCTCCCGCTGATCACCCTGCTGGTGATCGGTTCGATGGTTTCGGCCTGCGCCGAGGGGGACGGTCCACCCACATCGCCCGGCGAGCACGCCACCCTGGCCCTCGAATTCGTCTCGGTCGTGCCGATGGACGGCGAGCGGGTGCTCCCCGACATGACCGTGTTGATCGGCGATGGCCGCGTGGTGGCGATGGGACCAGCCGACGACGTCGCGGTGCCCGAAGGGGCGCTCCGGGTCAATGGACGCGGCCGCTTCCTGATCCCGGGTCTGAACGACATGCACGTGCACTTCCAGGAAGAGCACGCGCTGGGCCGCTTTATCGCCACCGGGGTTACCGGCGTGCGCGTCCTCTGGGGCGGCCAATCGACCCTCGACCTTCGCGACGGGATCGCGCGCGGAGAGCTGACCGGACCCGACATCTACACAGCGGGCACCATCATCGAGGGCCCGCCGCCACCCGAACTCGCCGCCGTGATCGATACGGCGGGCCGGGTAATCGTCCGTGACAGCACGGACGGAGCCCGCGCGGTTCGGGAACAGCACGCCGCGGGGTACGACTTCATCAAGGTCTACAACAACGTCCCGGCTTCGGCGTACGGCGGCATCGTCGCGGAAGCCCGCAGCCTCGGCATCCCCGTAGCCGGCCACGTGCCCTTCGAAGTCGGACTCGATGGCGCCCTCGCGGCGGGCCAGGCGAGCATCGAACACCTGCGCGGGTACATCTGGCACCTCGTGCCCGCCGACGCGGCCCGCCAGCCCGGCGCGGACCTGAGGTCGCGGACCCTCGCATGGGCCGATGGAGACCTGTCGCGCATCCGGGAGCTGGCGCAGCGGACCCGCGACGCGGGCGTGTGGAGCGTCCCGACGCTGGCCGTGCGCATGATCCTCAAGCCCGACCGCCTGGTCGAAGCCTACCTCGCCACCGAGGAAGCATCCCACATGACCGAAGGCATGCGCGCCTTCTACACCGAGCGCATGTCCATCCCGTGGATGAGCAACTTCACCCCGGAGGACTTCGAAGGGGCGATGGACGGGTTCGCAGTGGCCGATTCGCTGATCCGGGCGCTGGTCGGCGTGGGCGCACCGCTCATGGCCGGAACGGATACGCCGCCGCTCGGCTACGCGCTCCACCGCGAACTGGAAGAGCTGGTGGGCGCGGGGCTCTCACCGTACCAGGCGCTCGAGGCCGCGACGGTCAACCCCGCCGTGTTTCTTGCGCGGGGGCCGGGCGCGGGGATGGTGGTGGAGGGAAGCCCCGCCGATCTGGTGCTGCTGGACGGCAATCCGCTGGAGGACATCGGGAACACGCGCCGAATCGCGGGCGTGATTCGGCGGGGCGGGTGGCTCGACCGGGCCGCATTGGACGTCATGCTTGGCGAGGGGAGCTGAGGGGATGGCGGGACGGGAGGCCGTCGCAAAGACCGACTACAAGCTGGGTCAGGACAACATCCGGGTTCTCGGCCTCGATATTCACAATCCGGTCTTCGTCGTCTCAAGCCTCGCCATCATCGCGTTCGTCGCCGGGGTACTGGCATTCCAGGCCCAGGCGACGGCCGCCTTTGGGGCGCTGCGCGCATGGCTCCTGCCGACATTCGACTGGGCGTTCATGGGGGCGGGCAACTTCTTCGTACTGTTCTGCCTGCTCCTCGTGGCGACGCCGGTTGGCCGCGTTCGCCTGGGTGGCGCGGATGCCCTGCCGGACTATTCCCGCACGACCTGGTTCGCGATGCTGTTCGCCGCAGGGGTCGGTATCGGCCTGATGTTCTTCGGGGTGTCGGAGCCGGTGGAGCACTTTCTGCAGCCGCCGCTCGGGCTCGAGCCGGCCAACGCGGCGGCAGCGCGCCTCGGCATGGCCAGCGCCATCTTTCACTGGGGCGTCCATGGTTGGGCCATCTACGCGGTTGCGGCCCTGTCAATCGCCTTCGCGTCGTACAACCTCGGGCTGCCGATGACGCTCCGGTCGGCGTTCTATCCGCTCCTGGGGGAGGCGGTGTGGGGACGGCTCGGCCACGGCATCGACATTCTCGCCGTCTTCGCCACGCTCTTCGGGCTGGCCACGTCGCTCGGCCTGGGCGCTGAGCAGTTGGCGGCGGGGCTGACCCACCTGTGGGGCACGCCTGCGACCGACACCGCCCAGGTCCTGATGATCGCCGGCATCACCGCCATGGCGCTGACGTCGGTTGTCAGCGGGATGGACAAGGGGATCAAGCGGCTGAGTCAGGCCAACCTCTGGCTCGCCCTGCTGCTGCTGGCGTTCGTGGTGGCGGTGGGCCCGACACTCGACATCGCCACCCGAACCGTGACCAGCCTCGGCCACTATCTCGCAGCGATCGGACCGCTCAGCAACTGGGTAGGCCGCGAGGACCACGACTTCTTGCACGGCTGGACCGTCTTCTACTGGGCCTGGTGGATCTCGTGGTCCCCCTTCGTCGGCTTGTTCATCGCGCGGGTCTCGCGCGGCCGAACGGTGCGCGAACTGATCGCCTGCATGCTGATCATCCCGACGCTGCTTATCACGATCTGGATGAACGCCTTCGGAGGAACGGCGG
This sequence comes from Gemmatimonadetes bacterium bin94, assembly GCA_002238865.1. Classification (GTDB taxonomy): domain Bacteria; phylum Gemmatimonadota; class Gemmatimonadetes; order Longimicrobiales; family Gaopeijiaceae; genus Bin94. The sequence continues at coordinate 8,836 of MPNE01000042.1, read as the reverse complement.
TATCGCAGTACGTCGACACCGGGCATCCCGACGTGATCGCGGCCGTGCAGGCGCAGCAACCGGAGGTCGCCCTCTTCGGGCTGCTGGAGACGATGCCGCTCGCGAACGTGACTGCGGTCATCGGTCTCGTGCTCATCGTGGTGTTCTTCGTCACCTCCTCCGACTCCGGATCGCTGGTGATCGACACCATCACCGCCGGCGGCAAGCTGGACGCGCCGGTCGCCCAGCGCGTGTTCTGGTGCGTCTTCGAGGGGCTGGTCACCGTCGCACTGCTGCTCGGCGGCGGCCTCGTGGCCGCACAGGCAGCCATTACCGCCACCGGGCTACCCTTCACGCTGGTGCTGATCGCCCTGTGCTACAGCACCTGGAAGGGGCTGCGCGCGGCACAATCCTCGACCCAGGGATGACCCCCACGCGATCGGATCCCGCGACGAATTGCAGCCACTCTCACGCCACGGCATTTCGATGAAACGTAGAGTCCTTGTTGCCACATCGCTCGCTCTCTTCGCCTGCGCCGACTCGGGTATCACACCCTCTTCGGGCCCGATCGTCTCCGACTCCGCCGGGATCCGGATCGTCCAGACCCCGCCCGGCGATCTTGTCTACGCGGCACTGGCCGAAGAACCCTCGCTGTCGATCGGCATGCTCAGTGGCCCGGAGGAGTTTCTTTTCGGCAGGATCGCTTCCGCCCGGCGCGACGCTGCGGGAAACCTGATCGTGGCTGATCGGCAGGCGTTGGAGATCCGAATCTTCGACGTGGAGGGCAGCCACCTGCAGTCGCTCGGGAGGGAGGGAGAAGGCCCGGGAGAATTTCAGTTGCTCAGCGGAGCATGGCCGGTCAGCGACAGGGACGAAACCGATGTCGATTCCCACCAGATTATTGCGGTGGACTCCCGCCTGGACCGGATCACCCGGTTCAGCAGCGAGGGGACGCCGCTGCGAACGGCGACGCTCTCGGACCGGGAGGGTCTCATCATCCTGCCGATCGGGCTCGGAGGGTCCGGCGCGGTACTCAGCCGTGCCTCCCCGTTCAACGTGCCATCTCCGCAATCCATGTCCGGATCTCTTGAGGACCTGGTGAACGACATGTTCGCGGGGGAGGACAACCGACGGGTCCTGTTCGTGCGCCACCGGTTCGACGGCGTCCTGGTCGATACCGTGGCGGAGGGAAAGGACGCGGCCCGCGGGAGCGTGTCCTCGGGCAGCGGCATGGAGATGCGGGTGATGACGATGACCGTGCCCTTCTCGCCGCAGGCCGCCGCTGCCGGATCCCCGTCCGGCGTCGTGGTCACGGGGGGCGCCGCCTACGAGATCAGCGTCTTTGACGAGGACGGCTCGCTGCGCATGATCGCGAGGCTGGACGAAGCCCCTCCGATCCGCACGGACGAGCACCTGGAGACCTACGCCAGGGGGTCCGACCGCGACGAGGCGGAGGTCAGGGAGAGCATCGAGCAATACCGTCAGTTCGAATTGCCGGAGTCGCTGCCCGGGTATACCCATGTGCTCTTTGCCGACGAGGGCGAACTCTGGGCGCGGCGTTACGTTCTGCCGGGCGAGCCGATGCTACGCTGGGACGTGTTCGCCAACGACGGCGCATACCTCGGCCGCGTGGACGTCCCCGCATCCTTCCGGATCGAGGAAGTGGGACCTGGCCAGACCCTCGGCGTCGCCACCGACGACCTCGGCTTCGAGCGCGTCCAGCTGCGCGACCTGACCTTGCACAGGCCGTAGCCGTCGCAAATGGGCCTGGGTAGACTTGAACTACCGACCTCACGCTTATCAGGCCGCCAGAAAGTAGTTGGAAATCCGGGCAAGAAGTTGCGTAAATCCAATCAGGACCGCACGATCCCTCCTTCTTGCCCCTTGCAGGCTGTCACCATCCATCGGACCGATAAGGCCGGAATTTGGCAGAAAATTGACGAACCGCCGGTGCGCTAACCGGGAGTCGGCGACGATCGCAGCCTTAGCCCACGACGGTTCAGTTCCGAGCGGCTGAAGCACGGCGAGGTCAGCCCCAGCTTGCCAGACGGGGAGCCGGTCACTGGCTCCTGAGACGGTTGGGCATCATGAGTGAGCCGATGGAAGGTTGAACATCGCGGCTGGGGAGGGGATGCTACACCCCCTCCAACCCTCACGCACCGATGTCCGGGGACCCCACCGGGGACGGGATTGATCCGACCTGAACCGCCGTGAACCCCGCACGACAGTGGTATCGTCACTGGCGCGCTGATGTCGGCGATCCCACCTTCGGCGACCATGAGCCTGCGACTCGACGAAGACGGAGGCAGGCCGGTAGACTCAAACCCTTCGCCCCGACCCAACCGGCAGATGACCGAAGAACTCAAGAACGCCAGGGACAAGGTTCTCGTAGAAAACACGGCGCAGGCTGTCTTCAAGCACCTCGACCGCATCAAGGACAACCGCAGTTCGCTGGGCGCCCGCTGGATCTGGGAACTGCTTCAAAACGCCCGCGACGCGGCAGGCCCGCAGGGTGTGCGGATCCGGGTCAACGTCTCGGCCACCGAGGTCCGATTCGAGCATGACGGCAGACCGTTTGCGTCCAAGGAGATAGCACATCTAGTCTACCACGGCTCGACGAAGATCGATGTCACAGACATCGGCCAGTTCGGTTCGGGATTCCTGGCCACGCACCTCCTGTCCGAGATCGTCCGCGTCTCCGGACGGCTTGAGGACGCAAGCGGATTCGACTTCCCTCTGGACCGCACGGGCGGGACCGCCGAAGAGTTGCGCGAAGCAATGGACCGGTCGTGGGCTGCGTTCGAGCATTCAGTCGAGGATCCCCGACCCGCACCGGATGCGACCACCTCGTTCGTGTACAATATCGCTGGACCGGGAGCGCGCGAGCTGGTGGAGGCAGGGCTGGAGGACCTTGGCCGGAGCGGATCGTTGGTCCTGACGTTCTGTCCGGAAATCACGGATATCGCCGTGGAGACTTCTGACGGCGAGTGGAGGCTCTCACAGGAAGGCCAGGAAGAAGGCGGTGTCCGAACGATTCGGTACGTGGGGAACGGCGGGGAAGTGTCGCGTTTCGTCGCAGTCGCAGGAGCGGAAGGCGAGTGCTGCGCGGCGCTGCAGCTGCGCCCCGTCGAATCCGGACTTGAGGTCGACCCAGCGCAGGAGACGGCGGCGAAGCTCTTCATACTGTTCCCTCTCGTTGGCAGCGAGCGGCTGGGGCTCCCGGCCACGGTTAACAGCCGACGGTTCAAGCCCCGCGAGGACCGCGACGGCATCGTCGCCGGGGACTCGCTAGGCGCGCAGGAAAACAGGCGGCTTTTGGAGGACTCGGTGGGGCATCAGGAGCAACTCTTCGAGTGGTGCGCCCAGAAGAAGTGGGCGGGCGCCGAGCGAATGCTTGCCTTCGACATTGCACGACTACCTGACTGGGCAATCAGCGCCGCTTGGTTCCGCCCGCTGCTGACCGAATTGGTGCGCAAGGCTCGCGAAACTCCGCTAATGCGGACCCTGGGAGGGAAATGGATCGCGCCGCAGGCAGCGTGGCTGCCGACGACCGACGACCCATCGCACCGCGAGCGGCTCTGGACGCTCATGTCGTCGTGGGAGGGGGCACAGGCGAGGTTGCCCTGCCGCGACGACTTGGCCTCCTGGTCACGCAACCTCTCCGGCTGGCAGACACTCCTACGCAAGTCACGCGAAGACATGGACGAGGCGCTCACCTTCAACAAAGTAGCCCGCCTCGTGGGCGACGCGAGCAGCGTGGACGGACTGCAGGAGCGACTGGTGAGCGGCGCGGGCCAGTCCTGGCTTGTGTCGATGCTCGAACTTGCACTGGATGCTGGCGAAACCGGCCTCCTCGACGGGCACAACCTGCTGCCGACCCAGGGTGGGGGGCTGCGCCGACGCCCTGACATTCGCCGCGACGAGGGAATCTCCGAAGAACTCAAGGACATCGCGGAGGCGTTCGGGCTGGAGATCCGCGACGAGCTGCTCGACCAGCGCGCAGAGATAGAAGGACTGGCGGAACTTCTCGCGTCGGAGGGGGAGCCGGAACTGCTCGACAAGGTCTTGGCGCGCGTTAAGGAGGAAGGCCGGGATGGGGTGATCAGGACGCAGCTTGCGCCTTGGGCAGTCAAGCTGTTCCGCTGGATCGCTGACCGTCCGGATTACGTGGAGCGCTTGGATGGCTATCCGGTGCCGACATCCCAACGGTCGGAGGAAGGAGTCGCCGTGTTCGTTCTCGAACGCGCGCGCGAAACGCCCCTACGGCCACTGGCACCGCTGGCGACCTGGCCAGAACGCGCGCAGCGCTTCGGTTCCCTGTTCCCGAAACGCAGGGTCCTGGCGGAAGCCTTCGCCGACGGCGATCCCGAGGTGTGGCCGCGGCTAGCCGCGATCGGCTACGTGAATACGGGCCCGCTGATCGAGACGCCGCGCGTGGTGGAAGCGTTCCTGCCGGATGAGCCGCTCCCGGACTCAGAGGAGACCCCCGCCGGGTCGCACAAGTCGACGCAGGAGTTGGAGGTATCGGATCTCGCCTGCCTCGTCGGAGCAAGCGGACTAATCGACACAGCCCGCAAGAGCAGGAAGCGCGCTACGGAGTTCGTCCGGTTCCTAGTCGAGTTCGCAGCCGAGGCGGACGAGCGCGCCTTCGAGGTATGCGAGGTCGAGTGCGAATGTGGGGAGCTCCACAGGACCTACCGGGCCGCGTGGCTCGCGCCGCTCCGCCATCGACGGTGGGTGCCGCTCGACGCCAGCGGGCGCCGCGGTACGATAGCATCGGCGGAGTCGTTGGCGGGGCTCCTCGCGGACTCGTCGGAAGTCTCGGAAGTCCTGTCCGGTGCACGGGGGGAGAAGCTGTTGGACGCCCTGGCGATCAGCCGTGCGGACCTCGCGCTTCGGGTTGTCGCCAGCGACGAGGACGAGCGCCTCGCGCTCATCGCGTCGATGCAGGACCTCGCTGCGGTGGCTGGCGACATCGACCGTGTTCGCGCACTGACGACCGAGATCCGCGAGCACCCGGAGATCATCGACTCGATCGAAGAGCGGAAGATTCGCCGGACCAAAATCCGGCGAAACCAGGCGATCGGGAACTTGGTCGAGAAACTCCTGCGGCAGGAGCTGGAAAGCCACGGACTGACCCTGCGCCGTACTGGGATCGGGTCCGACTTCGAGGTCGAGAGCGACTTCGTCGAGGAAGACCAGGAGGTGGGCCTCGAACTTTCCGGCGGCCGCAGCACCACGCTGATCGAGGTGAAGAGTACGACGATCGACCAGGTGAAGATGACGCCCGTTCAGGCGCACCGCGCCTGCACGCTGGGCGACGGCTTCGCTCTGTGCGTGGTCCCCCTGGACGACGATGCGCCGACCGCCGAGACGATCCGTGACGGACTACGTGTCGTGTTCGGGATCGGCACGCGCCTCGAGTCGGCCCTGTCCGACTATGAGTCCATGCGAGAAGCAGCAGACGCCGCCCGCCAGCCCCGCGGCGCCGTCGAACTCGAGATCCGGGAGGGGGAGGCGCGCTTTCGGATCGGCCGCGCGGTCTGGGAGGAAGGACTGCCGTTGGGCCAAGCGGTCGACCGGTTCGGAAGCCGCGACTGAACCCATCGCCAAGACCCCGACGGGGCTCGGAGTTGGCCGGTTGCCCCAGCACACTGGCCACCGGCTGGACGCGCCCGCCCCGCAAGGGGTTGGGAGCCGTCCTGGGGATGAACGAGACGACCCGTCTCCGATCACCGAGCCCATTCCGTGACCGGCCATCCCGACCGATTAGGCGAGTCAGACTCTTCGCGATTTCGTTGTCTTCCACCATCCTTTTCCTCCACACCGTGCACTACACGGTTGCACGCTTCCATCTCTTGTATTACCTTGCTTTACATCCACGAGGAAGGAGCGAAAGAGTGGCGAACAAGGGAGAAGCGAGCTTGTCGTTTCGGGCCAACGCAGCGGATCTAGCCTCGATGGCGGCTATTGGCGAGCACATCGCCGATCTGACGCGAAACATCGACCCCGATTCCACTGTGACGACCACGACCTCTCGCGCCGGGATCATCAGATACGCCCTTCGCCAGGTTGGTCATCTGGTTCAGACACCGGCGGGACGGCGTGTGTTGACCTACGCGGGGCGCAAGGAACTGCGCATGTATCGCCGTGCACAGAACGCCTTCGGCGGCGCGTGGCATTGGGTTGAGGCGTGCTCCGGGTGGCCCACGACGAGCTTCCTTGAGCAACTTGACCGCCCACCCGGCGACGCTCTCTGCCCTACGTGCAGAACACTAGAGGACGAAACGGAAACCTAGCTGGACAACGACGAGGAGTGCAACAATGGCGCAAGGACCTGGCAACGGCGATGGACCAATCGGCCCAACGGGGATCGTCAAGGAGCTGACCATTTACATCAACGCTCGGTCGGTGCGATGGGATAAGCCGACCATCAGCTTTGCCCAAGTGGTCGAACAGTGGAACAAACTCGATCCGGCTCGACACGTGATAGGTGATCTGCCGGGCATCGACTGGACGGCGAAGGACGGAAGAAAGGGAATCTTCTATCCGTCGGATAAGCCAATGCCCGTGGTGGACGAACTGTCGTTCACGATTGACGACTCGTATCTTGCGTAGGGAACCTATCTGTGTCTGAGCATGAGTCGCGGGCTCGTCGTGAAGCGGAGCGGCGTGGGTGGACAATTGAGCGTCGCGACCTAGAAATCGGTGCATTTGGGATACCTTGTTTTGTCGCACCGCAGACAGCGGGCAAGTGTCACATCTGGGTAGGCACCGCTTCACAATCGGACGAACTCAAAGTAAACCACGATTGGCAGCAACGTGCTTCGCATACGGCCAATATACGAGGTCTTTCTAATGGACGATTGTACGACCGTTCTGGCAATGAATGGAGAAACGGCGTGATTGCGCAGGATCATGTCAGTCTTGTTCTTTCGATTAAATTTAGAGGTCGCGAATACGAAGATGCCTGGGAAGCACTGAACAACTACGTCAAGCAAGTATACGCGCTGTTCCTTGGTTCATCCGCATCGATAGAAAACACAGCTCCTCGACCTTATACGTTCGATGTTCTTGGTGATCGACTGCCAGAAGCACTGGAGTGGAGGGGTATGGTAGCTCAAGAGCGTGTGGCGATTGTTGGACTTGGCGGTGTCGGCGCATGGATCGCAGACTTCGTTCTCAAGGCCGATCCTCAAGAGGTTCATGCATGGGATTACGACCGCATTGAGCCCAAGAACATACTTCGCATGCCCGGTGGTCTCGATCCGAACGTCTGGATCGGTAGACCAAAGGCCGAATGGTTCGAAGAGACCTATTCCCTTATCCACACAAACGTCCATGGCCACAATGTGAGAGTGCTGCCCGAAAACGTACAGGAGGTCATTGCGAGGACGACCTTTGCTTTCGTAGCCGTCGACAACGCTCACGACCGAATGATGGTGTGTGATGCGCTGGCCACCGCTAGAGTCCCATTCGTTGTGGCAGGACTCTCACCAGTGCGGAAGGACAAGCGAGTCAAGGTATCGATGCGGATAGTGACCGCCCATGTCGGTGTGTCCTCTTGGAGGGAAGCTATCCCTCAAGTTGGCCAGGCGGGACAGGATGACTACGGAAGTCTTGAGTTGCCTGACGTTTACTCGATGGCTGCGGGTTGGGCAATTCAGTCGTGGCGAAAGATGCGCGGTCAGTTCTGGCAGGAACGGAGGGAGGAGTGCCTCGTGTATAGAGCTAGTGAGCAGTCTCTCAAGGTTAGAGGGGTCTGAGCATGCGCTTCTGGAGAAGGAGGAAGCGGGGGGCACGTGATTCTAATCCTGGATATGTTGTTAGGAACCGAGAACCAACGGTACTGAGGCCAGTGTTTGTTGAGGCAATCCCGCGACTACCCGAAATGGAGGAAGGTACACTCTACGTCAGTATGAGGTTTGCCACCCTTTCCCACCTATGTCCATGCGGGTGTCGCCGTTTGGTCGACGTGACGCTCGGCCCTGCGACTCGTAGTTTGACCTACGATGGTGAGCATCTAACCCTCAGACCTTCGATTGGGGTCCAGTTTCCATGCAGAAGTCATTACTCAATTGTTCGGAATGCGATCACGTGGTACCCGCCGATTTCAGAATCGGAAGCCAGTTGGTACCGCCGGATTAGGAGAATGTGGAGCCAAACATGACTCCGGTCTCTCCCTGCCTACCGATGCTTTTATCCGCTCCACCCGGACGCATACCCCGATGCCGTATTCTTTGCTCCTCGACGCGGGTGCGTTCATCAGCTCAGGAGTTTTGTTCGCCGCACAATGCCTGTGGGGTGGGCAACGCGAAAGAACGCGCCTATCGCTACCCGTAGGGGAATAGCCATGTCCGAATACACCGCTATGCAGATTTCCAAACCCAGTGATGAACAGGCTTTCGAGCGCTGCAATGAGATCTTGTGGCGCTGCATTCTCGGAGACCACTCAGTGCAACTGCATGGCCGCCGCGGGCAGGAGCAGCACGGTGTCGACCTCACGGGTTTGCGTGACGGTCAACCAGAAAGTATCGTTGGTGTCCAGTGCAAGCTGAAGAGTGAGGGCCAGAGGCTCACCGAGTCTGAAGTCAGAGCCGAGGTTGAGAAGGCGTTGACCTTTTCACCGCCCCTCTCAGAATACATCATCGTAACCACCGCGCCGGACGACGAAAAGACACAGAATTTCGCCCGTCAGCTATCTATTTCGGTGAGTGAAAACCGAGGCAGGCCCCTCAAGATCCGCGTCTTGGGTTGGGGCAGTCTGGAACGCGAGATCCGGCGTTTTCCCGATGCACTCAAGGCCTTCGATCCATCTCACACAGGACAGGGTGATCGGATTGAGCAGAGCATCGGC
>MPNE01000083.1 GCA_002238865.1 Gemmatimonadetes bacterium bin94 | reverse complement strand
CCGCCGCGCAGGGGCGGCCTCGGCGGCGGCCATATCCCATGCGATCACTCCTGGCGAATCGCGGAATCGCCACAATACCACAAACTTGAACTTGAAATGCTGGCTGTCGGACCTGGGTCCCGATTAGTTTGACGGTGAGCCCTTCGAGAATGTCACCGAACGGCAAGCAGGGTTGGATTTCATGGACCGCGGACGCGGGCGTCCCGGTGAAGGAAGGCAATGGTTGCTAGGCGAATTGGAAAACGGCCCAATCACCACTCCACCTTCCGCTTGATGCGCGTCCATACCCGCGCCGGTTTGGTCAGCCTCGGCGGCTCTTCACTGGGCCTTCCCTGGATTGCCAATCGGCGACAGGCTGTCTTCTGCCCTGCGCGGCGACCTTCATTGTGGCCCGCGAGCCGCCACAGGGTGTGTCCGTGGCTTCCCCGAAGTCCGGGTCCGGCCCTGGCACACCTCCTTCTCATTCTCACGGTGGCCACCGCCCTCGCTTCCTGCGAAACCGAATCGCCAGCAGGCAATCCGACGCGAGAGACGCTTTCGAACGGGGCGGTCCTCGTTCGGTACCCCACCCTCCCCGCGGTGGACTCCGTCGGCCCCGAGGTCACCGAAGCCCAAGTGGACCTTAAGTTCGGGAGCGTTGACGGGGCCGACCCCAACCTCACGTTCGGCGCGATTCGTGGCGTCCAAGCCGCCAGCGACGGGTCCATCTACGTGCTGGACCAACAGGCTGCGGAAGTCCGCGTCTTCGATTCCAGCGGCGAGTACCTGCGGACGATCGTAAGGCGGGGCGAGGGACCGGGCGAGATTGGGGACGCCAATGGGATTTTCCTCTCGGGAGACACTCTCCTGTGGATCCACGATACCAGGCGGTGGACGATCATCGGAGTGAACGCAACGGGTGTGGAGGTTCGCCGGTTTTTCAAGCCCGTCATTAGCTACGGATACATCTGGGACGGCGTGTTCGACAATCGGGGCCGCTACTGGCGCACGACAACCCACGGCGGCGACGACCCGGCTACCCACCCCCGCCGGGACTGAGTTTGTGGAGCGAGCGGCGCTACTACAAGTCCTACGAAATGTCCAGCGGGGCCACCGATTCCGTCTACGTCGGTGAGGCCAGCTATCAGTCTTACGCATACACCACCCCTGCGGGCTGGGGGTTCCTGCCACTTCCCTTCGAGGCAGGCGAGGTGATCGAGGTGAATCCTTCCGGCGGATTCTGGCGCGCGCATACCGCGTCGTACCGGATCGTCCGAACCGGTGGGGGCGGGGATACGCTGGTTGTCATCGAAGCCGGGCTGCCTCTGCAACGGGTCACGGACGAGGATCGTTCGGCCTACGTCGGCCGCATTGTCGAGGACAGGCCCGAACTGCGCCGGGAGGCGGACGAGGTCGCTGCTCTGATGCCGGACATCAAGCCGGTTCTTGAGGGTCTCTTGGTGGACGACGAAGGTCGGCTCTGGGTCGAGAGAGTCACGCCGAAGGACGAGCCCGCCTTCTACGACCGTTACTCTGAAACCGGCGAGTACGTGGGCTCCGTCCGCCTTGCGTTCGAGCCAGCCGGTCCGATCCGGGTCCAGCACGGCAACATCTACACTTGGGTCGTGGACGAGTTGG
>MPNE01000041.1 GCA_002238865.1 Gemmatimonadetes bacterium bin94 | reverse complement strand
GTCACCTCAATGTTCTGGCTGACCCCCAGGCCTTCCGGATCGGTAGCGGTGAACGTCACGATAGCTCTCCCCGGCGCTACGGCGAGAATCTCCAACTCGTCCCCGGATACCGAGGCCTGGACTACGGACGCGTCGGTCGTGCCGGCCGTCAGCATCAACGGGTCGCCGTCTGGATCGGCGAAGTACTCGGATCCGGCCCACGAGCGCGTGTCTCCGACCGTCAGGATCTGCGGAGGAATCGTGTCCGTGACTTCCGGCGCTCGATTCGGCACCGTGACGGCGAAGCTCTGCCGGGCCGAAAGGCCGCCCCCGTCCGTGGCCGTCACGGTCACCGCGGCGGCGCCCGCCGTCACGCCGGTGATGGTCAGGATGCTGCCGGACACGGCCACCCTCACACGGGTCGTATCCGACGAAGCGGCCCCGAACTCCAGTCCGCCCCCGTCCGGATCCGTGAAGTACACGGCGACATCCAGCTCCGCCACGCTGTCCACAGCGATCTCCAGATCGCCGATCTCGCCCACCGCCTTCGGCGCTCGGTTCGGCACCGTGACCGCGAAGCCCTGCAGGGCCGAGAGGCCGCCCCCGTCCGTGGCCGTCACGGTCACCGCGGCGGCGCCCGCGGCCACGCCGGTGATGGTCAGGACGCTGCCGGACACGATCACGGACGCGATCGTGACATCGGAGCTGGTTGCGCCGTAGGTCAGAGCGTCTCCATCGGGATCGGTGAAATAGCCGGCCAGGTTCACCATGGCCGTTTCCGCGACGCCAACGGTCTGAGCCGGAATGGAGCCGCTAGGCACCGGCGCTCGGTTCGGAGTTGGTGCTGGCTCCGTACTGCCGTCGCCGCAGGCCGTGGTTGACAGCGCGACCAATGCCGTGGCAAGGAAGACCAGGCGAGCGCATGGGGGAGGCATCTGCTTGGTTGGGTTGCCGTGACCGGTTGGCTGCGCGTCAGCCCGAAGACGAACTGCTCGAACCCGTCGACGACGAGCTGCCACTCGAACTCGACGAGGAACCACCGGCTGCCTGACCCCCACCCCAGCCGCCGCTGCTCGAACTCGACGACGAGCTACTCGAACTCTGCGACGAACCGCCGGACGCTTGGCCCCCACCCTGACCGCTGTTGCTCGACGAGCTGCTCGAACTCGAACTGGACGAGGAGGAACTCGACGACGAACTGCTGCTGGAACTTGATGAGGAACTGCTCGAACTCGAACTGGAGGAGGAGCTACTCGATGACGATGAGCTCGACGACGAACTGCTACTGGAACTCGATGAGCTCGACGAGGAGCTGCTCGAACTCGAACTGGACGAGGAGGAACTCGACGACGAACTGCTGCTGGAACTTGATGAGGAACTGCTCGAACTCGAACTGGAGGAGGAGCTACTCGATGACGATGAACTCGACGACGAACTGCTACTGGAACTCGATGAGGAGGAACTCGACGAGGAAAAACTGCTGTCAAGACCAACGAGATCAGCGCCGGCATACGTGCACGCTGCCAGTTGCGTCATCCCGGCACCCAACACTCCACCCGCCAGCAGTCGCAGGAACGCCCGTCGGTCCTCAAGGTGGCCGACCTCGGAACCTGAGGCACGGTTTGACATGGAGTCCTGCATTTTCACTCCCTCCAATTGCTCGCTCCACCCAAAGTATGCAGTGAGGCTCTTCCAACGGCAAGCGAACAAGCCTACCTGCGGCCGGCCGGCACGAGTCGGACGATGCCGGTCGGGGGACCGTCGATGTCGCGCGTCTCCCCGTCGATGGCCAGGTAGATGAGCCCGTCCGGTCCCTGCCGCACGTCGCGGATCCGGCCGATCCCCTGCACAAGGGTCTCCTCGTGCGTCACTTCACTCCCCTCGAGCCGCAGCCGCGCGAGACGCCGTCCGCTCAGGCCGGCGACGAGCATGTCTCCACGCCACTCGGGGAACGCTTCGCCCGTGTAGAAGAGCATCCCGGAGACGCCGATCGACGGCACCCATATGTGGGCGGGCGGCTCCATGCCGTCCATGAGAGTCCCCGAGTGGATGCGCGAACCCGTGCGGTAGTTCACGCCGTACCCCACGACGGGCCAGCCGTAGTTGCGGCCGGGCTCGATCAGGTTCAGCTCATCCCCGCCCTGCGGGCCGTGCTCGTTCTGCCACAGGTCTCCCGTCTCCGGATGCACCGCCATCCCCTGCGCGTTGCGGTGGCCCCAGGTCCAGATCTCGGGGTGGATCCCCGCTCGGCCCACGAACGGGTTGTCCTCCGGGACCCGGCCGTCGTCATGGAGCCGGATCGTACTCCCGTTGTGGTTCGACAGATCCTGGGCCGGGTGCGCCTCCAGCTCGCCCGCCGAAGGCCATTGCCGGTCGCCGAGCGTCATGAACAGGTAGCCGTCGTGGTCGAAGACGAGGCGCCCGCCCCACATCGAGCTTCGGTCCGTCCCATTGCCGAACGCGTCCGCGATGAACAGCTCCTCGACAGCCGTCAGCCGGTCGTTCTCGAACCGGCCCCGGGCGATGGCGATCGTGCCCAGCGAATCCGGCCCCGGATTCACGTAGCTGAGATAGAGGAGCCGGTTCGTGGCGAAGTCCGGATGGAGGATCGCGTCGCGCAGTCCGGCCTGCTCGAAGCCGCTCATGGAACGGCCGCCGCGTCCGAGCGCCCGGATCGGCGGCAGACCATCCACGGAGTCGGGAAGGAGAACCCCGTCGCGTATGATCCGGAGCCGGCCGGGACGCTCCGTGACGAGGAGATCGCCTTCGGGCGTGAAGGCCATCGAGAACGGACGCACCAGGCCGTCGGCCACCTCCTCCACCCTGAAATCGTGAAGCGCGGTCCTGACGATGCCGTCGTCGTCGCCTCCCGGATCCGGACCGTCCGGAGCACACGCGGCGAGGGGCAGGAAGAGAAGGGTGAGAAGGCTCGGGCAGCGGCGAGGATTCATTTGGAGATCGTTCGTCCGTTTCACCTGTAGGGCGGGCGGGCTCGACCAACCGATCCAGGCGCCCGATTCGGTCACGGGTGCTGGCGACCGCCCCCGGAGCCAACCGCCAGCGGGTCCGGTCCGTACGGGTTGTCACCCTCGGTACCCCGGGCAAAGACGAGTACCAGACCGAGATAGATATTGTAGATCGGAATCGCCATCAGCAGAAAGTGCCAGCCCGGACGATCCAGGTCGTGAAGTCGCTTGATCGTGATGGCAATGGCCGCCCACGCCCCCGCCAGCCCCACCCCGATGACCGGGAGCATGAACAATCCGGTCAGCCATTCGGAGGCCAGGACAAGAACGGCCCCCATCCCGGCGATGACCAGGTCATCCAGCGCTACATGCCAGAAGTACCAGGCGCGGTTGACCCGCCCCTTCGTCGAAAACAACTCCAGGAACGCATCCATTCCAGTTTCTCCCTTGATCCATTTGCCGGAGCGGGACAGGTGTCCCAGCTTCCCCTTCATGCCCCCTACTACGAACCGCGGCGGCGCGAGCATCAACGCCCCGGAGCCCGGTGCCGCGAAAGCGTCGCCCCGTGACCCGCGTGCCCCGGATAGCCGGGCACCCGAACGGGTTTCTCCGTTGACCCGGACCCTTCTGGATGCACACGGAACCGGCGGATTCGTGGAGCCGCCGTCCCTCAACCGTGCCTTCAATCTGGACGATGCATACCGGATCGGGGCCGAGGCGGCAAGGCACCGGCTGCGGCAAGGGTGGAGCTTCGGCGGCTGGAAGGTGGGCTTCACGAACCGCGAGATCTGGTCGCGCTGGGGTCTCGACCGCCCCATCGTGGCGCCCGTGTACCGCGAGACCACCTTCCATGCGACACGGGGCGCCCCCGCACAGGTCCCGCTGGGCACGCGCGCCGCACCCCGCATCGAGGTCGAGGTGGTCTTCGGATTCGACGGCGCGACCGGGGACGCAGCCGCCATGGCGCCCCGCACCGGCCGCGCCGCCACGCCACCGGGACGGCCCGACCGGGTGGCTCTGGGCGCCGAATTGGTGGACTGTCACTACGAGGATTGGAGGCTGCACCCCGCGGACGCCGTCGCCGACTTCGGCCTGCACGCGGGCCTGGTGGTCGGCCCTTCCATCCCGATGACGGGTGACGAAGGATGGCGCTCGAACCCCTCGGACGCGCTGCGACAAATGGCGGTCTCGCTTTCCGGGAACGGCGAGCAGTTGGCGGAGGGCGCCGGCAAGGCGGTTCTGGGAAGTCCAATGAACGTGCTCGCGGAGCTCGGCGGGTCGAGGTCGGCCCGTGGCGGTCTTGACCGGCGGATGACCGAATACGGCTTCCCGGCCCCGCCGACGCAGGTGGCCTCCCCTCGTTACCTTGTGTCGACCGGAACACTTACACCCCTGGTGGAGGCGCACGTTGGAACGCGGTACGAGGTCGCGTCGGATTTGCTCCCTTCCTTCTCCTTCGAACTGGTGTGAGCGGGTGAAGGAGTGGCAGCCACCTCCCGTCCTCGCCACCCTGGCGGCCATCCTGCTCGCGGTTTCCGCCTGCCAGTACGGCACCCGGCAGTCCGCGCCCGCACCCGCACCCGAGCCCGCACCCGGACCCCCGTCGCGGGCGGACGAGCCGAACACCATGGACGGCGTCTACACCGTCGCCCAGGCCGAGCGCGGACTCCAGGTCTTCAACCGGATCTGTGCCGAATGCCATCTGCGGGAGGACTGGACCGAGCCCGCGTTTCTGGCCCGATGGGAGGAGCTGTCGGTCTTCCGCCTCTGGTACTGGATCTACGAGAGGATGCCGCACGGCAACCCGGGCAGTCTGACCCGCGAACAGGTGACCGACGCCCTGACCTACATCTTCCAGCTCAACGGACTGCCCCCGGGCGCCCGTGAGCTGGGCACCGACGACGACAGCATCGACGACTACTGGATCATCTGGCCCGAGGCGGGCGACCGCCCGGGGCCTGACGTTCTCATCCGGGAGGAATCATGAAACGACACGGCCCGGCCGCTCTGGCCGCCGCGCTCACGATCATCGCGCCCGCGGGCCTTGCCGCGCAGGCCGTCAGCTTGGTCGGTCCCGACGGCGACGTCGACTGGAACCGCTTCTACACGGCTGCCGAAACCAACCAGATCCTGCGTGAATTCCACACGATGTACCCGGATCTCACCGAGCTGGACCAGGTCGGCGAGAGCTTCCACGGCCAGCCCCTCATGCTCATCACCATCACGAACGAGGCGACCGGCCCGGCGGCGGAAAAGCCCGCGCTCTACGTCGACGGCGGCATCCACGCGGGCGAGCTCACCGGCTCGGCCGTGGCCACGCACCTCATCGGACACCTGCTGAACGGCTACGGCAGCGACCCGCGCGTCACGGCCCTGCTCGACACGCGGGCCTTCTACGTCCGTCCCAAGTTCAACCCGGACGGTTCCGACCTCGCGCTCATCGAGGACCAGTTCCTGCGCAGCACGCCGCACCCGTTCGACGACGACGAGGACGGCGCCTCGGACGAGGATCCGCCCGAGGACCTCGACGGCGACGGCTGGATCACGCAGATCCGCGTCCCCGACCCGGACGGGATCTGGGCGGCCGATCCTTCCGACGACCGGATCATGGTGCGAGACCCGGAGATGCAGCGCGCGGGTCTGCGCTTCTCGACCCTGCGCGAGGGCGTCGACAACGACGGCGACGGCGCGATCAACGAGGACGGCCTGGGCGGCCTCGACATGAACCGCAACTTCCCGCGCAACTGGGAGCGCGTGCACATGCAGCCCGGCGCAGGGGACTACCCGCTCTCCGAACCCGAAACCCGCGCGGCGGCGGAGTTCATCAACGCGCACCGCAACATCACCGGAATCGTGCACGGTCACACGTCGGGCGGCTTCGTGTACCGCCTTCCCTCCGCGTCGGCCCCCTCGCTGTTCCCGCCCATCGATCTGGAGATGATCAAGCACCTCGGCAGCGAGTACACCCGGACGACCGGCCGCCCCGTGGTTCCGAGCGCCACCCACCCCACCGAACACCGCTACGGGACCCTGATCTCGTGGGGCTACTGGGACCACGGCGTGATCGGGTGGGTCCCCGAGTTCTCGCCGGGCCCCGAGGAGTGGGTGACGGACTACGACGGGAACGGCGAAATCAGCGAGGCCGAGCAGCACCGCTTCAACGACGAGGAACTGGGCGGGCGTTACTTCTCCGACTGGACCGCCTTCGACCATCCGCAGCTCGGGGCCGTCGAGATCGGCGGCTGGCACTCGAAGTTCTGGGGACAGAATCCGCCGCCCGAATTCCTGCACGCGGAGACCGTGCAGCAGCTCCCGTGGATCCTCTACCTGGCCGAACAGAGCCCCCGCATTGAAATGACCGACCCCGAGGTGACGGCTCTGGATGACGGCACATTCCGCGTCGGGGTGACCGTGACCAACGCGGGGTACCTGCCCACCAGCGTAACCGACCGTGGCGCCGTCGGGCGCGAGCGCCCCGATGGCTCCGTGGACAGGCAGGTCGTTCGTGCGCCGTCCGTGACGCTCACCCACCCCGGGCTCGAGATCGTCGACGGCGCCGCGCGCACGGTGATACCCCATCTGGCGGGGTCCAATATCATCCTGCGGTCGGCAACCGCCCGGTCGCACACGGTGTCGTGGATCGTGCGCGCGACGGGCGGTGAATGGGGTGTACAGGCCACCGCCGAGTCGGACAAGGGCGGCACGGTCCGCTCCGGCTGGGTGGCAGTACGATGAGGGCCGTGGGTGCAGTCGCGGCAATCGCGGCAATCGCGGCAATCGCCATCGCCACCCCCGCCGACGGCCAGGAAGCCCGGCGCCGCTGGGAGCGCATGTGCCAGATCCGCGCCGAGAAGTTCGACCTCGTGCTCCCGAAGGCCATGCACGACAACGACCTCGACATGTGGATCGTGGTCATGCGCGAGGGACTCCTGGACCCGATGTGGGAGGCGCTCGGACGCGGGTACGTGGGCGACTGGGCGTTCTACGTCTTCACGGACCGGGGAGCGCGCGCCGAACGCGCCGCGCTGGGCGTCGGCGGCTACATGCTGGAACAGTGCGGCGTCTACGACCACTTCGGGAGCGCGGCGTCGCTGGCCGAATACGTGGCCGAGCGGGACCCCGCGCGGATCGGCGTCAACATGGCGGCATCGATCGGTGGCGCCGACGGCCTCTCCCACACCTCCTACCTGCACCTGCGCGACGTGCTGGGAGCGCCGTACGCGGACCGCCTCGTCTCGGCGGAGCGCTTCGTGTCCGACTTCCGCTCCACACGCACGGCCACCGAGATCGCGGCCTTCGGGGAAGCGGGCGAGATGAGTCGCGAGATCGCCGAGCGGGCCTTCTCCAACGAGGTCATCATCCCCGGCGTGACCACCCTCGAAGACGTGGCCTGGTGGATGTGGGACCAGCTGCTGGCGCGCGGGCTCGATTCATCCTTCGACATGCCGTCGGTGTACATCACCGGCCCGACCGGCATCGAGGCCTCGTCCTCGGACCGGATCATCCAGCGCGGCGACCTCCTCATGATCGACTGGGGCGTCGGCTTTCTCGACTTCTACACCGACATGAAGCGCGTGGCCTACGTGCTGCGCGACGGCGAGATCGAGCCCCCCGCCGGCATCCGCCACGCCTTCGAGCGCGCCATGCAGGTGCGCGACATCATGAAGGCGTCGATCAAGCCGGCGCCGACCGCGCAGGAAGCCGTCGACGCCACCTGGGCCGCGATCGAGGCAGCCGGCTTCAACCGCATCGACTTCAACCAGCCCACCGGCGACCCGGACGTCACCGACGTGGTGATCGGTCCCCACTCGGTCGGCAACTGGGGCCACGGATTCGGCCCGTCGCTGGCCTTCTTCAACCCCACCCGGCTCACCTACGAACTGCGGCCCGGCACGCTCATCTCCGTCGAGCTGTTCGCCTACACCGCCAACCCGGATTGGGACGGCGCCAAGGTGCGCATCCCCCTGGAGGACGACGCTGTGGTCACCGAGCGGGGCGTGGAGTGGCTCTACCCGGTCACGCGCCGGATCCTGGTGATCAAGTAGACGCGAACGGGCACCCCTTCGCTACCGCAGCGGTGGCACCACCTTCACGAGCCGCCCCTTCTGGTCGAACACCCGCATCGGGATCCGTGCGATGTCGTCGCCCATGAAGATCACCGGTCCTTCGGTATCCGCACTCGCGCCCGACACACGGTACTGATCGGCCGCCGTGAGGTTGACTTCGTAGCCGACGTCGGCCAGGGACTCGACGGTGATCCGGCTCAGCGGCTGGTCGCCGAGTTCGATGAAGGGCGTCATCAGTTCAATCCCGAAGACGGACTCCCGCCAGTGCGAATCGGACGAGCCCCTCTCCCCTCCGCTCTGGACGGGAACCTTGGCACCCCTGTAGCTCCTGCCTCCGATGGCGTTGAATGCCGCCACGGTCAAGGGCCCGTCGAAGTGGGTGTCGGCGTTTGCGTTGCCGCCGACCGAGGCATCCTGGAGAAAGCCAAGGGGCCCCCAGAGCGTGCCGACGCCAAGCACGTGCCCGAACTCGTGGGTGACCGTCGAAATGAGCGCCCCCTGGGCCTCCAGACGGTTGACGTCGTCTTCGTCCAGCTCGATGAACCCCCTGATGATCTCCTGATTGATCGGATCCGACGTTGCGAAACTGATCTGGCGCCAGCTGCATGGGGCCGCCCGTCCGAGAATCCCCCCCGCGCCGTCGATCGAGTCGATCGTGACGTAGACACGAGTATCGTCGATCGTTTCCCCGGCCGCCATTGCCGGTGACCCCGGCCCGCACCGGCCGGCAGGCTGCGCTGACTCGATGGTGTAGGTGAAGTCGTCCGCACCTCTCGCCAGCACCGACTGCCACTTCATAGCGGCATCCCTCATCACCTGGTTCTGCGAAGCCGATCCCTCCGCCAGGAATACCAGTTCGATGTCGTAGCTCTCCAACGGCTTCCCGCCGACCGTCACCGTCAGCGTCGAGGGGCCGAACGCGGTGAACGCATGAACGGCCACGTGATAGCTGCCCAGGCGGGTCGGTACCATCTGGCACAGCTCATCGGACGCGGCGTTGCCGCTCGGACACCGATACTTGTAGTGGTGGTCGGGGCGGTCGCCGTAGTGGACGAACATGTCGGCGTCGCCCGTGCCGCCGGCCAGTTCGACGTTGAGCGCCTCGTCCGACGGCTCGGTGATGTCGATCCGGAAGAGGAACACCTCGTCCACCGTCGACGACGACACCGTCACTCCCTGGTTCAGAGTGATCACTTCCTGATGGACGACGCCAAGGACTTCCTCGGCGTCGTTGTTCGCTTCATCCCATTCGTCGAACGCTTCGTCGGGGTCGGCAGCCACCACGAGGCTCCGATGGCCCGTCTCAAAGGGGCCCACGGCCATGAAGGCCACGGTCGAGGTGTCACCGGCGGCGAGCAGCGGCGCATCCACGGTTTCCAGAGCCGTCCCGTCCACCGAGAGTCGCACCGCGAAGGTCTCCGGCGTGTCGCCGTCGCCCTCGTTCGAGATCACGGCCTCGACTTCGACCATCTCGTGCTGGGTCGGGTCCAGCCGCGAAACACTCACGTTCAACACACTGAGATCCGGCAGGGGATTCTCCGAAATCGCCCGCGCCGACGCCCGGTTCAATATGCCGCCCGGAACGGAAACGACCAGGGTCTGGTTGCCGAATCGATCACCGAGGGTCCACTCGGTCGACGCCTCGCCGTTTTCGTCCGCGTCCACCGTGCCCGCGCTGACCGAGCCGTTGTCCGTGGCCGGCCGGAAGGTCATCGGCAACCCCGCCACGCCAAACCCGCCGCGGTCCTCCGCACGGGCCACGATCGGCTCCTGCAACGCCTCCCCGCGCTCCCCGTCCTGGTTGTTCCCCGACACGATCATGATCGTCGCCGCCCGCTGCGCCACCGTAATCGACGCACTCGCGTTCACGGCATCGACCGCCGCCTGCAACGACCCCGATCCGTTCCCGGTCGCGGTGACCCTGCCGGTGCCGTCCACCGTAAAGACGCCCTCGTCCGAGCTCGACCAGGTCACCGTAACGGCCATCGCCGCGCCGTACTGGTCGCGCACGGTCGCGCTGAACGTCGCGACCTGGCTGATGTAGGTGAGGTCGGCCGATTCCGGCGAAATGGTGATCGTGGTGGGTCGCGGAGGATCGGTGGGGATCACCGGCCCGGTGTCCCCGCCGCCGCATCCGGCGACGGCCACGAGAAGCATGGCTCGGATGAACGTTCGGAACTTCGGAATCTTCATGCTGGCACTACCTTGACTCGTGGGGTCATACCGCGGCCCCGGGGCGGACGGTCCGGCGCGGATCGGCTGATTATAGACATGAAACGGAGGTCACAGCAATGGCCACATGGGCATCAGGGACGTCGAGATCGTCTGCGCGCACCGAGGTGGACCGGCAGGTAGAGCAACAGGAAGAAGATCAGCCCCAGCACCTCGATGATGAGCAGGTACCAGGGCCAGGGCAGGAACAGAAAGGGGGACGCCGTGACCGGCGGCGCGCACAGGTACATGTAGTTGCCATCCAGCGCCAGGTTGACGACCGCCACCGGCACCGCGATGCCGTTGAGCACGACAAAGGCTCGGACCAGTGACTTGAAGGTCGGGCGCATCCCCAGCCCCCATGTGGCAAAGAGCGCCGCCCCCACGATCCCGGCGTGGGAGATGAAGTACTGGAAGAACAGGTAGGTGGGGAAGCCTTCGGTGAGCTCGGGAGTGACGATCGCGTTCGTCGCGCCCGCCAGTCCCCAGAAGTAGGTGAGTTCGTAGGTGCGCCGGTGGCGGAAGAGCAGCGTGGCCACCGAAAGCAGGATGGTGATCCCGCAGAGGTGGAGCGGCAGGTGCTCGCGCACGAAGAGAACGGCCCCCTCGGTCGCGAAGCGGTAGCACCAGTAGACGATCTGGTTGACCAGGATCACCAGGGCGAGGGTGACGCTCACCGCCCGCGTCACCCGCTCCGAGTCCGCGCGCTTCACGAAGGCGGCCAGCACGGCGGGCACCCCGACCGCAATGACGACTGCGACGATGTGGGCGAAGCCGAAGAGGTCGAAGGGGGGTGCCGGCATGTGGGTCGTTCAGGCGGCCCCCACCCACGTCCCCCGCCCTCCCATCCCCGCCACCCGGAAGCGTATCCCGTTTCGCTCAGCGTAGCCGAGGGCCTTCTCCTGCACCACACCACCGCCGATGTCCCGCGCATGTGCCCAGCTGAGCCGGCGAAACGGCCTGAGACCGCGCCCTTGGACCGGATCCGCCGGGAAGATGCCGTCGACGTCCTTGACCAGGCGGACCTCGGCTGCCCCAACGGCGCGCCCCAGGAAGAGCGCGGTGAGATCCGAGCCGCCGCGGCCGAGCAGCGACGGAGCGCCCGTCACGTCGACGCCGACGAAGCCCGGGAAGACGACCGCGTCGTAGTACTCCAGCGTGGAGGTGATCCTCCCGGTGTCGACGGCCACCGGACTCGCGTCGGCAAGCGCGCCGCGCGTCCGGACCGGCAGGCGCGCCCGCGTGAACCCCGTCGCCGCGACCCCGACATCCCCCAGAGCGATCGTGAGCAGCGCCACCGACGCTTCCTCGCCCGTCGCCAGAAGAGCTCCCACGAGCGCGTTCGGGGGCGTGGAGGTCACTGCCCTGGCCGCGGCCAGCAACCGGTCCGTCGTCTCGCCCATCGCGGACACCACCGCCACCACCTTGCGCCCGCGCGCCACCTCCCGCCCCACCTCTTCGGCCACACCCCGGTAGCCTTCCGGGCCGCCCAGCACCGACGACCCGAACTTGAGCACGTACACCGGAGGCGACGCGGCCCCGGCGCGCAGCGTCACACCGGCAGACACGCCACCGCCTCCGCCCTGGACAGCGCCCGCGCCAGGTCGGCCAGGAGGTCGTCCGCGGCCTCGATTCCCACCGACAGCCTCAGGAGACCCTCGCCGATCCCGGCCACCAGCTGCGCCGGCAGGTCCATCGATGCGTGGGTCATCGTCGTGGGGTGGGTGACCAGGCTCTCGACTCCGCCCAGCGACTCGGCGAGGGCGAAGAACGTCAGCCCGCTCACGAAGGCGTCCACCGCCTCGCGGCCGCCCCGCAGCTCGAACGAGACGAGGCTGCCCCACCCGGTTTGCTGACGCCGGGCAAGCTCGTGTCCCGGGTGGTCCGGCAGGCTCGGGTGATTCACGCACGCCACGGTGTCGCTCGCGGCCAGCGCCTCGACCACGGCGAGGGCATTCTCCTCGTGAACGCGGGAGCGTGCATGCAGCGTTCGCATGCCACGCATCGTCAGGTACGAGTCGAAGGGGGAGCCGGCCGCGCCCATCGCGTTGGTCCACCACGCCACCTCCTCCAGGAGTGCCGAATCGGCCGTGACCACCGTGCCCCCGACCACATCGCTGTGCCCGTTGAGGAACTTGGTCGTCGAGTGGACGACAAGATCGGCGCCGAAGTCCAGGGGCTGCTGGTTGACGGGCGACAGGAAGGTGTTGTCGACCACGCAGATGGCCCCGATCTCACGCGCCAGGCGGGACCAGGCGGCGATGTCGGTGATCCTGAGCAGGGGATTGCTCGGCGTCTCGAGCCAGATCAGGCGCGGGCCGAGCGCCCGGGCCCGCTCACGGGCGCCGGGGGCGTTGAAGTCGACGAACTCTGCCCGGTAGGTGCCCCGCGCCGCCTCGGCCGTGAAGAGGCGGTGGCTCCCCCCGTAGCAGTCACGGGGCGCCAGCAGGAGATCGCCGGCCGAGAGCAGCCTCGTCACCACCGCGATCGCCGACATGCCGGACGAGGTCACGACCGCCCCGCAGCCGCCCTCCAGTTCGGCGATGGCCCCCGCCGCCAGGTCGCGGGTGGGGTTCCCGGTGCGCGTGTAGTCGTAGTCCCCGCACACGCCCGGCGAATCGAAGAAGAAGTTGGAGGAGAGGTGAATGGGTGGCATGACCGCCCGGTGCGTGGTGTCGGCGCCGATGCCCGCGCGGACCGCTCGCGTGACCCGGGAGGCCGTGGGCCCCGTGAAGCTGTGCGTGATGTCGGCGGGATTCATGGTGCCACCTCCCGGTCGTCCAGGCCGGTCCGTACCAGAGCCGAGACCTGTTCGACCTCCTTGAGAAACGCGTCGTGCCCGTACGGAGACGGGACCGTGACATGGCGAGCCGGACATCGGCCCTGCCGCGCCGCCAACTCGTCGACGAGCCAGGGCGGCACCAGCACGTCGGTATCGAAGGAAACGAGGAGAGCATCGTCCGGGAGCGACCCGGGCCGGGTGCTGTGCAGGTCGATGGACTCCGAGAGCGCGAGGTAGCGGCCGGCGTCGAAGCTGCGCACGAAATCCGCGCCGCGCGCCTCCAGGTACTCCTCGACGGGAAAGCGCGCCGGGGTCTTCCCGGGCTCGCCCGCCGAAAGCGCAAATGGCGAAAAGCGCTCCTCGAACTCGGCGGCGCTCCGGTAGGTGGTCATGGCCAGCGCACGAGCCAGCGCGAGCCCCCGCGCATCGTCGTCGCCGCCGAGCGCGACGGCCGAACGCTGCACGGACCGCACCGCCGTGGCCATCGGGTGGGTGCGGTGGGCAGCGCACACGATCACCAGCCGCGCCACCCTCTCGGGGAAGAGCTCGGCGAAAGCCAGCGCGACCATCCCGCCGTACGAGGCGCCGACGATCGAGGTGGCCGCAACGCCGCGGTCGTCGAGCACCGCCGCGAGCGCCCGTGCCTGGTCGTGGGTCGTCACCGGGCGGAAAAGGCCGCCTTCGGAGGTCCCGCCGAGGAAGTCGATGCCGATGAGCAAGCGGCTTGCAGGGTCGAGCGCCGCGCCCGCTCCCACCAGGCCGCGCCACCAGCCGGGCCGTGCGTCCGAGGGAGTGGGCGCGAGGTGGCGGCCCGCGGAGATGCCGCCGAGCACCGCGGTAGCCGGTGCCGAAGGGTCCCCGTGTGCCTCGTAGTGAACGGGTACGGAGCGCTCCGGGAGGTGGTCGAAGGCGATGCGTGCCCGGACGCGCGTCCTGAGAGGTGATCCCGGAGAAGGCCGCAACCGGGTTGTGGAGTTGGCCGCAGAGGCAGGAACTGCACGAGCGGCGCTGCATGTGGGCATTTGAGAGCCTCTCCCGCGTCTCGATGTCCGCTCATCGGACTCCGGGAGATTCGACACCCTTGGTACTTCTGGCAGCCACCCCGAAGGGTGACGGGCGGTTCATCTTTGCGATGGAGTTCACATCCATCGCAGGAGTTGGCACCTTTGCGGGAATGCCACTTCCCACAGGTTGCCCCGGCTTCAAAGGGCCTGTCCCTCTGCCGGTCTCGATGAGTTGTCGTTGACTGATACCTACAACGGTCGCGTGCCCGAGTCAAGCACTTTGGCGCGCGGATACGACCCCAGAACCTTGAACATCGTCGCGCGGGCCTCGATGCGTGCCAGCGCAGCGCCGACCACCGCGTCCTCCCGGTGGCCTTCGATGTCGATCAGGAACACGTACCGCCCCAGGCTGCGCTTGTCGGGTCGCGACTCGACCCTGATCATGTTGATTCCCCGGGTCGCGAACTCTCCCAGGGCGCCGTGCAGCGTTCCCGCCGCGTCTTCGCTGAAGTCGAAGCAGATCGAGGTCTTGTCCCGGCCGGTCCGGGGGGCGTCCCCGACGGCAAGCACAACGAACCGCGTCTTGTTGTTGCCCCTGTCCTCGATGTTCCCGTCCGCGACGGCCACGCCCGAGATCTCGGCGGCCCGCCGGCTCGAGATCGCCGCCGCCGGGCGGTCGCTCCCCTGCATGTCCCGGACGGCGCCGGCCGTGCTCAGCGAGGCGACGGGCGCCGCGCCGGAAAGGTGTCGCGCGAGGTATCCGCGGCACTGGGCGAGCGCCTGCGGGTGTGAGTACACCACCTGCACCTCCTCGACACGCACATCGGGCTGAAGGAGAAGGCAGTGATGAATCGGCAGCACGACCTCCATGCGGATCCTCAGATCGGTGTGGTGGATGAGCAGATCCGCGGTGTGGGTGACCGCGCCCTCCAGGCTGTTCTCGATCGGCACCACGGCTTCGTCGGCGGCGCCTTCCTCCACCGCGCGCACCACCGCCGCGATGCTGCCGAACGGCACGAGGCGAGCGGGCCCGGCCCCGCCGCGCACGTCCCCGCGCCTCCGCGGCCGCCCCCTCCCCCCCCCGCGCCCCCCACCGCCGCGATGCTGCCGAACGGCACGAGGCGAGCGGGCCCGGCCCGGCCGCGCACGTCCCGGCGCTTCGCCGGGCGCCCGGTCCCGGCTCCGGCGCCCGCGAGCGCGCACGCCCTCGCCGCCTCTTCGCTGTACGTCCCCGCCGGCCCCAGGTAGCTGAGCCGCCGCGTCAACGCACCTCCCCCGTGCTCACCCAGTACGTGTCGTCCCCCGCACCTCCCTGCACCACCACGGCCAGGTACGGCCTCCTCCCCGTGGCGTGGGCCGCCTGCGCCGCCCAGCCCAGGGCGGTGGTCGTCCAGCGTGCGCCGGACGCGCGTTCCTGGGGCATGTCGATCACGCCCACCGACCCGTACGCCGGGTTGAACACGACGTCGAGGTAGACGAACCCCACCTCGTCACCCGGCACGCTGGCGCCGTCCACCACCACCTTCCACGTCCCCGGCGCCGGATCGTGCACGACCACCGACTCGTCGCCCACGGGGTCGCCGTCCACGCGGGCGGCAGAGCACGCATCTCCCGTGCAATCGAAGACGTAGACGTCCAGATCGGCGACGTCCCCGTCCCCTCCTTCCGTATCGCCCGAGTCCGCGTATTCGTCCTGCAGCCGCACCATCAACGCCGTCGAGCCCGGCAGCACCTCGACCTCGAAGACCTGCTGCTCGCGGGCCGAGATCGTGCGGTACTCCCGCCGCGCGCTCCCGGCGGGCGTGGTCACCGCGGCCCCGGTGAACGACGCCATCCGGTTCGTGACCCACACCTGGTGGGACTGCGTTCCCGGCGCCTCGCCGTTGTCGGAGGCCAGCTCGGGCGCGACCACCTCCACATCCACCGCCAGCGCGGACGCGGTCAGGGTGGCGGGGGTCGGCGGCACCGGCTCCTCCTTCTTCGCCTGCTCCCAGTCGAAGGATCGGGTATCCGCGATGTCGGAGAGCCGCACCTCCCACGTTCCGGGCACCGGATCGGGGATGACCTGCGTGACCCCGGCGCCGCCGGTCTGCACGACCCCGCTGCGCTGGTCACGGGTATCGGGGCGCACCACCGCCATCGACACCGGCCGGTCCTCCCACGCCAGCTCCAGCTTCAGCGCAGTGGCGCCTTCCGGCACGTCGAAGAAGAGGCTCTGCATTCCGGGCCGCGGGACCTTCACCTCCTTCTTGACCGTGTACCCGCCGGCCGCGTTCAGGGGCTCAGGCGCGACGATCGCCGCGAGCATGCGGTGCGCGTAGCCGGTCACGTCTTCGTGGTCGAGCGTGAGGTGGGCGGTGTGGACGCCGTGCCCCGCGGGCGTCGCCGTAACGGGAAAGTCCACGGGCGTGCCCAGCGGCAGCGTGACGGTGAGCGGCGACGAGAAGGTGCCGTGATCGTTGCCCTCCCAGCTTACGTCGAAGGTCATGGGGCCGGAGGGCCCGGAGGTGCGGGTGAAGGTGACGGTCCGTTCCCGCCGCACCCCCGCCTTCCAGCCGCTGCGCTCGTAGAGCCCGAACCCCTCGTGAGGCGTCGGCAGCAGGTGGCTGTACGGGGTGACGATGGACGAGCGGCTCTCGATGTCCACCGTCAGGCCGCCCGCGTGCAACTCCTGAAGCACCTCCCACCCGCCGGCAACGCTGATCACGCCGTTGCCCTGCTTGTACGCCGCGATGTTGGGCACGTAGCGGGCCCCGCGCGTGACCGCGTACTTGATCTGGTGGGGATCGACATCCATGCCCGACTGACGGGCCGCGCTGATCAGCAGCGCGACGGCGCCGGAGGCGGTCGGGGTGGCGGTGGACGTTCCGCCGGCGATGGTGTAGCCCGGCGGAAGCTGGAAGAGGCCCGGAATCGCGCGCCCCTCCACGAAGCCCTGGGCCGTGCTGACGTAGTTCGAGGGCGAGATGATGTCCGGCTTGAGGGTGCCGTCGCCCATGGGGCCGTAGCCGCCGGTGATGAGCAGGTTGTCGTCGTGCTCCACCCGGACGCCGTGGTTCATGAAGAAGTTGTCCTTGCCCTCGTGGCCGCCGACCCCGATCACGCCGCGGCCCATCACGATGTCGTCGATGGCGCCGAGCACGGGGAAGTTGTGGGTGGGCGACAGGATGGATGTCCCGTAGCGCTCCACCAGGCGGTCCGCGATGACCGACGGCACGAGCCGACCGTCACGCAGCAGGTAGTTGTGGGTGATGTTGGAGCTCTGCTCGAAGTAGACCACGTCGACCGAGGGGTGGGAGGCCGCCACGATCGTCGCCTCCGTCTGGCCGTACGCCGAGCCGCCCTCGCCCACCGCCGCCAGGCGCGCACCGGGCGCTACCCCGTCGAAGCGGCCGTTCTCGCCCCGGCTGCCCACCGACGCCCCAACCACCAGCGACCCGTGCGACGCGATGCCCAGGTTGAGCGCGACGCGCCCCTTCTCCGCGTCGATCTGGACGCCGAAACCGATCGACTCGCGCACCGGAGTGTCCGGGTCGTCCGTGCCGAAGACTCCGAATTCGTGGCGCTCGTCGTATTCCCCGAGCGTCACCTCGTCGGTGAGGTCGAAGTCCTGGTCCGTGTCCACCCAGACATCCCCGCCGGACTCGTCCCACAGCACCGCGAAGTCGTGGCTCGATCCCTCCGGATTGCCGTCCCGGTTGACGTCGAGGTCGAGGCCCTGGAAGCCGTACACCCCGGCCGAATCGGCCTTGGATTCGTCGAAGATGGCGATCCGGAAAACGCCGTCGCGCGGTGCCGTGTACGAAGAGTCACGGTAGACGAAGCTTCCCCCCGTCGCTTCGACCATGTCGTCCATCTCCAGCCAGCGCCCGTCGTCCTCGATCTCGGGGTCGAGAACGTTGCGGTAGATCTCGATCTTGGGCACCGGCCGGCCGTCGAGGGTGTACGCGGTCTGCAGCTCCGGGAGCAGCATGTCCGGGAACATGTCGATCTGCGCGATCGTGACGCCGCGCCCGTCGAAGGTGGGGTTCTCTTCGAGGAAGCCGAGGGCCCGTACATCGCCCAGGGGGCTGTACCGCACGGCGATGGGCCGGTCGCTCAGCACCGGAGGCCACACGGTGTCCGTGGCGGGAGCGCCGACCGGCGGGAGCGGGTGTCCGACCGATGGCAGCGGGTGCCCGCCCGCCGGCTCGCCGCCCGGGAGCCCGAACGACCGGGACCGGTTCGCAATCGCGATGTCGGCGCTGTGGACGTCGGCGTGGCTCGCCAACTCCTCGACACGGTCCACGGGCACCCAGGCGCGGACATAGTCCACGTCGTCGAAGCGGAATCCGACGCGGCCGCCCATCTCGGCGATGAGCGCCGCGACCCGGGCGTTCCGTCCCGGCATCGACGCAATCACCACCACGACTTCCGTCTCGCCGCGCGCACGGGCCTGGGCGAGTTCGCCCCGTGCGTCCTTGAAGAGGAAAGGCCGGCGCTCGGGTTGCGCATGGGCCCGGGGAGGCGTAACGAGGCCCGCAACGAGCAGGCAAGAAAAAACGGCGAAGATGGTCTTGTGTCGCATGGTGCTCTCCGGGACCGGGGCGTTGACGGTAGCGCTCACATGGAGAATTGCCGCCCGGGACGCGCTTTCGCAATCCGGGCTTGTCCGCGCCATGGCCGCAGGCGCACCTTGTGTCCGGAGCGGACGGACAGGTCTTCCAGCCGACGGAGCATCGCCATCATGAGTCACCCGGGGGGCCACCGGCCCCGTCCACATTCGTCGGCGCCCGGCGCCCGCATCCGGGGCGGTGCCCGGCCCGCGCTGGCCGGCCTCCTCGCGCTGGTGCTCCTGGCGGGCGTGGCGTTCGGCCTCGCCTGGGAGTCGCCACCGCCCGACCTTGCTCCGCTCGAGGTCGGCTGGGAGCCCGCCCGACCCGTGCAGGGCCACCTCTTCGTCGTCCGTGTGGCCAACCCGCCAGGCTCGGCTCTGGTGTCGGCCACCGGGGTGGCGGGTGGCGAGGAGCTCCACTTCGAACCCGTCGATTCGGTGCTGGAAAGCCTGGCGCCCGTGCCGATCGAGGCCACGGACTCGATCGACGCGTGGGTTCGGGCAACGTACGAGGACGGGCGAAGCCGGACCGACTCGGTGCGCATCCCGGTCGCGGCGGTCGAATACGAGCACGAGCAGCTCACGGTGGCGCCGCGCTTCGGGTCGCCGCTCAGCGAGGAAGACCGTGCGCGGCTGAACCGTGACCGGGAGAAGGCCGCCCGGGTTGCGCGCGAGGCCCACGCGACCCCGCGCATCCGGGGTTCCGAGGTGATCCTGCCGCGCGACGACCGCATCACCAGCGGGTTCGGTACCGGCCGCGAGTTCAACGGTCGGATCTCCAGCCGCCACATGGGACTGGACCTTGCGGGCGACCCGGGGGACGTGGTGACCGCGGCGGCGGCGGGCGTCGTGGCGCTGGCCGACGCCTTCCTCCTGGCCGGAAACGTCGTGTACGTGAATCACGGGGGCGGACTGCTGACCGGCTACTTCCACCTCAGCGACTGGCTGGTGGAGGAAGGTGACACCGTCTCGGCCGGGACACCGGTGGGCCTCGTGGGCGCGACCGGACGGGTGACCGGCCCCCATCTGCACTGGGTGGTCCGCTACGGAACGACCAGCGTCGACCCCCGCAGCCTGCTGGAGTTGCCATGAGATCGCATCCGTCGCCCTGCCGCTCCCCGCGCCCGCCCGGATTCGTTCACGGGCTGCTCGTCGTGTCGCTGGCGTGCGTCATCGCGTTCGCGGGCAGCGCGGACGCCCAGTCGCTGTCCCTTTCCGAGGCCACGATCGCGGACCTGAACGCCGCCTTCGACCGTGGTTCGCTGACCTCGGAGCGCCTCGTCGCCCTCTACCTGGCGCGCATCGAGGCCTACGACGACGACGGACCCCGGCTCAACGCCTTTCTGACCCTCAATCCGCGTGCGCTGGAAACCGCGAGGGCCCTCGACCGGGAGCGCCGGGAGACGGGGCCGCGCTCGCTCCTGCACGGGATCCCCGTGGTGCTCAAGGACAACGTCGACACGCACGACATGCCAACCACGGCGGGCTCCCTCCTGCTCAAGGGATCGATGCCTCCGGACGACGCCTTCATCGTGCAGAGGCTGCGCGAGGCGGGCGCGATCATCCTCGGCAAGGCGAACATGAGCGAGCTCGCGTCGGGCGTCCAGATGAGTTCGATCGACGGCCCGATGCTCAACCCGCACAACCTGACGCGCACGCCCTCCGGGTCGTCCGGCGGGACGGGCGTGGCCATCGCGGCCTGGCTCGCCCAGGTCGGCATCGGCACCGACACCGGCGGGTCGGTTCGCGGCCCCGCGACCTCGAACGGCATCGCGGGCCTGAAGCCGACGCTCGGCCTGCTGAGCCGCGACGGCATCGTCCCGCTCGCGCTTTCCTTCGACACCGCCGGCCCCATGGCGCGCAGCGTCTTCGATGTCGCGGCCATGCTGACCGTGATGGTCGGCGTCGATCCCGCCGACGAGGCCACGCGGGCCAGCGACGGGCACCTCCTCGCCGACTACACCGGCGTCCTCGACGAGGGGGCGCTCGCGGGGGCGCGCATCGGGATCGCGCGCGACTTCCTGGGCCACGACACCGAGGTCGACTGGATCATCGGCGCCGCGCTCGACTACATGCGCGAGGCCGGGGCGACCGTGGTCGACGTGCGCTATCCCGGCTGGCTCCTGGACGCCAAGGCGGATTTCTACCAGACGATCCGCTTCCGCGAGTTCCCGGCGCAGATCGAGGACTACCTGGCCACGCTGTCGCCGGGGTACCCGCGCACGCTGACCGGGATGATCGAACGGACGTCGCGGATCGTGTCGCCGACCCCCGACGGCGGCCTCCCCAACCCGACGCGCTGGAGCTTCTTCCGGCAGGAGCTGAACGGCGGGTCCATGGACGACGACGAGTACATCGCGATGCGCGATTTCGGGCTGCCGCTGGTGCGCGCCATCCTGACCGGGGTGCTGGACGAGCACGACCTGGACGCCATCGTCTACCCCACCTCGCCGACCCGGCCCGGCCCGGCCCGGCCGGTGTCTACCGGGGCTCGTCGTCACCGAATCCCGCCCCCTCGGCCACCAACCTGGCCAACCTGAGCGGACTTCCCGACCTGATCGTCCCGGCAGGGTATACAAGCGACCGGCTCCCGGTGGGCATTTCATTCCTGGGGCGCATGTTCAGCGAAGCACGGCTGCTCGCGCTGGGGTACGCGTTCGAACAGGCGACCCGGGTGCGGCGCGACCCCGTGCACACGCCCCGGCTGCCGGGCGAGGACATTCCGTAGCGTTTTCCGGCCACGACCTCTCGCGCCGGGGCCCGGGGCTGCCAGGCTCTGAGCATTGTGCAATATCATTGCGCAGTGGTATCCATTGCGTATGTTGGTGGTGCAATCTTGCCCCCCAAACGGATCCTCACCGATGTCCCGCATCCATTTCGTAGTGAACGAGACCGCCAAGACCGCCTACCGCGACCAGGCCGCACGCGAGGGCAAGTCCCTCGGCCAGTGGCTGCGCGAGGCCGCCGACGAAAAGCTGGCCGCCGCTCGTCCCGCCATGTTCACCCTGGAAGAGCTGCGCGAATTCAATGCCGCCTGCGACGCCCGCCGATCCGACGCCCCGGAACCCGATTGGCGCGAAGCCAAGCGCGTGATCGCGGACTCCCGCGTCGCGGGGCTGGGAGAATGACGATCTTCGTCGATGCAAACGTCTTCATTCACCACGTCGGCCGCCCACACCCCCTGCGCGACCAGGCACGTGCCTTCGTCGCCGACGCGCTGTGTCGCGGCGACCGCCTGGTCACCTCGGCAGAGGTCCTGCAGGAGATGCTCCACTACTACCTCGGGACGCGAAGGCCGTCAGCTCTCGACGACGCCTGGATGCTCGCGGACCGGTGCGTGGAACAGGTCTGGCCCGTCGAGCCCGCGGATGTCGCCATGGCGCGGACCCTGATCGCGCACCACCCCGGACTGGAGGCTCGAGACCTTGTGCACCTGGCCTGCTGCCTCCGCCGCAAGCCACGCCGGCTCATGACCTTCGACCGCGGTCTGGAAGCGGCCTGGGCAGCCCGAAAAAGGTGAAGAGGCCGGTGGCGGCTGCCCGGGTAGCGGATTAAGCTGCATCGTCCCCGTCAACATGGAGAGAGACCCAATGATCAGATCGATTCGTGCGGCGACCGTTCCGGGATTCATGGCCGCCGCGGCGGTCCTTGTCGCGGCCGTCCTCACCGCGGTCGTCCCGGCCACGATGCCGCTCCTTCGCGCCCAGTCCGTCACCACGAACCCCTTCCGCCCGATCTACGGCTGGGGCGAGCTCCCCGAGGGCAGGGTGTGGGGATCGACCAGCGCGGTGGAGATCGCCCTCGACGGCAACATCTGGGTCGCGGAGCGCTGCGGCAGGAACTCCTGCGTCGGGTCGGAGGTCGATCCCATCCTTCTGTTCGACAAGGAAGGGAACCTGCTCCGCAGCTTCGGCGGCGGCCTGATCGCCTGGCCGCACGGCATCGACGTGGACCACGAAGGCAACGTGTGGATCGCCGACGCATGGAACACCGGCGCCACGATCACCGGGCACTCGGTCCTCAAGTTTTCGCCCGAGGGCGAGCTGCTGATGACCATCGGCACCCCCGGCGAGGCAGGCGATCCGCCCACCCACCTCACCCGCCCGTCCGACGTGCTGGTCGCGCCCAACGGGCAGATCTACGTGGTGGATTCGCACGACCGCACCCAGGGGCGCGTCATCCGCTACGACGCCGACGGCAACTACATCGAGACCTGGGGCGAGCTCGGCTACGGGCCGGGCCAGTTCCGCGACCCGCACGCGCTGGCGATGGACTCGCAGGGCCGGATCTTCGTCGGCGACCGCTACAACAATCGCATCCAGCTCTTCGACCAGGACGGCAACTTCCTTGCGATCTGGACGCAGTTCGGCCGGCCGAGCGGCATCTACATCGACGCCGACGACAACATCTACGTGGCCGACTCCGAGTCGAGCCCCGCGCCGAACGAGTTTACCGGGCAGCGCAACGCCGGCTGGGAGAAGGGGATCCGCATCGGGGACGCGAACCAGGGGTGGGTGCACTTCTTCCTGCCGGACGACCGCTCCAACGTGATGGGGTTCAGCGGACCGGAAGGCGTCGCGGTGGACAGCGACGGCAACGTGTACGGCGCCGAGGTGTCCCAGCGGAGGATCACGAAGTGGGTGCGGTTCAGGCCGTAGAGCCCTTGCCGGATCCGGGCTGTTGCCGCCCCGCGCGACGATAGATGGTGACGCCGACGGCCTCGATGTGACGTCTCAGGGGACGGTACCGGATATCCTCGAAAGCCTTGGTATCACACTCCTGGGGCAGGTCGAGATCCTCAAGGTCGAGGATCAGCCTGCCCAGTGTGTGACGGTTCCGAATTCCTCGCGTTGCGAGATCGATGTCCGAGCGCGGCGAGGCCGTTCCCAACGCATGGGAACCAAAGAGCGTGACCGATTCCAGTTCGGCATAGGCCGAGAAGACACGGGTCAGCCTGGCCATCAGGTCCTCGGTCAGAACGCCGGAGTCAGCATCCATGAGCGGCCCACTCAAGATCCCGCCTCCTCGTCCATCAGCAACTCCTCCCATAGTGCCTCGAAGAGCTGCAGGTATCGATGGTGGACCTTGTCCGCAACCAACTGGAACACGGCAAAGTCGTACTGGTGAGACATCGCGTTGCGATCCGTCAACATGTCGATCCAGGCCTCACCGTCGTCGATCAGCCCGGCCGAAAACGCACATCGAATAACGTTGCGCGGTGTGATGGTCGGGATGCGTACCCCATCGTGCGCGAGCCGGTCCTTCAAGGTCTTCCAGGCCAGCTCGAAGGTATACTCGAACCGCTGGATCAGTCCCTCCCGCTCAAGATCGCTCAGGTGTTTCGGATCGTTTTCCGCGGCTTCACGCAGAAGCGCATAGGCGCGGGAGAAGTTACGGAACCTGTACTGCCACCGTGGGGGATGCTTGTCGGGCGTCATGGCCCTGATACCATAGCGGGAGGATTTCGTACACGGTAGACGTGGCAACCCCCCTTTACCATCCGAACCCGGCGGGCCTGGCGGCTACTGCTGGGCCGCCGGCGGATCCACCTGCACGGTCAGGATGTCGGTGTCGTGGTATTTCTGGTGCCTCACGGTGGTGGCCAGGTGACGCAGCAGCCGCAGCGAGAAGTCATGATCGCCGTGAAGTTCCACGGAGAATTCGCTGGCCAGTGCTATCCGGTCCTCGATGTTCCCTTCCCCTGACACGGCCGCGAACTCCAGCTCCGCCCCTCCCTTGTGGGTGCGCACGCTCAGGCGCAACCGCCGCTTCGCGCCCGCCTCGTCGCCCTCATCCCCCAGGAGACTCAACAGCGCCTCCTCGCCGGCGAGCGAGACCCGTCGTGCCATGTCCTCGTGCCACCCCTCCCGCAAGGCGAAACTGTTGAGGAATTTCTGGATATTCGGGAGCGCGTTGACGCTCAACAGTCGTCACCAGGCGCGTGCGCCGCGCGCCCGTAATCTCGACGAACGCCGACAGAACGAGCGCGGTGAGGCCCCCGGACGTCATCCCGTTGCCCATCATCTCGGCGAAGAAGGGGCTCATCTGCGAGGTGAAGAGACCGCCGCTCTGGAAGCCCGACCCGACCCAGAACGACACCCCTACGATGGCGGCCTTGCGGTAGTCCATCCCGTCGCCCACCACGATCCGCATGCCCAGCACGAAGAGGATCGCGATGAGAACGACCGCGTAGGCGCCGATGACGGCGTCCGGAATCGAGAGGATGAGCGCCACGACCTTCGGCAGGAAGGCCAGCACGCAGAACGCCGCCCCGATGCAGACGCCCACCCGCCGAGCCGCCACGCCGGTGATCTCGACGATCGACACGCTGCTCGAATAGGTGGTGTTCGGGACCGTGGCCATGAGGCCCGACAGCAAATTGCCCAGGCCGTCCGCGGCGACCGCCCCCTGCACCGCGCGGAAGTCCGTGGCGCGGGGCTCGCGCCACGAAACGCGCTGAATGGCGACCGAGTCGCCGACGGTCTCGATGGCCCCGACCAGGGTGACGAAGACGAAAGCGGGGAGCATTGCCCAGAACAGGGGACCGAAGCTGAAGTCGAACCCCGGCCACCCCGCCACCGGCAAGCCGATCCACTGCGCCGCGGCCAGCTGTTCCCACGAGAAGAGGCCGAAGAAGCCGGCCACCACGCACCCCGAGAGGATGCCGATCACGGGACCCCAGAGACGCATCACCCCCGTAGCGCGCAGGATGATCATCAGCGTGACCGCCAGGGTCACCCCGGCCGTCATGGGCCCGGCCGCCGGAGCGGCTCCCTCGGGCACCGTCTCGATGAGGCCGAAGACGAGGGGCATGACCGTGACCGCGATCAGCATGATCACCGTGCCCGCCACGGTGGGCGTGATGATGCGCCTGAGCAGCGAAAGCCGCGATGCCAGGAGGAACTGGAAGAGCGCGGAGGCCGCGACCAGGGTGGCCAGCATCCCGGGTCCGCCCTGCGCGAGCGCGGTCACCGACACGGCGATGAACGCCCCGGACGTACCCATCAGGAGGACGTACCCCGCCCCGAACCGCCCGACCCGTCTGGCCTGCACAATCGTCGAGATCCCGCTGACCAGAAGGGCCGCGCAGGACGCCCACGACAGGAAAAGCTCGCTGCCGCCCGCCGCGCGCACGACGATCGCAATGGTGAGCACGATGGCCGCGAGGGTGAGGACGCAGTACTGGAGCGCGAGAGAAACCGCAACGGGGTAGCTGGGCTGCTCGTCGGGTTCAAAGTGAATCCCGGTACCTGGCCGGCTGGGCTGGACGGACATGGAGATCCTCGGCAGTGGGGGTCGTTGAAGGCACGATACGGAGCGGCGCGCCGCTTCCGCAATGTGACTCTGTCGCAGCCCTGCCGGAAGCTGTCGCATGGCGCCAGGCGAACCGCAATGAGCGCATGAACTTGCAGTACCGCCGATCGTCCCCGATGCTTACCGGGAGATGGTCCACGGGCTCCAGGGAGGATTCGACATGACGTCACACCAATTCACCGCGCGGCGGACGCTGTTCGCAGCGATCCTGACCGTGAGCGTAGCGTGCGCCGCACCCGAGAACGGCGGGGACGGGGCAGCGGCCGAAGCCGAACCGACGATGGAAGTCATCGAGGTGCCGCCCCAGCCGATGGCCGACCCCGCGGACGTCGCGTCGGTGGACGCGATCATCACGGCCGTCTACGAGGTCATCTCCGGGGAAGCCGGCGAGGCGCGCGACTGGGACCGCTTCCGTTCCCTGTTCGCGCCGGATGCGCGGCTCATCCCCGTGGCGACGGAAACGAGCCAGAACGGCCGCAGGAGCGTGGCGAACGCAATCTCGCCGGAACAGTTCGTCCAGGGAGCCGACGACGCGTTCGTCTCGGAGGGCTTCTACGAGGTCGAGATCGGCGGCGTCACCGAGATGTACGGGGACATCGCGCACCGGTTCAGCAGCTACGCGTCCTTCCGGGCGGCGGACGAGACCGAGCCCTTCAACCGCGGCATCAACTCCTTCCAGCTCCTCAACGACGGGGAGCGGTGGTGGATCCTCACGATCTTCTGGCAGCACGAGCCGGACGCGGGACCGATCCCGGACCGGTACCTGGAACCTGTCCGGCCAGTACCCCCAATCATCCGGAACAACCCGTAGCCGGGCGGCCTAGTAGGGGGCGTTCACCGGCCGCTTCTCGCCGGCGGTCACCGCGAGCGAGAGACGGTTCTCGCGGGGCGGGAGGCTGCACACCGAGAACGGAGTGAACACGCACGGCGGATTGTAGGCGCGGTTGAAGTCGATCTCCGTCCACCCGTCGTCGTTCGGGAAGGGAACGCGCATGTAGCGACCCCCCTGGTAGGTGTCGCTCACGCCCGTCGAGTCCCAGAGGGTGACGAAGTAGTTTCCGCTCGACTCCGTCGCGAAGGCGACCAGACGGTGCTCGCGCCCGCCGGCCTCGAACACCAGCTCGCCGGGGGAGACGTTGTCGACGGTTCCGCCGGTCACGTCGGCGAGCAGCACGGTGCGCGGCTCGGGGTAGGGATCGAACCGCGCGGGGATCCGCCATTCGCTGCTGACGGGGAAGTAGGGCGGAAGCTCGAAGGCGTCGATCCTGGGCGCGTCGCGGTCCCAGGCGCGAAGCCAGAGGCGGTCGGTTCCCCGCTCCGAGTGAATGCGGAGGCCCAGCGACCCGAGCTCGAGGTAGGTCGTGTTGTCGGACCGGTCGTGCTGCAGGGTGAGCGGCTCGGTCACCGCGTCGCCGTCGCGAATGCTCAGGCCGCTCCCCTCTGCGGGCACCAGGCGGACCTCGCCGGCGGCCAGGTGGAGCGTGCCCGCCAGGGGAGGCGAGTCCTCTTCCGCGAGAACGATCGACAGCGCCGGATCCGCGCCGAAGGCATTCGCCCCCTCCTGGAGATCCCAAAGTCCGTCCCAGCTGACGACCCCGCCGTCGGGATTCGACAGGCTCACGTGTCTGCGCGCCCGCCACTCCTCGTGCTCGGCCGCCAGCACCTCCGGGGCGATCGGCGCGCCGGGTTGGCGTTCATCGGCGCAGCCCGCCGCGAGAACGGCAAGGCCGATGGCGCCGGTGGTTCTGACCGGAATGCACATCGCTTCGACCATGCCCCAAGATAGGCGGCGTGCTCCATCGCAGCCAACTATCCCGCCCCCTCGATCTCGGCTTCCACATCCTCCCACTTCCGCATCAGCCGGGCGATGTCCCTGGTGAGCCCGCGGCGCTCGGTCTGCAGCGCACCCACCTCGTCGGGGGACGCGGTCTCGTAAAACGACGGCGCGGCGAAGACGGCATCGATCTCCGCGACCCGCGCCTCCGCCACCTCGATGCGGTCGGCCAGCCGCTCTCCCCGCGCCTTGAGCTCCCGCTCCCTCCGCGTCGACCTCTGCACACCGCGCCCGCCGGCGCCTGCCGCCGCCCCGGCCGCGCGCGATTCCCTGCCCCGAGCCCGTTTTTCCTTCCTGGCCTTTTGCACTACAGTGTCCGCGTCAAGGTAGTCATCACCGCGGAAATGGACGTATTCCTCATACGTGCCACGGTAGTCGCGGATGCCCTCCGTCGTTATTTCCACGATCCGGTTGGCCAGTCGTCCCACAAACCAGCGGTCGTGCGAGACGAAGACGAGGGTGCCGGGGAAGGCCTTCAGCCCCTTCACGAGCGCGTCGATGGACTCCAGATCCAGGTGATTGGTCGGCTCGTCCAGAACCAGCACGTTCGGTTCCCGGATCATCAGGCTACACAGCACCAGTCGCGCCGACTCGCCACCGGACAGGGCGGCGAGGCGTTTCTCGACATCGTCCCCGCTGAAGAGGACCATCCCCAGCTTGCCCCGCGCGAAGCCGGTTCCCTTCCCTTCGCAGTAGTCGCTCACCCAGGCTTCGGCGGTCCGCCGCCGCTCCCCGAGGTGGTCGCCCGGGTCCTGGGCGAAGTAACCCGGATGCGTCTCGTACCCCCATTCGACCGAACCCGCGTCGCACTCGAGCCGGTTCACCATCACCTTGAGCAGGGTGGACTTCCCGATCCCGTTCGCACCGACGATGGCGAGCCGGTCGCCGCGCCTCACCCGCAGATCGACCCCGTGGAGCACGTGGTTGTCTCCGAAGGACTTGCGGACTCCCTTGATCTTTACCACTTCGCGACCGCTCGGGCGCCGCTGTTCAAACTTGAAAGCCGGGTACCGGCGCGAACTTTGGGGCAACGCGGTCAGCGTCTCGGCCTTCTTTTCGATCATGCGGACCCGGCTTTGTGCCTGCCGCGCCTTCGAGGCCTTGGCGCGAAAGCGGTCGACGAACTTCTGATGATGTGCTACCTCCCGCTTCCGAACGGCGATCTGTTTCTCGCGGCGCTCGCGCTCGGCCTCCTTGGCCTTGAGAAATGCCGTGTAGTTCCCGGGGTAGCCGAGAACGGTCTCGTAGTCGATGTCCAGGATCCGGGTGGCCACATTGTCAAGGAAGCGGTGGTCGTGACTGATCACCGCGACCGGGCCGCGAAAGCCGCGCAGAAACTTCTCCAGCCACCGGATCGAGAGGATGTCGAGATGGTTGGTGGGCTCATCGAGGAGCAGCGCGTCCGGGGCGCTCGCCAGCACCTGCGCGAGCAGGACCCTCAGACGGAAGCCGCCGGACAGCGTGGAGAGTGGATCCCTGTGGACGCCCGCGGGGAGTCCGAGCCCCTCGAGGATGGCCGCGGCCCGAGACTCGGCGGTGTAGCCGTCGTGCCGCTCGACGACGTCTTCGAGCTCCGAAAACCGCACGGCGTCGAAGGGTTCACCCACGTCGGCCAGCATCCGGTCCCGTTCGGCCATCGCCGCCCACAGATCCGCGTTGCCCATGAGCGCGACCTGCAGGATCTCCTCGTCTTCGTACAGAAACCGGTCCTGCCGCAGGACGCCGAGGCGGATCCGGCGGGGCATGGACACCGACCCGGCGCTCGCGTCCACATCGCCTGAAAGGATGTTCAGAAGAGTGGTCTTGCCCGACCCGTTGGCACCCACCAGTCCGTAGCGCTCTCCGGGGTCTAGCCGGAACGACGCGCCGGCGAAAAGGGTGCGTTCACCGAAGGACTTCCCGAGGTCGGCAACCGAAATCAGCGTCAGGGTCCTCGCTCGAGTCCCTGAATCGCAGCCAGCAGCACGTCCCGGGTGGCTACGACTTCGCCAGCGAGCGCTGCAACATCCTTCCCGACGGAGGTGATCTGACCCTGCAGGTCATCCCGGACGGAGGTGATCTGGTCCTGCAGGTCATCCCGGACGGAGGTGATCTGACACTGTAGCTCCCGCCGGTTGCCCACAACCTCCTCCCGTAACGTCGCGATATCGCTTTTCAGTTCGCTCTTCGTGTCCGCGATTTCACTCTTCAGTTCGCTCTTCGTGTCCGCGATTTCACTCTTCAGCTCGCTCTTCGTGGCCTCGATTTCGCCCCTCAGCTCGCTCTTCGTGTCCGCGATTTCACTCTTCAGCTCACTCCTCGTGGCCTCGATATCACTCTTCAGCTCGCTCCTCGTGGCCTCGATTTCGCCCCTCAGCTCGCTCCTCGTGTCCGCGATTTCACTCTTCAGCTCACTCCTCGTGGCCTCGATATCGCCCTTCAGCTCGTCTCTGGCCTTGTCCAGGCGCTGTTCGACGCGACCGATCCGCGCCTCCTGGCGCGACTCCATCTGCTGCATCTGCTCCTGAAGAGTGTCCCTTACGTCCCTCAGCTCACGGTGAGTCCGCCGATCCGAGACCGATTCCCAGATCTTCTTCACCACGCCAACCTCCACTCCACTCATTCTCCTCTTCCTCCCCCTTCTCCATGCCCTTCGTGAACAACATATCCAACTCCTGAACCCAGGTGCAACACTCACGACATCCCGTTTGGCCTACGAGATGGCGGGCCTCGGACTTCGGCCCTCGGACTGCGCTCCGTGTCGGTGCCCTGTTCAACCTCGCGGCGGAACCGGGGCACTTCCATGGGCGAATGGGCAGACTGTGTAAGTGATTGCACCGTGCCGCGAGGGGGTGGACCGATCTGTCGCCCCTTGCCGGCTGTTTTTCAGACACGGTATTCTCATGCAGATAATCCAATGGTTTGCACAATTGTCATGATTCTGACGTCAACGTGATACTTCCGGCGCTCAGCCGGTGCAGATTAGGAGCGCTAACGCCGAAGCGGGCGGTACGAGGAGAGACGGATATGCAATCGAGGCATCTCTTGGCCGATCGTCTGGCAAGGTTGCGGAACGGGCAGTTTCGCCGGACACGCGGTGGCGAAGGAATGGGATGGGCTAGCGCGGGCTTCCTGGTTCCGGCCATGGCGCGGACGCGGTTGGAGGGACCGATGGACAGGGGCTGGAAACGCTGTTCAGCGGCGGCATCCCCCGCGCAGACGCGTGGAAACGATGAATAAATGTCAAGTATAGTTGTCATAATGTAAACCGGAGTTGACTATCTTGTCACAAGCTAGCGCCTTGTCGCGCACCTCGATTCTTACCGCCTGTGCCACCGCGGCCATCCTCTGGGTCTCCGCGTGCGGCGAAGCAGCCGTTGAGCCGACACCGACCGATCCGCCGCGCCCGACGACGGTGACGGTTAGCCCGAGTTCGGCGACCCTGACCGTCCCCGGCGGGACGGCCCGGTTCACCGCCGAAGTTCGCGACCAATACGGACAGGTGTTGGTAGGAGTGACGGTCGCGTGGTCGTCGAGCGACACGCTGGTGGCCAGTGTCAACGCTCTGGGCTCCGTGAAGGGAGTCGCAGAAGGGACGGCAACAATCGCGGCGGCGGTCGGAGAGATTTCGGACACGGCCGAGATTACTACGGTTGAGAACCCCGACTTGGCGGCCTTGGTGGCCCTCTATGAGGCCACCGATGGGCCGAACTGGATCAACAATGCGAACTGGCTGACCGATGCGCCGCTGGCGGCGTGGTACGGGGTGGATACCGACGTGTCGGGACGGGTGATCCGGCTTGATCTGAGCCGACGGGAGGCCGGAGCAGAACAAACTGGCAATGGCCTCCTGGGCTCGATTCCGCCGGAACTAGATACCCGTTGTCCCAGGTAGTCCATTAGGATATGGAAGTTCGGTTGTAACACAATACTGGACAACCATTTCCAAGGGTATCTCCGACTCGTATCGTCCCTTGCCGTCCGCTGTAATCCCGTGTATTCTTCCCTATGTAGTGATTTGGGATATGATACACAACAGCAGGAAGGCACCCATGACGAAGCGACCGAGGACGCTCACCGCCGCGTTCGTTCGCACGGTCGGCCGACCCGGCGTGTACGGCGACGGACGAGGCGGC
>MPNE01000040.1 GCA_002238865.1 Gemmatimonadetes bacterium bin94 | reverse complement strand
ACTCCTTCTCGTCTCGAACCCGCTGAGGGGCCTGACGACGCCCAAGGAAAAGAACCCCACCCGGGTCGTTCTCTCCGAAGAGGAGTACCAGGCGATGCTCGGGGTATCCCGGCGGGTTGATTGGCGGTTCCACGTCGCGTTCGTGCTCGCCCACGAGACGGGCCACCGGATCGGTGCCATCCGCAACCTTCGTTGGGGGGACATCGATTTCGAGGGCCGCGAGGTGAGGTGGCGCGCGGAGCACGAGAAGACCGGCTACGAGCACGTCACGCCGATGACGGACGAGGCGGTCGCGGTGTTGCAAGAGGCGGGCGGGATGGGCGCCGGGACCGGCAATGCCCCGGTGCTGCCCACCACACAGGATCCCTCGATATGCGTGAGGGGCTGGATGCTTGACGACAGGTGGCGGAAAGCCGAAGGGCTCGCCGGTCTTGAGCCGAAGCGTGGCAGAGGCTGGCACTCGCTGCGCCGCAAGTTCGCCTCCGACCTCATGGACCTTCCCCTCAAGGTGTTGTGCCAGCTTGGCGGCTGGAAGGACGCGCAGACCGTCCTCCGCTGCTACCAGCAGCCCGACGCGGGACAACTCAGGAAGGCTCTGGACAGCCGCCGGACGGTTCGCGGCTGAAATCCCGACCAGCGGGAATCATTCAGCGGGAATCCGGTCCACGAAACTCCTAAGTTCATCGGTTGCAACCAGTTGTAAATCCGATGCATCTTGTCGCCGCGACATCATGGGATACTGCTACGAAAAGGGCTGGCTGAGCGACTACTACTACGAGAAGGTCATCCGGGTTCGGGAGGAAAAGGAGGGGAGCGGGGCGCGGGCGCTCCTGGCCGGCGCCGGGACGAAGTCGCAGATGCTGGTGCTGTGGGGCGGCGTCCTGGGAGACGAACTGCGCATCGAGCCGGTGCTCTCCATGTATGCGGCCGCGAAGCTTCCGGAACAGCCCGGGCCCTATCGCCTGGACGGAATCGCCGTCGACGGCGGAACCGAATTCTCCCTGTCCTTCACTCCGGGCGAGGACCAGTACGGCAACAAGTACTTCTTCTTCGCCATTCCCATCGAGGACGACTGGGAGGGCTCGCTTGAGCGGATCGTGCTCACCGGGCCGGAGGGCGTGGTGGCGATCGACGACACGGACCCGCGCTCCATCTCGGTCTTCACCGACCCCTCCACCGGTCGAATCAGGTCGATTCTTCGGGACTGGGACGGGCCGCTGGTGGCGGCGATGGGCGCCACCGACCAGCTGGATGTGGTGACGACCCGCGGGATTCGGGAGGCGGTGAGGCGGCGGCCGCAGCGTTGAGGCGGTCAGGCAGCCGCGCGCGGCGAGGCGCCGGACGCGATTCTGTCATCGGGTGATGGGCACGTGGCGGGGGGTGCGCCTTACATTGCGACACACGCCGCACCCGCATCCAGGAAGGACCCGCAGCCATGCCAGCTCGTCGCCTCCCCCATCGTTTCGCCGCGATCCTGATCCTCGCCTCGATCTGCACACCCCTCCAGGCAGCCGCGCAGGGCACCCTCGCCGACTACAGGCGAGCCGGCGGCCTTGGCGATCGCCTCCAGGGCCTGGTTGTGGACGCCGCCGAACGCCCGTCCTGGATCGGAGAGGGCAACCGGTTCTGGTACCGGAAGACGGCGGAGGGAGGGCACAGCTTCGTTCTCGTTGATGCCGAAACCCGCGCCCAGGGCCCCGCTTTCGATCATGAGCGGCTCGCATCGACACTCTCGGCTCTCCCCGCCTTCGCCGAGGAGTCGAACTCGGCCGTCGAGCTCCCGTTCGACCGGATCGAGTTCACCGCGGATGAGCAAGCCATCGAGTTCGTCGCGGCAGATCTCACCTGGCGGTGCGATCTGGACACTTATGGGTGCGAGAGCCGGGGGGAGGCGCCCCAACGGCAGGGTGGTGGCGTGGGCCCGAGCGGCGTGTCCTGGTCGGCGGGCCCCGGCCAGCTTTGGCGGAACCTGACCACGGAACCGGTCGTCTCGCCGGACAGCACCCGCGAAGTCTTCATCCAGAACTACAACGTGGCCCTCCGGGAAGCGGGCGCGGACGCCGGCGACCACACCATGCTCACCTGGGAAGGCACGCCCGGCAACACCTACACGGACCGCTCCATCGTCTGGTCGCCGGACTCGCGCAAGGTGGCGGTCTACCGGGTGGTGCCCGGTCAGGAGCGGGTGGTGCACTACGTCGAATCCTCACCCGAGGACCAGCTCCAGCCGGTGCACTCGACCTACCTCTACGCAAAGCCCGGCGATCGGCTCGACAAGGAGATCCCGGTGATCCTGGACGTCGAATCGGGGCGGCAGATGATCATCGACGACGCCCTCTTCCCCAACGCCTACACCCTGTCCCGTCTGGAATGGAGGCAGGACAGCGAGCACGTCGTGTTCGAGTACAACCAGCGGGGCCACCAGGTCTATCGGGTCATCGAAGTCGACGCCGAGACCGGGCGCACCCGGGCCGTGATCTCCGAGGAACCCGAAACCTTCTTCAACTACTCCAACAAGCGGTTCCGCCACGACATCGACGACGGCAGGGAGATCATCTGGATGTCGGAGCGCGACGGGTGGAACCACCTGTATATGCTCGACGGCGAGACGGGGCAGGTGAAGCACCGGATCACACAGGGTGACTGGCCGGTTCGGGGCGTGGACAGCGTGGACGT
The DNA here is from genome assembly GCA_002238865.1 of Gemmatimonadetes bacterium bin94. Lineage (GTDB taxonomy): Bacteria > Gemmatimonadota > Gemmatimonadetes > Longimicrobiales > Gaopeijiaceae > Bin94. Next base: position 29,235 of record MPNE01000040.1, on the reverse strand, counting down.
GGACAACCGCCGGATCTGGTTCCGTGCGAGCGGCATGAACCCCGAGCAGGATCCCTACTTCGTTCACTACTACCGCATCGACTTCGACGGCACCGGGCTGGTGGCCTACACGGAGGCCGACGGGATGCACGAGGTCACCTTCTCCCCGGACCGCCGGTTCTACATCGATCAATGGTCCAGAGTGGACTTGCCGCCGATCGCCGAGCTTCGCAGGACCGCCGACAGGTCCCTGGTCATGGAGCTGGAGCGGGGCGACGCTTCGGCGCTTCTCGCCACGGGGTGGCGGTACCCCGAGGTCTTCGTGGCCAAGGGCCGGGACGGGGTGACGGACATCTGGGGAATCATCATCCGCCCCACCAACTTCGATCCGAACCGGAGCTACCCGGTCATCGAGAGCATCTACGCCGGACCCCACGGTTCGCACGTCCCGAAGACCTTCAGCACCCACACCAGCAGAACCGCCGTGGCCGAGTTGGGGTTCATCGTGGCCCAGATCGACGGCATGGGAACCAACAACCGGTCGAAGGCATTCCACGACGTGGCCTGGCAGAACATCAAGGACGCCGGCTTCCCGGACCGGATCCTCTGGCACCAGGCCGTGGCCCGGGAGTACGACCACTACGACGTGAGCCGGGTCGGGATCTACGGGGGCTCGGCCGGTGGGCAGAACGCCATGGCGGCACTGCTCTGGCACGGCGACTTCTACGACGTGGCGTTCTCGTCGGTGGGGTGCCACGACAACCGGATGGACAAGATCTGGTGGAACGAGGCGTGGATGGGATGGCCCATCGGGCCCCACTACTCCGAGTCCTCGAACGTGGACAACGCCTGGCGTCTGCAGGGGAAGCTGCTACTGGTCGTGGGCGAGCTGGACAGGAATGTGGACCCCTCTTCCACGTATCAGGTGGTGAACGCGCTCATCGAGGCCGACAAGAACTTCGACTTCCTCATGGTTCCTGGCGGCGGCCACGGCTCGGGGGGTGACTTCGGTGCGAGAAAGCGGAATGACTACTTCGTGAGGCACCTGATCGGAGTGGAGCCGCCGGCGTGGGACCAGTATGTGGCGTCGGACTCGGAGGACGACCGCTGACGGGGCGGGCTACGGTGATCCTGACCCTGCAGGAGCAGATACTAAACAATGTTGTTTAGTATCGTGGGTTGACCGACAGCTCGCAAAGCTGCATGATATTGTACGTCAACGACTGAATGGATGCTAAGAAAAATGCCGAATAAACTCGTCCAGGCCCGCATTGACAGAGCCGTGACGGAGGAAGCGGCGGCAGTGCTGGCGGCCATGGGACTGACCGTCTCCGGCGCGTTGCGCCTGCTGCTGACCAAGATCGCACACGAGAAGGCGCTTCCGTTCGCTCCGCTGGTTCCCAACGCCGCCACCATCGAAGCGATGAGGGAAGCCCGCCGGGGCGACCTCCCACAGTTCGACAGCGTCGAGGAACTGTTCGACGATCTGCATGCGGAGGATTGAGCGGACCAGCCGGTTCAAGCGCGACTACGAGCGTGAGTCCCGGGGTCGGCACCGGACATACCTTGATGTGATCCTGGCTCCGGTGGTGGCAGCGCTGGCCAACGACCGGCCGCTGGAGCCTCGGCACCACGACCACGCGCTGAGCGGAGAGTGGGGAGATTTCCGCGACTGCCACCTGAAGCCGGACCTGTTGCTGATCTACCAGAAGTCCGGGGCCGACATCCTGCGCCTGGTACGGCTCGGGTCCCATGCGGCACTTGGTCTCTAAGGCCCTGCTCCCCTACCGCTGCGACACCCTCATCGGCCCCTCCGCCCCCTCAAGCGTCTCCAGCACCTGCCTCCACTCGAACTTCTCGCCCATCCCCCGCACGTAGTAGTCCATCCAGGCCATCTCGCTCACGGCCTTGACCAGGCGGTTCCGTGGATCCGGAATCCCGTGGCTGCGCCCGGGATACATGAACAGTTCCGTCTCGACACCAAGCTTCTTGAGCGCCATGTGCAGCTCGACCGACTGCGGGCTCGGCACGCGCGGGTCGCCCTCCACCACGTGGATCATGGTCGGCGTCTTCGCGTTCTTGATGTACTTGAGCGGTGACTGATCGAAGTAGGTGTCGAAGTCCTCGTACAAGAAGCCGTCGCCGACGTAGAACTGCCGGTTCCGCTGCACGTCGCTCTGCGCGTACATGCTGATCCAGTTCATCGTCCCCGCGCCCGAGCTGATCGCCTTGAAGCGGTCCGTCTGCGTCAGGATCCAGTTGGACCAGTGGCCGCCCGCGCTCCAGCCGAGCGCGCCCATGCGGTCCCCGTCCACGATCCCCTGGTCGATCAGGTAATCCACCCCGGTGATGATGTCTTCGTAGCCGAGGGTGAAATAGTCGCCGACGATGTCCGTGCGGTGCTCGTTTCCGTAGTTCCGCGAGCCGCGATAGTTGGGCTTGAGGACGGCGTAGCCGGCTCCCGCGTACACCTGGGCGCTGTAGCCGCCGTTGAAGCGCAGCACGTCGGCTGACGCAGGTCCCCCGTGGATCGCCACGATGAGCGGATATCGTGTTCCCTCCTCGTAGCCGACGGGGTAGACCAGCACCCCGCCGACCATCTTGCCGTCCGACGAGCGCCAGTTGATTTCGACCTCTTCACCCAGGGCGATTTCGCGTACGTGCGGATTGACGTCCACGAGCCGGGTCCACGCCGAGCGGTTGGGAACGTCGTCCACGCTGGCTACGGTGAACACGGTGGGCGGCGTCTTCGGATCACTGTAGCCGATGAGGATCGTGCCGGTGTCGTCATCGCGGTTCACCGACAGCGCGGCCCGCTCCTCTGTGAGCTGCCGCACCGCACCCGTCTCCACGTCGAGCGCGTGCAGCTGGGTGGTCACCGTTACGCCGGCGTTGAAGTAGATCGTCCCGGAGTCGTCCGACCAGAACCCGACGCTGGAACTCTGGTCGAAGTCGGTGCCGAGCTTCCGGAACGCGCCGCCGCGGTCACCGACCTCCCGGATGTACACGCGGTTGTCGGTCATCGTGTACCGCTCCATGTTGTCCGGCGCCGAAAAGGCGATCAAGGTGCCGTCGGGCGAGAAGCTGAGCCCGCCTTCGCCAACCTCGTAGTTGTCGGTGAGGCGCTCGATCTCGCCGGTGGCCACTTCCATGAGGTAGAGGTCGGCGTAGAGGCGCTGCGCCGTGATATTGCGCTCGTAGCGCTTCGGCGAGCCGCCCGTGATGCCGATCCAGCGGCCGTCGTCGGAGAGGGCGAAACTGTTGATGCTGTACGTGGGGTCGTCCGTCTCGCGCCGCTCCTCTGCCGTCGCGACTGCGACGCTCCACAGGCTCGACAGCGAGGTGACTGAGTTGCGAATGTCGACCGTGAAGCCCTGCTCGCGCCGCTCCACTTCGTCCTCGTCGAACGAGTCGGCGCGGGTGAAGTAGATGCGGCTTCCGTCGGCGGTGAAGTCCCACTGGTCGACTCCGGCCTCGCCATCGGTGAGCTGCTCGGGCTCGGCGCCCGCCAGGTCGTCGGCCGGGAGCCGAAAGAGTTGCTCGCGATCGCTCTTGCCGGACCTGTAGACCAGCCAGCTTCCGTCCGGGCTGAAGGCGAATCCCGATACGCCTTCGCCGGCGTCGGTGATCTTCCGGGCTTCGCCGCCGTCGTGGCGCATCATGTAGAGCTGGGTCTCGTCGCCGTCGCGATTCGACGCGAACAGGAAGAACGACCCGTCGGGTCCCCAGGTCGGGCTCGTCTCATTCTTGTCGTCCGTGTAGGTGAGGCGGCGGTCGGACGGAACACCCTCGCCGAGCGACACGAGGTGGATGTCGGTCTGGGACTCGGCCTCTTCCCAGTTGGGTGTGGTAACGGTGTAGAGCATCCACGCACCGTCCGGGCTCGGTGTCCACGAGCCGCCGCGCTTCAACTCCTGCACGTCCATGAACGTGAGGGGCCGCTGCTGCGCGGTGAGCGGCGGGTTGAATGGCGCCCAAAGCGCCGCGGCGGAAACGGTGAGGGCCAAGGAGAGGGTGCGCATCGTGAACCTCGCTGCTGGTCGGTGTGGGGCTGGCGTGTATCCCTATGATACGGGCGGAGGGCAGGGGCGGCGAGGAGTTGGCAGTCGTCCCGGCGATCCGGCTAGCCCCGCAGGTGCTCGTTGAAAAACGCTATGGTCCGCTCCTCCGCGAGGCTGGCGGCCTCCTCGTCGTAGCGTGGTGTGGTGTCGTTGTGGAACCCGTGGTTCGCGCCGTCATAGACATGAACCACAAAGTCCTTTCCGTTGGCTTCGAGCGATTGCTGGTACGCCGGGTAGCGGGCGTTGATCCGCTCGTCCAGGCCCGCGAGCTGGATCATCAGGGGCGCCTGTACGGAGGAAACGTCGTCGGGGTCCGGCGCCGATCCGTAGAACGGTACACCGGCGCCCAGATCCGGGAGCCGGACCGCGAGCTGATTCACCACTCCGCCGCCGTAGCAGAACCCGACGGCCCCGACTCGCCCGGTGGTTGCCTCGTGGTCCCGCAGGAACCGGTACGCGGCCACCCAGTCTTCCATCATCACGTCCCTGTCGAGCTGCCGCTGCATCGTCCGGCCTTCGTCGTCGTTGCCGGGATAGCCACCCAGGGGGGTGAGCGCGTCCGGCCCCAGCGCCACGAAGTCCGCGGCGGCGAACCTGCGGACCACGTCTTCGATGTAGGGGTTCAGACCGCGATTCTCATGGATGACAAGAACGGCTGGCTTTGGCTCCGTCGCGCCGGCGGGCACGGCCATGTATCCCCGCATGGTCCCCGAACCGTCCGGCGAAGGGTAGGTGACGTACTCCTGCCGGATACGGGCGTCGTCGGGCGCCACCTGGCGCGCCCACGCGTAGTTGGGCCGAAGTGCCCCGAGGACGGCCACGGCAGCCGCGCCGCCGCCCAGCACCTTCCCGGCCCCCTCCAGGAAGTCCCGGCGCTGAATGTGCCCGTGGACGTAGCCATCGAAGAGGGCCAGAACCTCCTGAGGGAAGTCGCTCGCCTTTTTTCGTTTGGTCATGGGTATTCTCCGCTGATGGCCTGTTCCAGCCGGGCATCACTCGTGACGACCGTCTCGGGGTCTCCAGCATGCAGTTGGCGGACGGAGCACGCAAGCATCTCTCGAATGGACTGGCCGGACCCAAACGCGGACTGTCGCTGTAGAAGAGTTCAAGTGGATCGCTCCCGGCATTGGTGGCAGCGACTGAACATATGAAAAGCATGTGACCGGTTTCCGATATTCCTCCATTGCCGCCCGGAGCATCCTTCTCGCGGTTGTCGCCCCGAGTTGCGGCGGTGATCCCGACCCCGCGCCCGAGACCGAGACCTGGATCACCGAACCCGATTTCGAGTTCGGGGATCCCTTCGGGGGCCCGGCGGCGTTCGCGCAGGTGAGCGATGTTCGGGTCTCGCCGGACGGGGAGCGCGTCTTCGTGCTCGAGCCCTACCTCGCCCGGGTGAGCGTATGGACGCCCGACGGCGACCTTTTGCTGGACATGGAAAAGCCTGGCGAAGGCCCCGGCGAGTTCCGCACGCCTCTCCGCGTTGAACCCGGCCGTGACGGGTTTTCCGTGCACGACACGCGGAGATTCACGTTCTTCGCGCAGGACGGCACGCTTTTGCACACGGTGCCGAACCCACCGTCGGCGCTCAGCTTCCACGGATTCCGGCTGGAGCCGCACCTGTTGACCAAGAGCGACGGCTACCTGGCTGTGCCATCCATCCCGGGCACCGTCATGGCCGGGTGGACGGGGGACGATCCCTTCGACGAGTTGCCGGTGCTTCACGTGTTGGCGGAAGACGATCGGTGGACCATGGACACGATCGCCGCTTTGGACGTGCAGAATCGGAACCTCGCACTCCGGCCTGCCGGCTCGGAGTGGGAATTCACGTGGGAGTTGCACACCGGCCAACCCCTGGCGGACGACGACCTTGCCTACTTTGACCCGGAAACCGGGACCGTCGTCATCGCACGCAGGAACTTTGGAGACGGCGCGATACGGATGCTCGAAATCTCCCCATCTGGCGACACCATTTGGCATCGCCGATTCGCGGTCCAGCCGGTCAGCTTGCCCCCGGAGTTCCTGGAAGGCGCCATCGATGCCTTCACCGGGCAGCTCGTCAACCAGTCGGCGATGGCTGGGCAGCCGGTATCCCGTGGAGAGGCCAGGGCTCTGGTCGAGAACGCCCTCTACGCGCCCGACCCGTTGCCCTCTGTTCAGTACTTGCGCGGGATGTCGACCGGGGACCTGTGGATGCAGACCTTCGAGGAGGCGGATACTCTGATGGTGTGGTATACGATCGGTCGCAGGGACACGGAGTCCGGACTGCGAAGGGTACTGCTTCCCATGGGCTTTCGAGCGCGCGACGCGACCCCGACCCACGTCTGGGGCGTGCGCCGCGACTCGCTGGGGGTCGCCTATGTGACCGGTCGCAAGCTGGTTCGGAGGATCGAATCGGAGTGATCTGTCGATGGGGCGCCTAGAAACGGGGGCAAGCACGCGGTGCATTCCACGGGCGGGCTGGCTTGTCCCGGCCTCTGTTGCTGTCCTGACTTCCGCCACCGCCCCGTTGGGGGCGAGCCAGAGCACGGACTCCGGGTTGTAGGCCGGAGGCTTGTCTCCTAGTGGTCGGCAGGACCCTCCACCAGCCCGTCCCGCTTGATGGGCGCCCGGCCGGGACACATACTGCGATCACCCTGGAGTACGCCGTACCCGACCCCACGCAGGCTCATCAACATGACAGCACCGACTGGCAAGAACTCGGCGCCGACGTCGCGCTCCTCGGATCGCCCGCCCGACCTGACCCGCCGGGAGTGGCTCGCTACCGCGGGAATCGGCACGGCCGCCCTGCTGCCGAACCACAGTCGTCCCGGCACTGAGGCGCCAACAGCCACGACCCCCGACGCACAGCCGGGGACGGTCGTCTTCGCGAATACCACCGTGGCGAACCCCGACGCGGTCCGGAACGACGTGGCCCTCGCGGTCGAGGGCGACCGCATCGCGGCAATCGGCCCCACCGATGAAGTCCGCGAACAATACCGGCAGGCCGAAGTCTACGATGGACGCGGCAAGGCCCTCTTCCCGGGCCTCATCAACTGTCACGCCCACATGCGGGCAGTCGTCGCGCGCGGCTTCAACGAGGACTTCGGCTTCCCGAACAGCGCTGGTCTGGCGATTTCGCCCGCCAGCCTCCTCGAGGGTGAGGAGAGCGCGCTCATGGTGCAGGTCGCCGCCTTGGAGGCCATACGCACCGGGACCACCACGATCGTCGAGTACACCGGAAACATCCAGCGCCATGCGGCGGTGTTGGCCGACACCGGGCTCCGCTGCGTCCTGGCGGAAGGGATCCGCGACAGCGAGAACGTCCCGGGCCCGCTGTCTTCGACGGGCCTCGCGGGCAGCGAAGCCCCCAGGTTCTCGGCCCGGCTGCGAGACGAGGGGCTGCAGCGCATCAACGACCTGTACACCAGCTGGCACGGCGCCGAGGAGGGCCGGATCACGGTGTTCCCCGCGGCGGCGCTCACCGAGACCTCATCACCCGAGCTGCTGCAGGCGGTGCGCGCCTTCGCCGAGACCCACGACCTCGGGTACACGATCCATCTCAACCAGAGCCGCCCCGAGTTCGAGTTCATGGTGAAGCACCACGGCCTTCGCCCGGCGGAGTATCTCGATCGTCACGAGTTCCTCGGCCCCCGGCTCTTCGCGGCGCACGCCCGCTACGTCAACGACGAGGAGATCGCGCTGCTCGGCAGCTCCGGCACCGTCATTTCACACCAGGCCGCGATGGCGGCGAACCGGGGAGTCAGCCCGCCGATTCCGGCGCTGCGGGCGGCAGGGTGCCCCATCGCGCTCGGCACCGACAACAACACCAACGACGTATTCGAGGTGATGAGGATCGCCCTGGTGACGGAAAGGATCCGGCGCAATCGCGACGGGGACGAGATCCCCGGGCTCCTGCCCCAGCCGGAAGACATCCTGGCGGACGCCACGCAGGGCGGTGCGCGAGCGGTGCAGCAGGACGATGTCCTCGGCACATTGGAAGTCGGGAAGAAGGCCGACCTCCTCGTGGTGGACACCCAGCGGGCTCATCTCGTGCCGGCGGGGCGCATCGTCTCCGCGCTGATTCACAGCGGCCACCCGGGCGACATCGAGTCGGTCATGGTGGACGGCCGGTTCGTCATGCGCGACCGCACGGTCCTCACGATGGACGAGGAGAGCATCATCCGCGAAGCCGACGCGGTGGGCCGCAGGATCTGGAGCAGAGTGCTGGAGGCGGGCCCTCTCAGCGTGCCGCGATTGCCGCGTTGAGCGGGGACACGACCGTGGTCGGGACCGTGAGCGAAAGCGTCTGGGGGGAAGAGGCCTCGCCCGAGAGCAGAGCAGGCCGTCCGTGACGCGCAGGATCCCCACGTATGTGTGGACGTTTCTGGCTCTGGTGGCAGGCCTGACCGCGGGCGGTCTCTTGCCCGGCCCGCTCGCGCCGGTGGCCGATGCCACGACGACGCTCATCGCCTGGGTCGTCGCCATCGTGCCGCTGCTGATCCTCGCAGCGCTCAGCCCGGCCATCGCAACCCTGGTGCGGCGCGGGCTCGCCGGCCGCTTCGCCGGAGCGGTCGTCCTCTGGTACGTCTTCACGTCGACCGTTGCCGGGCTCATCGCCCTGGTGGCCTCCGCGGCCATCTTTCGGATCCCCTTCACCACCGAAGGTCGGGGCATCTGGGCCGAAGCCGCCGCGATGCTGCAAGGCCTCGGGGAGGGCGGGGCGTCGTGGCCGCTGCTGGCGATCCTCGTGGGCGTCCTGCTGGGAGCCTTCGGCGCACGCCACGATCCCACGTACCGTGCGCTCAAGAGGGTCGCCGACGCCATCGAGAGGACGGGGAACAGGCTGGCGTACGTCATGCTCCCGCTCATCCTGGTCTTCGGTGTCACCCTGGGGGTGCGCTTCGGGGCCCGGCTCGGCTTGTCGCACTACCTCGCCATGACCGGCTATACGGGCGCTCTCGTGCTGATCTGGTGGGTGTTCTACACCTTCGTGCTCGTGCGGAAGGTCGGACGCCGGCCGGTGGGGCCCGTGCTGCGCGAATACTACGTGCCGACCGCGGTCTTCGCCGCGGGCACCTGTTCGTCGCTGGCGACGCTTCCCGTCAATCTGGCCAACGCGAAGCGGGTCGGTGTCCGGGACGAGGTGGCCGACTTCGTCCTGCCCTTCGGGGCGGTCGTGAACCTCGACGCCAGCGCGCTGGCCTACCTCGCGTACGGGCCCTTCGTCGTGAGCTACGTCTTCGGCCTGGAGCTCAGCTGGATGATGATGCTGGCCGCCTGGCCGGCCGTCGTGCTGTTTACGATTGCCGCTCCCGGGCTGCCGGCCGGGATGGGAACCGCGCTGTGGAGCGCCACGCTGTTCGCGAGCATCCTGGGGCTGGAGGGCCAGGCGCAGGGCGAGTTCGTCGCGAGCTGGATCGCCCTGTCCGGCGGCGTGCCCGACATGCTGCGCACCGCGACCAACTGCACCGGAGACGGCTACACCGCGATCATCTTCGATGGCCGGTTCGACGAATTCTTCGGGAGGAAACGTGGCTAACTGCGGCTCCACGCAGGGAAGGGCCGGCCCGGCGCCCGGGGCGAGGCGCTCGCCCGGGACGGACCTGTCGCCGGGGGCGCAGCGGCTGGTGCACGTCAACGGCCGCGTCCAGCCGGGCGAGGTCGTGGTGGTCGTGACCGACCCCGCGATGCGGCGGTACGCGGATGCCGTCGGGGCGGCCGCGCGCGAGGCCGGAGCCGCCGTGACCGTCTGCATCATTCCGACGCGGGATCAGGACGGGCAGGAACCGCCCCCGCCGGTCGCGCGCGCCATGGTCGAGGCGGCCGTGATCTTCTCTCCGGTGCGCATCTCGATCACCCACATGCGGGCAATGCGGGCCGCGCTCAAGGCGGGGGCGCGAGTGTGTATGATGACGGCCTACACCGACGCGATCATGACCAGTCCCGCGCTCCTCGATACCGACTTCGAGGCACAGGCCGACGTCTGCCACCGCCTGGGCGCGGCGTTCACCGGCGGCGGGACGGTCCGTCTCACCTCGCCGCGCGGCACCGATCTTCGTTTCGGGATCGAGGGGCGGGTCGCCAACGTGCTCACGAACATTCCGGAACCGGGCGAGCTGGCTCCCGTCCCCGACATCGAGGTCAACGTGGTGCCGGTGACCGGTTCGGCCGAGGGCACGCTCATCGCCGACGCCTCGGTGCCCTACCTGGGCATCGGCGTCCTGGAGGAGCCCATCGTCTGTTCGGTCGCCGCCGGCACGATCGTCGAGATGACCGGAGGGTCGCAGGCCGACATTCTCCGCGAACACCTGGAGTCCTTCCGGGACCCGCTCTGCTTCAACGTCGCGGAGCTGGGCGTGGGCCTGAATCCGAACGCCCGCCTCACCGGCGAGATGCTCGAGGACGAGGGGGTCATGGGCACGATCCACATCGGTATCGGCACCAGCCACACCCTCGGTGGAGAGATCGTGGCTCCGACGCACTACGACCTGCTCATGTGGGAGCCGACGATCGAGGTCGACGGCCGCGTCGTGGTGCGGGGCAAGCAGGTGCTCGCATGACGGGAGGCGTGGCATGAAGGCGGGCGCGAGGATCCTGGTGCGGACGTGCGCCGACGTCCGGGCGGACGAGAACGTGGTCATCGTCACGGACCCCGAACGGATGGCCATCGCCCGGGCCGTCGCCGATGAGGCTCTCGAAGCCGGCGCCGTCCTGAGCATCCTGGTCCCTCCGGAGCGGTCCATCGACAACGAGGAGCCGGGACCTGCCGTCGCGGCGGCGCTCTCGGCAGCGGACGTGGTCTTCCTGCCCGTAACCCTCGCCATGGCGCACACCCGCGCCGTCCGCGAAGCCATCGCCGCCGGTGCCCGGGTCCTGTCCATGACCGCGTTCACCGAGCGGATGATGCGCGTAGGCGGCCTCTTCACGGACTTCTCGGCGCGCCAGCCCCTGTCTCGCGCCCTGGCGGCGAAGCTCACCGCCGGCGAGCGCCTGCGCGTGACGAATCCGGCCGGTACCGATCTCGCCATGAGCCTGGCGGGCGTCACAGGGAACAGCCACGCCTGCCTGCTGGACGGGCCCGGCTTCTCGGCGGTCCCCAACATCGAAGCCAACTGCGCGCCCGCTCACGGCAGCGCCGACGGCGTGTTCGTCTGCGACGGAAGCATCCCCTACTACGGCGTGGGCCCGGTCTCGGATCCCGTCACCTTCCGGATCTCCGGGGGCTTCGTCACCCACATCGAGGGTGGGGACCAGGCCCGTTTCCTCACGGAGCTGCTGGCGCGACAGGAGGATCCGTGGGTCTACAACCTGGCCCAGTTCGCCTTCGGCCTGAATCCCGCCTGCACCGGGTTCACGGGGGAGATGCTCAACGACGAAGGCGTGAACGGCACGGTCCACATCGGGATCGGAACGTCAGCCAACCTGGGGGGATCCGTGTCGGCGAAGACCCACTTCGACGCCATCGCACGAGCCCCATCGGTGTGGATCGATGAAGAAATGGTGCTGTCCGACGGAGAGATCCTCGCCGACCGAGGCTAGAGCCAACCCCTCGGTGACCCGGCGGATCCGGCGCGGCCGCGCCCCGGGGCCGACCAGGGCTGTCCGGTCAGTCGTCGCCTTCGCCCACGTCGCGCCGGGCGATCCGGTCCAGCTTCGGCTGGATGGATGACATCACCGCCGCGAACAGCACCAGTGCCCAGCCCACCGAGAGGATCAGGTGGGTGCCCACCAATGCCTGGGCGGCGAAGGAAGCCGGAGCCACGGTTGTGTAGTCCTGTGCGAGTGCGGTGAAGAACGCGAAGGACACCCATGCGGTGATCCCGGTGCCGGCGCCGGCAAACGCACCGGGGCTGAAGCGTTCCAGCATCCCGTAAAACCCTGCGAACAGAACGATGATCGCCAGATACCCGACCGCAAATCCGCCGATCGGGACCCACATGACACGAAGGTAGTCGGCAAGCTTGTTGTATACCCGAAGCCGCGGCTGGAGCCAGGTGGTGACGGCGTGTCCAAGAAGAAACCCCGCGGCCGGAAGCACCGCCATCGTGAGGAGCAGCGTCAGGACGAGTTCCCCGGCCCCGGTACCTCGGAATTCCCCGCTGGCTGTCCCCAGGGCAAAGATCAAGGCAACCACCCCGACCGCGCCCAGGACCAGCGACCGGGGAGGACGCGTGTCGCGCCATCCCTCGCGACGCTGGCTGAGGAGGCCGGCGATCAGCGCGATCAGAGGCGTCAGCAGGACGGTGACGATCGACGGCCCGAGTGCACTGATGAAGCCGTCCTGAAGGAGGGCGGGGAAGAGGCCCAACGCAACCAGGACGGACATGATCAACGTCTCGCGGCCCACGTCTCGATACCCGGAGAAGGCTGACCGACCGAGCCCGGTGATCAAGCCGAGGGCCAAGGCAAGAACGGGCACGACGAGAGGCCCCCACGGATTGCCGGGCACCATGCCTGCGATCAGCGCGGCGATCATCCCGACGATCGACCCGATCAGGATGCCGGTCCACAGCCCGTTCCGTGAGCCCCCCCGGAGGCCGACGCCCACGCCGACGGCGGCCCCGCAGCCCGCCCCTATCAGAACGTCGAATTGGACATCGGTGATCGCATACCCGAAGGGGACGACGACGAGGGCGACGGCGGTCGCGATCCGGACCGCCAGCCAGGTCAGCTGGCGCATATGTCCCTCCTGTGGCGGTCGACGCCCCTCAGCTCACCGGCCGCTCCCTCTTCTTCAATACGAACAGCCCTTCCTGCATGCTGGTGACGATCACGGTGCCGCTCTCGAAGTACGGATAGTTGCTCCATGCGCCGCCGAAGCCGGGACCTTCCTTGTACGGTGCCGTGTCGAAGAAGCCGACTTCGCGCGGATTCTCGGGGTCGGAGATGTCGAGAATGTGCAGCCCGTAGAGGTAGTTGGCCTGGTAGATCAGGTCGCCCTTGATGTACAGGTTGTGGGCACTCGCCGGCATCGAGCCCATGAATTCCTTGACCAGCACGGGGTCTTCGATGTCGCTCATGTCCCAGATCAGGGTGCGGGTGGTCGCAGCGTTCCCGGCGATGACATCGGACTCGTCGTCCTGGAAGAAATAGCGGTGGTCTTCAGTGAGCCAGCCCTGGTGGATGTACGCCGGATTGGGTGACGAGGCGCTCGCCACCGACACCGGGTTGTCCTTGTCGGTCACGTCCGAGATCTGGAAGACCCGTCCGTTCGAGTTGAGGCAGAGTTCGCGCCCCTGGTACCGCTCGTCGGGACCCCGGTAGATGACGCACTGGGTGTCGTGTGTCCCGCCCGTGGGACTGCAGCCCACGAACTCGGGATTCTTGGGATCCTCGATGTTGATCATGTGGAGGCCGCCGCCGCATGTGTCCGCCGCGCCGCCGCCCCCGATCGTGTAGGCGAATCCGGTCTCCTCGTTGATCGCGATGTTGTGCGAGCTGCCGATGCGCTGGTAGTGCACGTCGGGCTCGAAGAGCGCGGGCATCTCGTCCGGGGAGATGTCGCGCAGCCGCGTGAGGTCGAAGACCTGCATGCCGTGCTCGCCCGCGCCGTCCGCGACGATGAACGCGTGGTCCTTGTACGTCTTGATGTCCCGCCAGAGCTGCGACGGCGGGGTGCCCCACGGCTTGGGCAGGTCGCCCACCAGCACCGGGTTCGTCGGATCGCCAAGGTCGATGAATGACGTGCCGTCGTTGCGTCCCACAAGCGCATACTCGCGCCCGGTCACCGGGTCGGTCCAGCCCCAGTTGTCGTTGGCGCGCACGCCGCGCGCGCGCCCCTCGGCCCGCAGCAGCGAGGGCGGGATGTACGCCAGCAGTTCAATCTCGTCGCAGTCGAAGAGGCCGACCTGGCCCTCGTTGCATCGCTGCTCCTCGCCGACCATGGGCGCGAGCATGTCCGGCGCGCTCACCAGCATGCCCAGGTCCGCCCAGCCGCCGTCCGCGCGCTCGAAGAGGTGGACCGAGCCCGCCTCGTGGTGCATTCCGGACGCGCCGACCGCTACCACCTCGCCGTCCGCGACGACCAGGCTGCCGAACCGATCACTCTCGACCGATTCCGCCTCGGGGAGTTGAATGCGGCGCGGCTCGGCCGGCAGCGAACCGTCGCCTGCGGCCTCGTACACGAAGACCGAGCCGAGTTCGTAGCCGCGGGTGGTGGGCGCGCCAACCCACACGTCGTCCCCGGAGAAAGCCACGGCAGAGCCGAGGCGGTCGCCTTCCTCGCCGCCGGCGAATGCGAGCCGATCGTCAGCGGGGACCCACCGGGTGAGGCCGGGATCCCACGAATGTGTGTAGACGGCGCCTCGGCTGTCGTCGGCTCCGGGCGCGCCGATCAGGACTCTATCGCCCGATGCCGCGAGAGCGGATCCGAAGTTGGCGCTGGCCTCGGGGGCCGATTCGAGGGCTCCGGCCTCCTCCCACCCTCCATCCACCATGCGGAAACGATAGACGCGGCCGGTCGCTTCCCGGTCCGAGCCGTCGCCGTTCCAGCGGGGGGCGCCGATCAGGACGCCGTGGGGAGTGAAGACCATCGCGGCGCCGAAACCGTCGCCTTCCATGCCGTCGGAGGGTTGGAGCTGCTCACGCTGAACCCATTGGCCATCGGCGCCGCGTTGGTAGGCGTAGACGATGCCTTGGGGCGTTGGCTCGGATTCCGCGCCGCGCCGCTGCCTGGGGTCGGCCGAGGGTCCCGGGGCGCCCACCAGCAGCCAGTCTCCCTGGGCGGCCAGACTCAGGCCGAAGTCGGTCCCGCAGAACCCGTCCCATCTGCACGTCGGCTCCAGCCCCGTGACCTCGTCCCCGTCGATCGTGCCCGTGGCCCGCCACTGGCCCTCGGCGCCGCGTTCGAAGACGTGCAGCGGACCCCCCCGCTGGCCGACGAAGAGCGTACTGCCGGCCTTGGCGAGCAGGGTGCCGAAGCCGTCCGCTTGCTCGGGCGAAGGCGCCTGCAGGAGGCCGGACTCGCGCCAGGAACCGTCGGACCGAGTGTAGACGTACACCGCACCGGGACGGAAGCTGGTGGTCGGTTCAGCGATGAGGATTTCGCCATCGTCGATGACAACGGCGTGGCCGAAGGCGCCGGACTGGGCGTTCAGCGGTGATGCCGCGGCGAACAGTACGGCGAGGGATGCGAGGGCGGCGGAGACGCGGACCATCGGTCACTCCTGTGGTTGCGTGGAACAGGTGCCCAAAGCGTAGTCCGCGGGCGTGGTGTTGCGCAAACCCCCGGAGACGCGGGGGCTCAACCCTCCAGGTCCACCAACGGCGCCGAATACTCCCCGGAGAAGCACGCCGCGCAGAACGGCCCGCCTTCGGCCACCGCGTCCACCATCCCACCCAGCGACAGGTATCCCAACGAGTCGACCCCCAGCAGGGCGGCGATCTCGTCCACGGACATCCCCGACCCCATGAGCTCTTCCTTCGACGGCATGTCGATCCCGTAGTAGCACGGAAACCGCACCGGCGGGCTTGCCACGCGGAAGTGCACCTCCGCCGCCCCCGCACCGCGAATGAACTTGACCAGACTGCTGGACGTCGTGCCCCGCACGATCGAGTCGTCCACCACGACCACGCGCTGGCCGGCAAGCACTTCCCGAACCGGGTTGTACTTGATGCGCGCGCCGAAGTCGCGGTCGGCCTGGGAGGGGCGGATGAAGGTGCGGCCCACATAGTGGTTGCGCAGCAGCCCCAACTCGTACGGGATCCCGCTCTCCTCGCTGTAGCCCAGCGCCGCCGAGTTGGCGCTGTCGGGCACCGCGATCACGCAATCCCCGTCCACCGGGTGCTCGCGGGCCAGCTGCCGCCCGAAGGCCCGCCGCGCGCGGTCGACGCTCCTCCCCCACAGATTGGAGTCGGGCCGCGCGAAGTACACCAGCTCGAAGATGCACGGCGCGGGTAGCTCCGGGTGCATCCCGGGCAGGCTCTTCGCACGGCCTCCCTGAAGGCGCACGAGCTCGCCCGGCTTGATGTCGCGCAGGTACCGCGCCCCCATGATGTCCAGGGCGCAGGTCTCGCTGGCGACGATGTGTCCCCCGTCGAGTTCCCCGAGCACGAGGGGCCGGAAGCCGCGCGGGTCGCGCACGGCGTACATCGTGTCGCCGACCGTCAGGACGAGGGAATACGCGCCTTCCAGGTAGCTGAGCGCGTCGCGCAGCTGGGACTCCACCGTGCGGTGGCGGGAGCGCGCGACCAGGTGCACGATGATCTCCGAATCGGACGAACTCTGGAAGATCGCCCCCTCGTCCACCAGCTGGCGCCGCATCTGCCTGGCGTTGGTGAGATTGCCGTTGTGGACGATCGCCAGGTCGCCCTCGGAGTACCGCACCACGATTGGCTGGGCGTTGACGCGCTGTCCGCTGCCCGCGGTCGAGTACCGCACATGCCCGAGAGCGGTCCGCCCCGGCAGCGACTCGATGCGTTCGGCGTCGAAGGCGTCCGAGACGAGGCCGAGTTCCTTGTAGAGTTTGGTGTGGCCACCGTTGGCCGCGCAGATCCCGGCAGCTTCCTGGCCCCGGTGCTGCAAGGCGTACAGCCCCAGGAAGGCGAGCTCGGACGCGTTGTCCACGCTGCTGATCCCGATGATCCCGCACATCAGACGGCCTGGTTCATGACGGAAGGAATGGCCCCGAAGTATTGGTCGCTCAGCACGTCCATGTCCAGTCGCAGCGTGGACGCCCGCGTCTCGATCTCCAGCGGCGACCCTGCAACCGTGACCGTCCCGATCCTGGTGCAGGGAACGCCGTGGTCCGACGCGACCCGTCGCACGCGCTCCTCCTCGTTCGGCGCGCAGCTGACCACGACGCGCCCGTGATCTTCGCCGAAGAGCAGTGCAGCGTCGGGCAGATCGTCCGTGAATCGAACCGATGCGCCCACGCCGTCGCCGGCCCGGGGGCGCCCGAGACAGCTTTCGACAAGGGTGGCTGCCAACCCTCCGCCGGCCACGTCGTGAGCCGATGCGAGGATCCCGCGGGACGACATCGCCAGCAGGCAGCGCTGGAGCGCGCGCTCCGCCTGAAGGTCCACCCGGGGAGGCTCGCCCGCGACCAGGTCATGCACAGCGTACAGGTATTCGGATCCGCCCAGTTCGCCCCTGTTGGCGCCCAGCAGGAAGATTGCGTCGCCCGCACCCCGAAAAGAGTGCCGCACGATCGTGTCCAGATCCTCGATGACCCCGATCATCCCGATCACCGGGGTGGGGTAGACCGCCTGCCCGTCGGTTTCGTTGTAGAAGGACACGTTGCCCCCGGTGACCGGAGTCTCCAGGTAGGAACACGCGTCGCGCATCCCCAGCACCGCCTCGCGGAACTGGTGGCGGATGTGCGGCTTGAGCGGACTGCCGAAGTTGAGACAGTTGGTGATGGCCATCGGGACCGCCCCCGTGCACGTCACGTTGCGGGCGGCCTCCGCTACGGCGCCCATCGCGCCCGCCCGCGGATTCAGGTAGGTGTGACGGCCGTTGCAGTCGGTCGACGACGCCACCCCCCGGTTGGTTCCGGGCACGCGGATGACCCCCGCGTCGCCCCCCGGCCGCTCGATCGAGTTGGCGCGCACGGTCGTGTCGTACTGTTCGTACACCCACTGCTTCGACGCCACGTTCGGCGAACCCACGACGGCCAGGAAAGCTTCTTCCAGACCCGCCGGCGGCAACATATAGCCAGAAATATCCATCTGACGCAAGTTTCGCACCTCGGCCGACTCCTCACCCGGCCGCTCGTAGGTGGGACAGCCCTCGGTAAGGGGCAGCGCGGGGATGTCCGCCACGGCCACCCCGTCCTCCAGCACCCGGAAGGTCCCGGTCGCGGTCACGCTTCCGATCGTCTCGGCCTCGAGCTCCCACTTCTCCAGGATCTCGCGCACGGCATCCTCACGCCCCGCCGCCGCCACCACGAGCATCCGCTCCTGCGATTCGGATAGCAGTATCTCGTAAGGGGTCATCCCCTGCTCGCGCACCGGGACCAGCGCGACGTCCATCTCCACGCCTGTGCCCGACCTCCCCGCCATCTCGGCGCCGCTCGAGGTCAGTCCGGCGGCTCCCATGTCCTGAATCCCCACGATATGTCCGCTGGCGATCAGCTCCAGCGACGCCTCGAGGAGCAGCTTCTCGGTGAAGGGGTCGCCCACCTGCACCTGCGGACGGCTCTCCACGTCATCGCCCTCCGACAGCTCCTCGGACGCGAAGGTTGCGCCGTGGATGCCGTCCCTCCCCGTCCGGGCCCCCACCGCCATGAGCGTGTTGCCCACGCCCTCGGCGGTGCCGCGGATGAGATCCTCCTTGCGCATCAGCCCCAGGCACATGGCGTTCACGATCGGGTTGTCCTCGTAACCGCGGTCGAAGTAGACCTCGCCGCCGGTGGACGGGATGCCGACGCAGTTGCCGTAGTCGCCGATCCCCTTGACCACGCCCGAGAAGAGGTAGCGGACCCTCGGCCGGTCCAGGTCGCCGAAGTGCAGCGAATTCAGGGTGGCGACGGGCCGCGCGCCCATGGTGAAGACGTCGCGGAGGATGCCGCCGATTCCGGTGGCCGCGCCCTGGTAGGGCTCCACCGCGGACGGGTGGTTGTGCGATTCGATCTTGAAGGCGAGCGCGTAGCCGCCACCGACGTCGATGACGCCGGCGTTCTCCCCGGGGCCCTGAATGACCCACGGCGCCTTCGTCGGAAGCAGCCGCAGAAGCCGCTTCGAGTTCTTGTAGCCGCAGTGTTCGGACCACATCGCCGAGAAGACCCCCAGCTCCGTAAAGGTGGGCTCGCGGCCCATGATCGCGAGGATCTCCCGGTATTCGTCAGGAGAGATTCCGTGTTCGTCGACCAGATCGGGGGTGATCGGGGGATCGCCGGAGCGGGGCTGCGGAGCCGCCATCACGCCACCTCCGTGTGTGCGGCCGTCCCGGCCCCGCTTCCGACCAGCGACGTGAAGAGGGGCAGGCCGTCCACCGAACCGAGTGCCTCCTCGATGGCGCGATCGGGATGCGGCATCATGCCGAGCACATTGCCGTCCGCGTTGACGATGCCGGCGATGTGGTTCAGGGACCCGTTGGGGTTGGCCTCTGCCGAGACGGTCCCGCGGGCGTCCGAGTAGCGGAATACGACGCGGCCGGTGGCTTCCAGAGCTGCAAGCGTCTCCGGGTCCGCATAGTAGTTGCCGTCCGCGTGCGACAGCGGCATGCGTATCACCCGACCCTTCCGGTAGTCGCGCGTGAAGGGCGTGCCGCTGCGCTCCACCCGCAGTGCACAGTCGTGGGACTGAAAGCGCATCGACTCGTTTCGGAGCAGCGCGCCGGGCAGGAGCCCCGCCTCGCAGAGCACCTGGAAGCCGTTGCAGATGCCGACGACCAGGCCCCCGTCCCGCGCGAAGGCGATGACGGCACCCATGATCGGGCTGAAACGCGCGATGGCACCCGGGCGCAGGTAGTCCCCATGAGCGAATCCGCCGGGGACGATCACGGCGTCCGCATCGCCCAGCGACTGTTCCCGGTGCCAGACGTAGCGCGGTGAGCCGCCGGCCAGTTCCACGGACCGGAAGCAGTCCTGATCGCAGTTCGACCCGGGGAAGGTGATGACGGCAACGTTCATCGGACCGCTCCGCAGGCGGGTTCGGCGGCCGTAACCCGGAAATCCTCCGTCACCGGGTTGGCCAGGAGCTTCCGGCACGCGTCCTCGACCCGCTCCGTCGCCTCCGCGGCCGAGCCGGCCTCGATGTCCAGATAGATCGCCCGGCCGACGCGGACGTCTTCGACGCTGTCGTAGCCAAGGGACGCGAGCGCGTGATGGATCGCCTTGCCCTGGGGGTCCAGAAGGCCGGGCCGGGGCGTGACCAGGACCTCCACTGTGAATCGGTTCAAGAACTGTTCTCCTTCCATTCCCTGGGGGCGGGTTCGTGGGTGAGGTCGTGGTAGTCCAGCTCGCGGGGCTCCACGGCGGTGTCGGAGGTTTCGGGGACATCGAGCAGGGGGTCGCGCTCCGGCAGGCGTTCCAGAAGGCCGAGGAACACCGATCTGAGCAACCCCCACAGCGTGTAGAGGATCAGCGCGGGGAAGAGGAAGTTGGCCGGGAACAGGATCGCGAGCACGGTGCATGCCGCCATGAACGCGGCCATCGAGATGCCCTTGCGTGTCCGTACTTCGATCCTGGGGAACTTGGCGTAGGGGATGTGGCTCAGCATCAGGATCGAGGTGAGCACCATGGTGATGACCATGATCCGGGGCCACGGCAGTTCGCCGAGGTATTGCTGGAAGAAGGCGGTCTGCGAAAAGGGGTAGTGGGTCGCCAGGATCATCCCCGCCGTGGGAGTTGGCAGGCCGTGAAAGTGACGGCGTGCCTCGCCGCCCTGCTCGACGTTGAAGCGAGCGAGCCGCACGACTACGGCCGCGACGTAGACGAAGCCGATCACCCAGCTCCAGTCGGACCCGGTGAAGTAGAGGAGGATCATGATCAGCGCAGGCGCGACCCCGAACGAGATCACGTCGGTCAGCGAATCCAGCTCGGCGCCGAAGGCCGAGCCGGTGCGCGTGAAGCGGGCGACCCTCCCGTCGAGCAGGTCCAGCGTGGCCGCAAAGACGATGAACCACCCGGCCCACGCAAAGTCTCCGCGAAGGGCCGCGACGACGGCATAGAGGCCGAAGAAGAGGTTCCCCATCGTGAAGGCCGACGGCAGGATGATGATGCCGCGACGGAGGCGCCGGCGGCGAATCGTTCTCTTCATGAGCAGCCACCGTCCCCGGGCGCGGGGCTCGCCGGAACCGGGTGCCGCGCGTGGCCGGGCACCCGCGCCACAGCCGTCTCGCCACCCCGTACCGCATCGCCGGCCTCGACCGTCACGGGCCAGTCCGGGGGCAGGAACAGGTCGACGCGCGACCCGAAGCGGATCAGGCCGATGCGGTCGCCCCGGATGACGGTGTCGCCTTCCCGCGGGTAGGTCACGATCCGGCGGGCGACCAGGCCGGCGATCTGCCGGACCAGCAGCGGCCCGGCGTCCGTCTCCAGCCCCAGCGATGCGCGTTCGTTGTCGCTGCTCGCTTCCTCGCGCCACGCGGGGAGGTAGCGGCCGGGGTGATAGGCGTAGTGCCCGACCCGGCCCCCCAGCGGCGCGCGCTGGACGTGCACGTTGAAGATGTTCAGGAAGATGGTTACGCGGGTGGCCGTCCCCGCCATGAAGTCCTCGCCGTCCACCCGGCCCACGCTCATGACCCTGCCGTCGGCGGGAGATACCACCACGTCCGGGTCCGGCGGGATCGTTCGCTCGGGGTCGCGGGAGAAGTAGGCGACGAAGAGGGTGAGGGCGACGAAAAGGGCGGGCGCGGCAGAGCGGACTCCCCAGCCGCCGCTCCGGGCCCAGAGCGCGGCCAGGACGACGGCGGCCACGCAGGCGAGGACGAACGGGATCCCTTCGCGGGCGAGGGGGATGGTCACGAGCTGCATTCCCCGAACAGAGGCGCCTCGAAGTCGTCGAGCCCGGTTCCCGTCAGCCGGCGGAACACCTCCCGGTACCGCGCGGACGCGGCTGCGATCACGCGGGTGGGCAGGGAAGGGGGAGGATATTGCTTGTTCCAGTCCGGTAGATCGTCCAAATAATCTCGAATCGGTTGTTTGTCAAGAGAGGGCTGTCCCCGGCCGGTCGCGTAGTGCTCCTTCGGCCAGAACCTGGATGAGTCGGGTGTCAGCACTTCGTCGATGAGCAGCAGTTCGCCCCCGGGGGTGGTTCCGAACTCGAACTTGGTGTCGGCAAGGATGATTCCCGCCTCGGCCGCGACCGCGCGCCCGCGCTCGTAGACGTCGAGCGAACGCTCCCGCAGCCGGTGCGCGAGCGCCGCGCCGAGGAGATCGGTCACCTGCCGGAAGGTGATGTTCTCATCGTGACCCTCCTGGGCCTTCGTGGACGGCGAGAAGATCGCGGGGAGGAGCGCGTCGCTCTCGACCATTCCCGGCTTCAGGGGCTCGCCCGTCAGCGTCCCCGATTCACGATACTCCTTCCATGCGGAACCGGACAGATACCCGCGCACGACGCATTCGACGGGGAGCGGACGTGTTCGCCGAACCAGCGTCGACCGGCCCTGCCACGCCCCCGCGGGACAGCTTGCCAGCTCCGGAACCCGTCGCAGAATCTCGTCGGGCCGAACCGAGACGAGGTGGTGGGGGACGTCGCCCATGTGGGTGGCCAGCCACCAGGCGGTGATCCCGGTCAGGACGCGGCCCTTGTCGGGCACGGGCTCGGCCATGACGACGTCGAAGGCGCTGACCCTGTCGCTGGCGACGAGGAGGAGGAGGCCGCCGCCGTCCGGGACCGCGTAGACGTCCCGAACCTTGCCCCTGAACAGAAGTGGCAGCGGGAGCACGGCTCCGTTCACACCCTCACCTCCGCGGCACCCCGGGTCTCCCGGTAGCGCTCCAGCACCGGCCGGACGCGGTCGTTCAGAAACCCGTCCACCTGCTCCGGCGCCCGTCCCACCAGCTTCCCGGGCCGTGCCAGCTTCTCCAGCTCCTCGGCGCTCACGCCCAGGGTCTCGTCGGCCGCGATCCGCGCGAAGAGTTCGCCCTCTTCGCCCTCGGTCATGCGGCGCGCGGCGTCCAGCGTGTGCCGCCGGATCCGTTCGTGCGCGTCCTGCCGGTCGCCTCCCGCGGCGGTGGTCCCCATGAGCACGGCTTCCATGGCCATGAAGGGAAGGTGCACGGCCAGGTTTGCCGCGACCACTCCCGGGTTCACCCGCAGGCCGGCAGCCACGTTCGTGGCCAGCACCAGGATCGCGTCGGTGGCCATGTAGGCGTCGGGGATCGCGAGACGCTTGTTGGCGGAGTCGTCCAGCGTCCGTTCCAGCCATTGCGTCGCTGCCGTGTGGGCGGGATCCGCGGCCAGCGCGATCACGTGGCGCGCCACCGCGCAGATCCGCTCCGATCGCATGGGGTTGCGCTTGTAGGGCATCGCCGACGAGCCGACCTGCTTGGTCTCGAAGGGCTCTTCCAGCTCGCGCAGGTGGGAAAGGAGGCGGATGTCGTGCGCCATCTTGGAGGCGGAAGCCGCCACCCCGGCCAGGGTGGAGAGCAGGGCCTGGTCGACTTTGCGGGGGTAGGTCTGGCCCGTGACGGGGTAGCAGCCCTCGAAGCCAAGACGGCGGCAGACGGCCTCTTCCAGCGCGTCGACCCGGGCGTGGTCGCCGTCGAAGAGCTGCAGGAAGGACGCCTGGGTGCCGGTCGTGCCGCGGACGCCGCGCAGCCTGAGCGTCACCAGCCGATGCTCGATCTCCTCCAGATCGAGGAGGAAGTCCTGGATCCAGAGGGTGGCCCGCTTCCCGACGGTCGTGGGCTGGGCCGGCTGGAAGTGCGTGTAGGCGAGCGTCGGCAGGGCGCGGTGCTCTTCGGCGAAGCGGGAGAGCGCGCGGATGGTCGCGACGACCCGGTCGCGCACCAGGGTCATCGCCTCGCGGTGCTGAATGAGGTCCGTGTTGTCGCCGACGAAAGCGCTGGTGGCACCCAGGTGCAGCACGGCGCGCGCGGCCGGAGCGGCGTCGCCGAAGAGGTGGATGTGCGCCATGACGTCGTGGCGAAAGCGCCGTTCGTAGCGCGCGGCCGCGTCAAGGTCGATGCCGTCGAGGTTTGCGCGCATCTGTGCGATTGCCTCGGCCGGGATGTCCAGCCCCGCATCCCGCTGGGCCTCGGCCAGCGCGAGCCAGAGGCGGCGCCACGTGCCGAAGCGGAAGGCGGGCGCGAAGATGCGCTCCATCGCGCCGGAGACGTACCGCGCGGAGAGCGGATGCGTGTAGCGGTCGGTTGCTTCGGCACTCATGGGTTCGGCCTCGGTCACGGTGTCATCGCCATTCCAGCAGTCCCGTTCGTACCATGCGGCCGTTGCGCTCGAAGCGGAGTACGCAGGAACGTCCGGCGCGCTGGATCCGGCGGAGTTCGTCCGCCGCCTCGCGGGCCGTTCGCACGCGCATGTTGTTGACCGCCAGCAGCACGTCGCCGGTGGCCAGTCCGGTCACGCCGGCAAGCGCGTCCGAGATCTCGACCACCAGCGCGCCTTCGGACGACGCCAACCCCCGCTCCGCCCGGATGCCCGCCGTCACGGTGACGACCTGCAGATCGCGGAGCAGCTCCACGCGGTCGGCCGTGGCGGAAGGGAGCGGAGCGGCCCGCAGCTGGACGGCATCCATCCCCTCCACCGCCAGCTCGATCCGGTCACCGGCGCCCAGGTCCAGCAGAACGGCGGCGTAGTCGAGCGGCGTGGCCATGCGGCTGGCTCCGGCCTGCAACAGGCGGGCCCCCGGGCGGATCCCGGCGACCGCGGCGGGAGAACCGGGGGTGACCCTGGCCACGCGCACCCCCCTTGACCGTCCGAAGGCGTCGGCTTCCACGGCATCCACCTCCAGGCCGAGCCACGCACGCCGCACCTCCCCGTGCTCGGCCAGGTCCCGCGCCACCTTGAGCGCCCGGTCGATGGGAATGGCGAACCCCAGTCCCTCGCTGCCCCCCGAGCGGGACAGGATCGAGGTGTTGATCCCGATCACCTCTCCCAGCGCGTTGACGAGAGGTCCTCCGGAGTTGCCCGGGTTGATGGCCGCGTCGGTCTGGATCATGCCCAGGTAGAAGCCGTCGTCGTCCTGGCCGGGGATGATGTGGCGCCCGAGCGCGCTCACGACGCCCGCCGTCACCGAGGGCTCCGGGTTGGAGATGAGCCCCCCGAAGGGGTTCCCGATCGCGACCGTCCATTCGCCGATGAGAAGGTCCGACGCGGTGCCGAGCGGCGCGACGGGAAGATCGGGTGCCTCGTCGAGCACGATGACGGCGACGTCCGTCGTGGGGTCGGAGCCGGCCACGCGGGCGTCGAAGTCGCGCCCGTCGGGGAGGGTGACCAGGACTTCGGTGGCGTCCTCGATGACGTGGTGGTTGGTCAGGACCGTCCCGGCCGCGTTCACGATGAAGCCGGAACCGAGTCCGCGGGTCTCGCGGAAGGGCAGGTAGTAGTCGTCGAAAAAGCTGCGTCGCCGGACCCGTTCCCGCCGCAGCACCGAGATCGTGACGACCGCCGGGGCGACGGTGCGGGCCGCTCGCACGATCGCGGTGGAGCGGCTGTCGGAGAGGGATTGCGCGGCGCTTTCGCACGGTGCCGATGCGACCGCGAGACCGGCCGTAGCGGCAAGAAATGTCAACCGTAGTTTACAAAATGTCATGTATGGTTTACATGTCGGGGACGGTGGAAGCCACCGTCGCGTGCTTTGGATACTCGACCCGGGTCAGGCACAGTCCCTGCGCGGGTGCGGGGGGAGATGTCGTGAGGCGGGCCGGCGACGTCGACACGCGGGCTGGCGATGTCGTCGTGCCGGTCGGCGGCGTCACCCGACGGGTCTCTCCGCTCAGCAGCAGCTGGGACATGTCCTCCTCTCGGCGGCGTTTCAGCGCGATGTCCACCATGGTACCCGCCAAATATCGCACCATCCGGTGCAAAAAGCGGTTTGCGGAGATTTCGAAGACGACGCCCTCGTCGCTCCAGGGACGCCACCCGGCGGCGGAGACGCGGCAGGCGTACCCGCGCTGCGGCTGCCCGGTCTTCGCGAAGGCGCGGAAATCGTGCTCCCCGACGAGCAGGCTGGCCGCGCGCGCGGCGGCGTCCAGGTCCAGCGCGCGGCAGAGGGGCCAGCACCAGCGTCGGTGGAAGGGGGATGCGGCGTGCGGCGCCGTCCCGACCCGATACCTGTAGCTCCGCAGGATCGCTTCGCGGCGAGGATCGAAGCCGTCGCCGACGGCGCGGGCGTCCCGCACCCAGATCGTGCGCGGGAGCATGGCGTTCAGCGACCGGATCAGCTCCGGTGCCGTCCAGGTCGATGGCATCGTCACGGCCGCCACCTGGCCCGTCGCGTGGACACCCGTGTCGGTGCGCCCGGCGCCGAGAACGGTCCGGTGTTCGCCGGTGAGGCGGGACACGACCGCCTCCAGCGCGCCCTGAACGGTGGGTTGGCCGGGCTGGACCTGCCAGCCGTGAAACGCTGAGCCGTCGTAGTGCAGGGTAAGCTTGAAGCGGGTCTCGAGGTTGCCCATTTCGCGCAATCTACAATGACTTGCGGGACGGCGCATGATATCATGGTCGGTCGACGAGCATTCACACCCAGGGGCGCGTACGCCGTGACAGACACGACCTTCAACCTGATTCCCCTCCTGGCGCGGGTTGTGGCCGGTGAAGACCTGACGACCGCCGACGCCAGGGCGGCCTTCGCGCACATGGTGTCGGGGCGAGCCTCGCCCATTCGGACCGGGGCGCTTCTGGCCGCCCTGCAGACCAGGGGGCCGGCCCCTGCCGAAGTCGCGGGAGGGGTCGAGGCCCTGCGCGCCGCCATGATCCCGGTGCGCGCCACGGATCCGGCGACGCTGGTCGACACCTGCGGCACGGGAGGCGGTCGGGTATCGACCTTCAACATTTCGACCGCGGCGGCCATCGTGGCGGCGGCGGGGGGAGTGCGGGTCGCGAAGCACGGCAACCGCTCCTTCACCTCCAGGTGCGGGAGCGCCGACGTGCTCGAAGCGCTGGGCGTCGCGGTGGAACTCTCGCCGGAGGGGATGGCCGATGTCCTTGCCCAGGCCGGGATCGTCTTCATGTTCGCGCCGCTCCTGCACCCGGCGATGCGACACGTGGGACCGGTTCGGCAGGCGCTGGGCGTCACGACGATCATGAACCTGCTGGGGCCGCTGGCCAATCCGGCCGGAGCACGACGCCAGGTTGTCGGCGTCGCCGACCCCGCGTTCCTCGACCTGGTGGTCCGCGGGTTGGCCGAGCTGGGCCATGAACGGGCCCTTGTCGTCCACGGAGCGCCGGGCATGGACGAGGTCAGCCCGTGCGGCCCCACGAGCGTCGCCGAACTCGGTGGGGGAGCGGTGACGAGGTACGAGATCACGCCGGAGGAGCTGGGGGTCGAGCCCGTCGATCCCGGTGCGCTGGCGGGCGGTGAGCCGGAGGAAAACGCGGCCGTTGTCCGAGCCGTGGTCGAGGGCAGGGAGCCTGGTGCGGCCCGTGCGGCAGTGCTGGTGAATGCCGCGGCGGCGTTCTACGTGGCTGACCGGGCGGAGACGCTCCGTGAAGGCGTGGCCGCCGCGGAGCGCGCGATCGACTCGGGGGCAGCAGCCGGGGTGCTCGAGGAGCTGGTGAAGGGGAGCCAAAGGGCCGCCGCGACGCGGTAGCCGGCTGCCGGGGTCGCTTCTAATAGCTCCGAATGAGCCCGACCACGACCCCCTGGACACGCACGTCAGCGGCGTCCTCGACGATCGGCTTCATGTTTTCGTTGGCGGGTTGCAGCCGGATGCGGTTGCCGGATTCCCGGTAGAGCTTCTTGACCGTGGCGGCCTCGTCCCGGATCAGCGCGATCACCATTTCGCCGTCCTCGGCGGTCTCGCGGGCGTTGACGACGATGTGGTCGCCGTCGCGGATCTGCTCGTCGATCATGGACTCGCCCGACACGCGCAGGACGTAGTGCTCGAACCCCTTGCGGACCATCTCGCCCGGAATGGAGAGCGTCTCGCTGTCCTCGACGGCCTCGATGGGAAGTCCGGCGGCGACGGTGCCAAGAAGGGGCAGCGCCACCGAGGGCTCGGCCTGGGCGGGGAACTCCACCGAACGGCTTTCGCGGTAGGACCTTCTGATGTACCCCTTCCGCTCGAGGTTGCTCAGGTGTTCATGGACGGTCGCCAGCGAGGTGTAGCCGAAGTGGCGGCAGATCTCCTCGAAGCTGGGCGCATACCCCATTTCATCGATGAACGCCTTGAGGTAGTCGAGGATCTCCTTCTGGCGCTTGGTAAGGGGCATCTTTCTTTCCCTATCTTGGTAGTTGTGTTGTCGGCCCGCCGTTGCACGTGCAGGCCGGTGCGCCCGGCGGACACGTTGCGCGAGCTGTTCTACCGAACAGGCTCCGAACAATCGTAACCGAAATTTGACCGAAGATCAAGATGAGCGATAAGGGAATTCTGGAACAAATCGTGGCCGGCAAGGCGGAGGAGGTGGCGCGGCTCGAGGCGCGCCGCCGGGAAGTGGCGCGCGCCGCCATGGACGCGCCGCCGCCCCGTGCCGTAGTGGAGCTGCTCGGGCGGAGGGAGCGCATGGGGGTGATCGCCGAGGTCAAGCGGCGCTCCCCGGGAGCGGGCGACATCGACACGGCTCTGGACCCCGTGAGGCTTTCGGCGGACTACGAGGCCGGCGGCGCCTTCGCGATCAGTGTGCTGACCGACGCCCGGTGGTTCGGGGGGTCGCTCGATGACCTGCGGTCCGTGCGGGACGCCGGGAGCGTTCCCGTGCTGCGCAAGGACTTCGTGGTCAACGAGGTGCAGGTGATCGAGGCGAGGGCCGGTGGAGCAGACCTGGTGCTTCTGATCGCGCGGGTGCTGGAGCCGCTGCTGCTGCGCGATCTGCGGGCCACGATCGACGGCCTGGGCATGACCGCGCTGGTCGAGGTCCACGACGAATGGGAGGTCGAGGCCGCCCTGGAGGCCGGAGCGTACCTGGTCGGGGTCAACAACCGCGATCTCACCGTGTTCCGCACCGATCTGGCCGTGACCGAGCGCCTGGCGCCGTACGTGCCGGGCGAGGTGCTCCTCGTGTCGGAGAGCGGAATCGGAGACCCGGACGACGTGGCGCGCGTGGCCGCCGCCGGCGCCGACGCAGTGCTCGTGGGCGAGGCGCTGGTGAGGAATGGCGCCCCCGGCCAGCTCGTGGAAGAGATGTCGGCCGTGCCGCGGGCGGCGGGTCGGAGGCCGTGAACGTGCCTCGCGGGAGCCGGCGGGAGGACGGCGAGCCGCAGCGGCCCAGGCGTGGCCGCGGCGTGCGGGTGAAGGTGTGCGGGGTGATGACCCCACGGGATGCAGCGGTCGTGGAAGAGGCCGGCCCGGACTTCATGGGCGTGATCCTGTCGCCGGGCTACTCGCGCAGCGTGAGCGGGAAGCGGGCCGGCGCCGTCTACGAAGCCGCGACGGCGCGCCGGGTGGGGGTGTTCGTGGACGCGCCGGCCGAGGCGGTCGTGCGGGTTGCGCGGGAGCTGGACCTCGACGTGATCCAGCTGGGGGGGAGCGAGACGATCGAAGCCGTGACGCGGATCGGCGGGGGGGGTGGGGGGGTGTGGAGGCCGGTTCACGCCAGGCCGGGATTGTCGATGGCGGACGCGGCCGGACGGTACGCTGCGGTGGTCGACGGCGTGCTGGTCGACTCGTGGGATCCGGGGCGCCCCGGCGGCACCGGACGAACCTTCTCG
>MPNE01000039.1 GCA_002238865.1 Gemmatimonadetes bacterium bin94 | reverse complement strand
CGACTTGTCCGTTCGCGTCCCGTATCGCCATGCCACCGACGATACCACATTCCGGATCATGTTACCAGACCCCCCCCACGACCCGCCCGATAGCACCTCGCCACGGCTTGGCCGAACAGTTACTCCGAGAGCGTTCCAGACCGTCGATCAGCATCCAGTTCAGGAAACACGAACTGATAAGGGAACGACAATCATCATAGGTAGTGTAACACCAATCATATCAACGAGGTACAAAATCGGTGCCCATCCAGCCATGTATGCGCCCCGCGGCAGGACCGATCTTCACCGCGAGACACGTCACCTGGCGCGGCCGGCGCACCGCCTTCACGGTGGTCCCGGTCGCCCGTCCCGCAATCAAAACGGAGGATTGACCCGTGAGCCGTTCGGTAAACAAGATCATTCTGGTGGGCAACGTGGGGAGCGACCCCGACGTGCGCACGACGAGTGCCGGCGTGAAGGTCGCCCGCATCTCACTCGCCACGAACTGGAGGACGGGAGGAGAAGACCCCGAGGAGCGAACCGACTGGCACAGGGTGAACCTGTGGGGGAGGCTGGCTCAGGTGGCCGAGGAGTATGTCTCCAAAGGGGATAAGCTCTTCGTGGAAGGGTACCTGCAGTACGATTCCTACGAGCGTGACGGGGTGACGATTCCGACGGCGGAGGTCAGGGCCCGGGAAATGGTGATGCTGACGCCGCGCAATGACGGCTAGTCGCGGGTGGAAGAAACCCCCGGCATTCGAGCGGCAATGCAGCCGCGCGTGGGTCAGCGCGGCACCCGGATCGTCAGTTGGCGGTCCAGAAGCCCGAGAGAGAGTCGCCCTGGGGGCTGTCACGGAGCTTTTCGAATGCCCGGTTGCGGATCTGGCGAATGCGTTCCCGGGTGACACCCAGGAGGGAGCCGATCTCCTCGAGCGTGCGCTCTTCGCCGTCGTCGAGCCCGTAGTACAGGTAAAGGATCTTCCGCTCGCGCTCCGTCAGGTAGCTGTCGAACATGGTCTCGAGGTAATTGCGGCGAGCAAGCGCCTCTACGTCCTCCTCGATCTCTTCCGCGTCCGCACCGGCGAAGCGTTCGCCGAAGGAGGCGCTGTCCCGGTCGCCCCGGTCGAGGGGGGCGTCGAGACTGAGCTCGGCGGCGGCCACGCGCCGCAGCGCACGAACCGTGTCGAGGGGTTCGCTCATCTCCCTGGCGAGCTCCTGGTCCGTCGGAGTACGGCCCAATTGCTGTGTCAGGGCGGTGTTGGTCCTTGCCAGCCGCGCCAGGTTGGAGTTCTGGTTGAGCGGGATCCGCACCGAGCGGGTTTGCTCCGCAAGCGCCTGGAGCACGGTCTGGCGAATCCACCAGACCGCGTAGGAAATGAACTTGACGCCCTTTTCGGGATCGAACTTCTTGACGGCCTTGAGGAGCCCTTCGTTCCCGATGCAGACCAGCTCCGCGAGTCCCAGCCCACGGCCCTGGTACTTCTTCACGTAGGAGATCACAAAGCGAAGATTGGCGGTGACGAGACGTTCCGCCGCCTCCTTGTCACCTGTTCGAGCTCTTCGCGCCAGTGCCCTTTCTTCTTCCGGGTCGGAAATCAGAGGGTAACGCTCTACATCCTGGAGATACTGATCAAAGGAATCGAGACCGCGCGAGGCTGCGAACAATGCCGTCCTCCGGTAGGGGTGAATCCAGCGTCAAATCCTCCCCGGGGATTCCGGGCCACAGCGCCTCATGGAAGGTCGCAACCTTCAGGGACGACGGCTCCTGGCATCCGGGGAAAGTGGGAACATTTTACCGCCACGGGTGTCTCAAGTCAAATGTTTTTTTTCGTCCTGATTGAATATTGCGGGGCTGCACGCCGGATAGTCGGGGGCTCCGCGCCGCATAATCCGGGACTGGAAGCCCGGCGATCAGAGGTTCGGCGGCGGACATTCGGCGGGTCGGCGCCGGATGCCTCGGGGCTCAGCGGTTGAACTGCCCCCCCAGAATCGCGGAGGCGGGGTTCACCCCACGGCTTCTCCGAACCTGGCGGTCTCCAAAGCCGCTGAGGAGGCTTACCGCATCGTAGCCGATGCGGAACTGCAACGAGCTGAAGGGGCTTTCCCTCATGGGCACGGCCACGTCCATGCGCACGACCCGCCGGGCGCCGGCAGGGAATCCCATGCGCAGTCCGGCTCCGGCGGTCCCCTTCAGTCCGGAGTCCGCCCCGAAGGGCACCGCGCCGTGCCAGCCGGCTCCCGCGTCGACGAAGAGAGTGAGGCCGAGGTCGAACAGGTCACGCAACGGCCCCGACAGGGCAATGCGGTCCTCGAAGTGTGCGACGACCCGTTGTCCAGCGGGGAGCTCTTCCCTGTCGTACCCCCGGACCCCGAAGGGTCCCCCCAGGGTGAGCTGGAAGGGGAGGGAGGTGTTCCAGCCGCCGGCCCCGGACACCCCGACGACGAAGGTGTGATCGGGGGTCGCCGGGGGCTGCCAATAAAAGTAGGCGCCCACTTCACCCAGGATGTCGCGGAATGTCCGCTCGGAGTTCCCTCCTGCAAAGAGGCGGGCCGCTTCGATGGTCAGCTCGGAGTTGAAGATCCAGCTCTCCCCGGCCGCGCCGCCGAAGAGTGAAACCGTGCCTTGCAACTCGTGTGAACGGTTCTCCGGAGCGGCAGTGGGGTTCCCCACCGTGGTGCCGATGGTGACCAGCGCCTGGGTGCCCACCCGGATGTCCTGCTCGCCCCGAATCGCGTCGAGACCGCGGCGCCTGATGAATTGGACATTCCGCTTTCCCGCCACGAGATGGAGGCGAGCCATCCTTCTGGGATTGACGTGGCGGCGGACGGACTCGACGGTGGCGGAGTCGGCCGGGTCGGGGTTCGAGAAGTCGAATCCGGTGATGACCGTGACGTCCCCGGGGAAGTCCTCGAAACGGACATCTTCCCACGACACCCCGGCGCCGAGCACAGTGAGGTTGCCGGGAGTTCCGAAGCGCCGCCCCAGGGTTGTCGCCGCGCGGCGAACTTGCACGGGCAGGCTGACGTTGGTGAAGGGAGAGCCCGTGGCGGCGGCGTAGCGGAAAAGGTCTTCCCGCAGCGAGTACGATTCGACGAACGCCCACTGACCGACCTCCCCTACGAACGGATAGGTGATCGACTCGTGGAAGAAGATCCCGGTACGGGTTCTGCCGCCGCCGATCCGGGCGTCGGCCCGGGTCCCGACGAAGCGGGGCGTGCTGAGTTCCAGCCCCAGGTCGCGCCGCTCGTCACGCTCCACCAGATAGAAGCCGAGGAGTGTCCCCGTGCCTCCGAGGTTCTCTTCGGTGAATCCGACCCGCGTGATCTTCAGTCCGTTGTCGAACTCGGGACGCACGTCCAGTTTGAGCGTCCAGTCGTCCCGCGTGTCGACGACGACGTGGACCTCGTCCCCATTGATGTGGATCGGGTAGATGTCGGCGTCGGCGATGAAGGGCAATAAACGCAGAATGCGGGCGGACTCGTCGATGAGTAGCGAATCGTAGCAGTCGCCGACCGCGAAGAGCAGCTCGGCCTCGATGAAGCTCCGCCTGGTCCGGCGATGCGCCCGGTTGGCAATGACGCGGGCCTTGGCCGCCGCGCTTCGGACCCAGCCGTCGGATCCGCTGGAATCCGTGGGCACGGCATAGATGCTGTGGTTGTCCACGAACACGTGGCTGATCACCGGGCCCCCGCACTCCGCTTCGGAAA
The DNA here is from genome assembly GCA_002238865.1 of Gemmatimonadetes bacterium bin94. Lineage (GTDB taxonomy): Bacteria > Gemmatimonadota > Gemmatimonadetes > Longimicrobiales > Gaopeijiaceae > Bin94. Next base: position 28,349 of record MPNE01000039.1, on the reverse strand, counting down.
ACGAGTCCGGGGGTTCCTGAGCCGACACCCGGGAGTGCGTTCCGGCCACCGCGCACACCAGCATTGCGGGCATGGTCAAACGGAGCGAGGCGCCAGTCATGGTCTCATTGCCGGTGGGATTCCAAACGCGGAAGTGGGAGCGGGGCGGTCAGTGAATGATGGTTAGAACCAGAGGGGGGATCAAAGGGTTGGCCATCTTGCGCTGTCCCGTGGCCGGGGCGGGACTTCGTCGGAGACGGTAGTGCGCGGTGATTGACGGAGCTTCGGGGATTCCGGTAGGATCACAGCCGGCGCCGGGTCGGCGAAAGGCCCCCGGCGACCGAAACTGCAAAGGAGACAAATGTTGTCGGCATTCGAGAGCGACGCGCTCAGATATCACGCGGAGGGCCGCCCGGGGAAGATCGAAGTCGTTCCCACGAAGGCGGTCGCGACCCAGAGAGACCTCACCCTTGCATACAGTCCGGGCGTGGCCGAGCCATGCATGGCCATCCATCATGACCCGGAGGAGGCATTCCGCTACACGGCCCGGGGGAATCTGGTCGCTGTGGTTTCCAATGGAACGGCGGTGTTGGGGCTCGGTAACATCGGCGCGTTGGCGGCAAAGCCGGTGATGGAGGGCAAAGGGGTTCTTTTCAAGAAGTTTGCGGGGATCGACGTCTTCGACATCGAGATCGACACCAGGGATCCCCACGAAGTCATTCGTTTCTGCCAGTTACTCGAGCCGACCGTCGGCGGCATCAACCTGGAGGACATCCGCGCTCCGGAGTGTTTCCTCATCGAGCAGACGCTGAGGGAGACCTTGCGGGTGCCCGTCTTCCACGACGATCAGGACGGCACCGCGATCATCGCGGGGGCGGCCCTCGTGAACGCCCTGGAGATCACGGGCCGGGACATCGGCGATGTCAATGTGGTCTTCGTCGGGGCCGGGGCGTCCGCGGTGGCCACCGCCCACCACTGCCTGCGCCTGGGGGTGAAGTCGGAGAATCTGATGATGGTGGATCGGACCGGGGTGATCCACCAGGGGCGCGAGGAGGGGATGAACGAATACAAGGCACCGTTCGCAACGTCCCGCCCGGCCCGAACCCTGGCGGAGGCGATGGAGGGTGCCGATGTCGTGGTCGGTCTGGCCGCCAAGGGCGCGATCACGCCCGAGATGGTGGCGTCGATGGCGCCGCGGCCGATCATCTTCGCGCTGGCCAACCCCGATCCCGAGGTAACGCCAGAAGAGGTGGCACGGATACGGGACGACGCGATCATGGCCACGGGCCGGTCGGACTATCCGAACCAGGTGAACAACGTGCTTGGCTTCCCCTTCCTGTTTCGCGGCGCGCTGGACGTGAGAGCGCGGCAGATCGACCAGGGGATGATGCTCGCGGCCACGCGGGCGCTTGCCGAACTGGCCCGCGACGAAGTGCCCGAGTCCGTGGTGAAGGCCTACGGCGACGACGGCTTCGAGTTCGGACCGGAATACCTGATTCCCAAACCGTTCGACCCCAGGGTGCTTCTCCATGTCTCGCCGGCCGTCGCGAAGGCGGCGATGGAATCGGGCGTCGCCCGGGTCAGCCTCGATCTCGAGGATTACAGGGATCGTCTCGAGGCCAGCCTCGGCCCGGGAAGGGAAGCCATGCAGAGGATCATGGGGAGGGCCCGCAAGGAGCCCGCCCGCATCGTACTGGCGGACGGCTACAATGAGCGGGTACTCAGGGCGGCCGCGCAGGTGCTCGAGGAAGGCACAGCCCGCATCGTGCTCATCGGGAAGGACGAAAAGATCCAGCGCTTCGCTTCCGAGCTGGGCATCGACCTGGACGGCGCGCAGTGCATCCACCCGCCTGCCGTTGAAGAGATGCGCTACGCCTATGCGGACGCCTTTCACAAACGTCGGGAGCGCAAGGGCCTGACCCTTGCAGAAGCCCGCGCCCGAGCCTATCAGCCGGTCTACTTCGCCGCGATGATGGTGGCCGCCGGCGACGCCGACGCGATGGTCGCGGGGATCGACTCCAACTACCCGCAGATCCTCAGACCGACCTTGGGCGTCATCGGCACGTCCGACTCCGTGCGGCGTGTTTCCGGCCTTCACATGGTCGCTTTCCGCGACCGCGACCCCCTCTTTTTCGCCGACACGACCGTCAACATCGATCCGGATCCGGAGACGCTGGCGGAGATCGCAATCTCGGCTGCGGGGTTCGTGCGCGACCTGGGGATCGAGCCGCGCATCGGCATGCTGTCCTTCTCCAACTTCGGGTCGGTCCGGCATCCCGAAGCGGCCAAGGTTCGCGAGGCCGTGGGCTGGATCAAGCGTCTGGCACCCGATCTCGCCGTCGACGGAGAAATGCAGGCCGATGTGGCCGTGGACCCGCACATCATTGCGAGGAAGTACCCGTTCAGCGACCTGACTGGACCCGCGAATGTGCTCGTCTTCCCGACCCTTGGAGCCTCCAACGCTTCGTACAAGCTACTCGCCCAATTGGGCAACGCCGACGTGATCGGTCCGATTCTGCTGGGCATGAGGAAGCCGGTTCACATCCTTCAAAGGGGTTGCAGCGTTCTCGATGTCGTGCATCTCATCGGCATTGCATCGGTAGACGCCCGGAGCTGACGAGATCAGATTACCGGGTTGTCCGGCGCACCAGCAGACCGGCGAATTCTCACAAGACGGCATTTAGAGCAGTATGGAGGCCTGAAAACGGTGGACCTTACACAACAGGGACTGACACCGACGCGCTGCATCCGGCGCAACCTGTCGCCCGCTCACCTTTACGAAGAGACGCTTCGCCTCGGGACGGGGAGGATCGCCCGTGGGGGTGGACTCGTCACCTTGACGTCCCCGCACACGGGCCGGTCGCCCAACGACCGGTTCATCGTGCAAGAGGCCGCAACGGCCGACATCATAGACTGGGGCGACGTCAATGTTCCCATCGCCGAGGAGCACTACCTGAGCCTGAAGGCGGACATCATCAGGCGGCTGAACGACAGCGAACTGTACGTCCGCGACGCCAGAGCCGGAGCCGATGCCCGCTACGGAATCAACGTGCGCGTGATCTCGGAGAGCCCGTGGCACGATCTCTTCGCCTACAACATGTTCCTGCGGCTCGCGCCGGGCGAAGAAGAAGGCTTCGAGCCCGGCTTCGTCGTCTACCACGCGCCTTCGATGCAGGCCGAGCCGAAGCGTCACGGAACCAATTCCGGCGCCTTCATCGTGGTCAACTTCAGCGAACGGGTGGTGCTGGTCGGCGGGACAGCGTATGCCGGCGAGATCAAGAAGTCCATCTTTTCGGCGCTGAATTTCATGTTGCCGGCCCGGGGCGTTCTCCCCATGCACTGTTCGGCCAACATCGGCGAACGCGGCGACACGGCTCTCTTCTTTGGCCTCTCGGGCACCGGGAAGACGACGTTGTCGGCGAATCCGGAACGCCAGCTGATCGGCGACGACGAGCACGGCTGGAGCGATACCGGCGTCTTCAACTTCGAGGGCGGTTGCTACGCCAAGACGATTCGGCTGTCGCCGGAGGGGGAGCCCGACATCTACCGCGCAACGCGCATGTTCGGGACGATCCTCGAGAACGTGATTCTTGACGAGCGCACCCGGGAGATCGACTACGATTCGGGGGAAATCACGGAGAACACCCGCGCCTCGTACCCGATCGACTACATCTCCAACGCGGTGCCCTCGGGCACGGGCGGCCACCCGGAGAACGTCGTCTTCCTCACGGCTGACGCATTCGGGGTGCTGCCTCCGATTTCACGGCTGGGTCCCGAGCAGGCCATGTACCACTTCCTTTCCGGATACACGGCGAAGGTGGCGGGCACGGAGCGCGGAGTGACCGAGCCCCGGGCCGCTTTCAGCGCGTGTTTCGGCGCGCCCTTCCTGCCCCAGCACGCCACGGTGTATGCCGACCTGCTCGGCGAGAAGATCCGTGCTCACGGCTCCCGCGCGTGGCTTGTCAACACCGGGTGGACGGGAGGCCGCTACGGCGTGGGCTCCAGAATGAAGCTGGCGTACACGCGGGCGATGGTGGCCGCGGCACTCAACGGCGACCTCGACGGCGTGGGCCGAACGGTCGATCCGGCCTTCGGCCTGAGCATTCCCGCGTGCGTGCCCGGGGTGCCCCCGGAGGTGCTCTTCCCCCGGGGCACCTGGGCCGACGGGAGCGAGTACGATGCCGCTGCCGGGGAGCTAGCTGCTATGTTCAAGGGGAACTTCCAACGGTTCGCTGGGCAGGTGACGGGCGGGGTAGGGGCCGCCGGGCCCGCGTAGGGGCGAACAGCGCACATCCGGGGGATCATGGATCGACGACTGCAACGCCGGTTCTGGCCACTCGCTGGTGCCGCCATGCTCGGTGCCTGCGAGCAGGCGGAGCAGTTGCAGGACAGCTTCCGTGATCTCACACCCCATGAGGCCTACCAGGCGTCGCTCGCGGACGCCGGGCTCGCCGAGACGGCGCTCGGCAGGGACTGGACGCGGGTCGGCGGCGAGGCGCTCCACAGTCCCACGACCGTAGCCCTGCCGTTCCGGGAAGAGGGCTACATCACGGCCGAGCACCCCTCGGCGGTGGCCTACCGGGTCAGCATCCCCAGGGGACGCAAGCTGGAGTTCGAGGTTTCGCTCGACTCGGACGAAGGCACCCGCCTGTTCATCGATCTGTTTCGCATTCCGGCGGACGAGGGCGACCGCTTCAGGCCTGTGGTGTCGTCGGATTCGCTGTCCCGGACCTTCATCTACGAGCCCTGGCGGGGTGGCGACTTCATTCTGCGCGTCCAGCCCGAACTGCTTCGGGGAGGCAACTATCGCGTGACCGTCAGGGAGGAATCGCAGCTGGGGTTCCCGGTTGAGGGGCACGGTATGCGCGCGATCCAGAGCGTCTTCGGAGATGCGCGCGACGGCGGGCGGCGCGATCATCACGGCGTCGACATCTTCGCCCCCCGCGGGACCCCCGTGCTGGCCGCGGCTGCGGGGCGCGTGCGCCGCGTGCGGGTCACGAACATCGGCGGCAAGGTCGTGTGGGTTCGCGACACGGTTCATCAGGCCAACCAGTACTACGCTCACCTCGACAGCCAGCACGTCAGCGATGGCCAGATGGTGGAGCGAGGCGACACGATCGGCTTTGTTGGCAACACCGGGAACGCGCGCACCACACCGCCGCACCTGCACTTCGGGCTCTACGCCCGCGGGCCGGTGGATCCGTATCCGTTCCTGGACCCGCCGCGTCGAGCACTCCCGGAAGTGACGGCCGACCTTGCGTTGCTGGGAGCCCGCGTGCGGCCCCGCAACGACGGGATCCGGCTGCGGGCGGCTCCCGGGAGCCGGGGCGAGGTGGTTCGGGAACTGGGCGCCGGGGAGCCGGTGCGAGTGCTCGGCGCGGCCGGGGACTGGTTCAGAGTGCGCCTTGGGGACGGGTCCGACGGTTTTGTCGCGGCCCGGCTCATGGAGCGGGTCGGTGTCGTCGCCGACGCCGACGGCGGGGACAGGGAGTAGGCCTCGCATGGCGCGCCGGTACTGGCTCATGAAGAGCGAACCCTACGTCTACTCCATCGACGACCTCGAGCGGGACGGCACCACCTATTGGGACGGAGTGCGCAACTACGCTGCCCGGAACCTGATGCGCGACAGGATGCGGATCGGCGACCGCGTCCTCTACTACCACTCGAACGCCAGGCCGCCGGGAGTCGCGGGGGTGGCCGAGGTCGTGCGCGAGTCCTATCCCGACCACACGCAGTTCGACCCGGCCAGCAAGTATCACGACCCGAAGGCGACCAGGGAAACCCCGCGCTGGTTCATGGTGGACATCCGGTTCGTGGAGAAGTTCCCGCAAGAGGTGGGCCTCCCCGAGATCAGGGCCACGCCCGAGTTGGCGGAGATGGTTCTGGTGAACCGGAGCCGGCTCTCGGTCCAGCCGGTGACCGAGGCCGAATTCGAGCACATCCTCGGCATGGCGAAGGGCAGGTAGGAGCATGGCGACGGACGCGCACGGCCTCTCGGCCAACTACGTGGCGGGGCAGTGGGTGGTGCCCGAGACCGGAGGCCGGCTTGCAATCGAGGACCCGGCGACCGGCGAGACCCTGGGCGCGGTCCCCGACTCGGGGAGGACCGATGTCGACCGCGCCGTCGCGGCGGCCCGCGCCGCCTTCCCGGACTGGCGGCGTACGCCGGTGGCGGAACGCGCGAGGGTGTTCTTCCGCCTGAAGGCGCTGCTGGACGAGCACCACGACGATCTCGCGGTGCGTCTTTCGCGCGAGCACGGCAAGAACGTCCCCGAGACGTGGGGCGAGGTGCAGCGCGGCATCGAGAACGTGGAGCACGCCGCCGGCATGCCGACACTGATGATGGGCGACACCCTGGAAGACATCGCCCGCGGCGTGGACTGCGAGACGGTGCGCCAGCCCCTCGGGGTCTTCGCGGTGATCACCCCGTACAACTTCCCCGTGATGATCCCGCTCTGGTTCTGGCCGTATGCGGTCGCCGCGGGCAACACGGTCGTGCTCAAGCCGAGCGAGCAGGATCCGCTCACGCACCAGCGCGTGGTGGAACTCGCCGCGCAGGCGGGCCTTCCGCCCGGCGTGCTGAACGTGGTGCACGGCCGCCGCGAAACGGTGGAAGCCCTGATCGACCATCCGGACGTGTCGGGGGTTTCGTTCGTGGGGTCGAGCCGGGTGGCCAGGATCGTGTACCAGCGCGCGGGGATGGCCGGGAAGCGGGTGCAGGCGCTGGGTGGCGCGAAGAACCACATGATCGTCCTGCCGGACGCCGATCCGGCCATGGTGGCGGACGCGGTGGTCGCCTCGGTCTTCGGCTCGGCGGGACAGAGATGCCTGGCCGGGTCGGTGGTGGTGGGGGTCGGGGACGCGTACGAGCCCATCCGCGAGGGCATCCTGGACGGCGCGTCATCGCTGAAGGTGGGGCGGGGTCTCGAGGAGGGCGTGGACATGGGGCCCGTGATTTCGGGGGCCCACAAGGACCGGGTGAATGCCTTCATCGACGAGGGGGAGCGCGACGGGGCGCGCCTGCTCATGGATGGGCGCCGCATGGAAGTGCCGGGGTACCCGCGCGGCCACTGGGTCGGCCCCACCGTCTTCGAGGAGGTGACGCCCGAGATGCCGATCGGCCGCGAAGAGGTGTTCGGTCCGGTCGCCGGGCTCACGCGGGCGCCGACGCTGGAAGCCGCGCTCGAGATGCTGGCGAAGAGCCCATACGGCAACGCCGCCTCGATCTTCACCCGGTCGGGCCGCGCCGCCCGGGAGTTCCGCTACCGCGCCGGAATCTCGATGATCGGGGTCAACATCGGGGTGGCCGCGCCGATGGCGTTCTTCCCGTTCGGCGGGGCGCGGAACTCCTTCTACGGAGACTTGAAGGCGCAGGGGCGGGACGCGGTGTCGTTCTTCACCGACCAGCGGGTTGTGATTTCACGCTGGTAACTGGACGGGACGCCCCCCGGTCGCGAATATGACAGCCGCAATTCCCGGGGAGGTCGCGCCCTGGAACGAACCCGACAATCAAACCTGGATCCCGAGAATATGGAAACGGTAGCGAGCCGCGGCGCCGAGGTCTTCGCCGAGCAGCGCAAGTACATCTTCGACTGCGTGAAACCTCTCTACGAAGAGCCTGTGGCGATCGCCGAAGGGTCGGGGTGCCGGGTCAGGGATTTCGACGGACGCGAGTACCTGGACGCCTTCGCGGGGATCCTCACGACGTCGCTGGGCCACTGCCACCCGGAGGTGGTGGCGGCCGTGCAGGAACAGGTCGCCCGGGTGGGACATCTGTCGACGCTTTACGTGAACGACCGCCAGGTCGAGGCGGGGAGGGCCCTGGCCGGGATCGCGCCGGGCGACCTGAACCGCACCTTCTTCCTCAACAGCGGCACCGAGGCGATCGAGACGGCTCTGGCGGCGGCGCGCCTGCACACGGGCCGCACCGAGATCGTCGCGCTTCGCCAGGCGTACCACGGCCGCACCAGCATGGCGGCGGCGGTCACCGCGCACGCCGCATGGCGGGTGCTGCCCAGCACCGTGACGGGGATCACCCACGCGCTGTCGCCGTACCCGTACCGCGCGCCGTTCGGCGACGTCGGCGACGAGGAGCTGGTCGAGATCTACGCCCGTGACCTGATCGAGGTGATCGAAACGACCACCAACGGGCAGCCGGCCGCCTTCATCGCAGAAACCATCCAGGGGGTCGGCGGCTACATCGTGCCGCCGCGGGGCTACTTCCAGCGGATGGCGGAGATCATCCGCTCGTACGGTGGCCTCTTCATCTCGGACGAAGTCCAGGCCGGCTTCGGGCGCACCGGGGGGAAGTGGTTCGGGATCGAGCACTGGGGGGTGGTGCCCGACATCATGGTCATGGCGAAGGGAATCGCGGGGGGGATGCCCGCGGCGGCGACGATCACGACCGACGAGATCGCGGCGAGCTGGCGCGGCAAGACCATCTCCACCTTCGGGGGCAATCCGGTGTGCATGGCTGCGATGGTGGCCACGCTGAAGGTCATGCGCAGGGAGGACGTGAGGACCCGCGCCCGCGTCAGGGGCGCGCAGCTGCGCGGGGCCCTCGAAGGTCTCGCCGCGACGTTCCACTGGATCGGAGAGGTGCGGGGCATGGGTTTGATGCAGGCGCTGGAGCTGGTGGAGGACCCGGTCACGAAGGAACCCGCCCCCCGATTGGCGGGCATGCTGCTCAACGCGGCCCGGGACGAGGGGCTCCTCATCGGGCTCAGCGGCCTGAACGGACACGTGATCCGCCTGGGACCGTCGCTGTTGATTTCGGCCGACGAGGTGGACGAGTTGGCCGCGAGGCTTGCGCGGGCATGCGCCGCGGTCGAGGCCGCCAGGTGATCGCCGGGCTGCCCATCGACACCTGGCTGCTGATGCTTGTGAGCACCGTACCGGGATTGGCCCTCGTCGTGATGTCCTATCGCGTGCACAGACGGGCGGATCTCGGGGGCGGCGCCCGGTCGGGTGCAGGGCGTGACGGACGTGGCCGCGACCAGGCGGACAGCGTGGGCCGCAGGCCCCGGCAGGCGCAGCGGGACCGGGATTCCAGCCGTGGGTGACGCGGGCGCCAGCGGCGCGATCATCGGCGTCCTCGTCTGCTACTTTGCGGCCCTGATCGGGATCGGGTGGTGGGCCAGCCGCGAGAGCCGGTCGGTCAAGGGCTTCTACGTCGCGGGCAAGAAGCTGCCGTCGTGGGTGATCGCCTTTTCGTCGAACACCACCGGCGAGAGTGGGTGGTTGCTGCTGGGGCTCACCGGGATGGGGTACCTGGTGGGCTTTCACGCCCTCTGGATCGTGCTGGGCGAGGTTATCGGGGTGGCCCTCGCCTGGTCGATCGTGGCGCGACCCTTCAAGGAGTTCACCGACCGCTACGACGCGATCACCGTCCCCGACTACCTCTCCGACCGCTTCAAGGACCGGGCCCACACGATCCGGATCGTGAGCGCGATCATCATCTTCAGCATGGTGTGGGCCTACACGGCGGCCCAGCTCACCGCGTCGGGCAAGGCGTTTTCGTCGTTCCTGGGCACGAGCTACGAAGGCGGGGTGCTTATCGGCGCGGGCGTGATCTTCCTGTACACGAGCATCGGCGGCTTCAAGGCCGTGGCGTACAGCGACGTGCTGCAGGGTGTCCTCATGTTCCTGTGCCTCCTCGTGCTCCCGATCGTGGGGATCGTCCAGGCGGGTGGCTGGGGCGAAGTGATGGCGGCGATCGGCGCGGCCGACCCGGCCCTGCTCCGACCCATGGGTGAACATGGACTGACCGTGACCGGGGTGATGAGCGCCGTGAGCTTCATCGGCATCGGTCTCGCCTTCCTCGGTGCGCCCCAGCTCCTGACCCGCTTCATGTCGGCGCGCAACCGGGGACAGATTCTCGAGGGCGGGGTCATCGCGGTGCTGTGCATCATCGTCTTCGACATCGGGGCGGTGCTGACGGGGGTCGCCGGACGCGTGCTGTTCCCGGGGCTTGCCGATCACGAGACCATCCTGCCGGTCATGTCGACGGAGCTGTTCCCCGCGATCGTCGCGGGGGTGATCCTGGTGGTGGTGCTGGCGGCGATCATGTCGACGGTTGATTCGCTCCTGATCCTCGCGTCGTCGGCCGTGGTCCGGGACGTCTTCCAGAAGGTCTTCAGACCGGACTTCTCGGATCGGCAGCTGTCGCTCATCGGCCGGAGCCTCACCGTGGTGATCGGGGCCGGGGGACTGGCGGTGGCCCTGCCGGAAAGCCGCATGATCTTCTGGTTCGTACTCTTCGCCTGGTCGGGGCTGGCATCCGCCTTCACGCCGGTAGTGCTGTGCTCTCTGTTCTGGCGGCGAACGACTCGCGCCGGAGCGATTTCGGGCATGATCGCGGGGTTCCTGACGGCCGTGGTCTGGGTGCTCTTCGTCAAGGAGCACGTCTACGACCTCTACGAGATGATTCCGGGCTTTGCCGCGGGCTTCATCGTGACGATCGCCGTGAGCCTTTTCACCGAGCCGCCGCCGGGCGCCGACGCCGAGCTGGGCGAGGTCAGGCGCGCGGTGGGGGGACCGTTCTCGGCTGCCGCGGGGGACCGGTGAGGAAGGGGATCGCCGGGAGGCGCGAGCCAGCGGCAGACGTACCCGTGCGGTTCGGGGGCTAGCGGAATGGCCAGGAAACGCAAGCCGGGCAAGGGCGGGGGCGGCGCACCCAAGGCACCCCGGAAGGAGCGCAGCCGTGCGGGACTCACCGAGTGGATCAGGTCGCTGGCGTGGGCGGCCGTCGGCTTCCTGTTCATTCGGATCTTCCTGCTTGAGACCTACGTGATCGACTCCGGGTCCATGGAGGGAACCCTCCTGGTGGGCGACTTTCTGGCCGTCAACAAGCTGGCGATCGGGCCTGGCATCCCCTTCACCGACATCCGGCTCCCCGGTTATTCGGAGCCCCGGCGCGGGGACATCCTGGTCTTCGATCCTCATCACGAAGAGGACATGATCATCGTCAAGCGGGTGATCGGAATGCCCGGCGACACGGTGGAGATGCGCGACAAGGTGCTGTACGTGAACGGCGAGAGGCGGGATGAGCCGTATGTGGTGACGATCGGCGCGCGTGACGTCCACGACCCGCAGATGTTGTGGCAGAGGGAGTTTCTGGTGGGTGGCTCGATGGACGACTATCGGCCCACCTGGGACAGCTGGGGGCCCCTGGCGATCCCGGCGGACCGCTACCTCATGCTCGGAGACAACCGCGATGACAGCATCGACTCGCGGCTCTGGGGCTTTCTCGAGGGGTGGCGATTCAGAGGGCGCGTGGCGCTTATCTACTTCTCCTACGACCGAGATTCGTTTCGACCCTTTCCCTGGATCACGGAGGTTCGCGGAAGCCGTATCGGGGACAGGGTCCGGTAGTTCAAGACGCCCGCCGACGTGCGGACACAGCTGGAGGACGAGATGAAGTCATTGACACGGGGCCAGTTTCTCGGGATGGCCGCAGGCACGGCGGGCGCGGGGCTCCTGACGGGTTGCGAGGGCAGTCCCGGCGTGGTTGTACGGACCGGGTCGGCGGGCCGCCCGGCCGCGGGGGCGGTCGGGCGCCGGCGCGGCCGCCCGCACCAGGGCGAGGGGGACGCCGCGACAGCGGACCTGATCGTGCACGGCCGCGTCATCCACACGATGGACGAGGACAACCCGACCGCCGAGTCGGCCGCCGTCAGGGACGGTCGTTTCGTGGCGGTCGGTTCCCGTGGCGACATCGAGGCTCTTCGCGGTGCGGGAACGCGGGTGATGGACCACGGGGACGCCGTGATCACACCGGGCTTCATCGATGCGCACACCCACCCGGCGGGCGCAGGCGTGCGCGAACTCAAGGACGTGAACGTCGATGTCCGGAGCATTGCGGAGATCAGGGAACGCATGGCTGCCCGCGCCCGCGAGACCCCGCCCGGCGAGTGGATCCGCGGCTTCAAGTACGACGACACCAAGCTGGCCGAAGGGCGGCCCCTGAACCGGCTCGACCTGGACGAGGCCGTGCCGGACCACCCGGCGGTCGTCGGTCACCGCGGCGGGCATACCAGCGTGTACAACTCGCGGGCCTTCGCGGCCGCCGGCGTCACGATGGAGACCCCCGATCCCCAGGGCGGGAAGTTCTACCGCGAAGGCGGGGAGCTGACCGGGCTGGTGGCGGAGCGGGCGAACTACGTCTTCTCGTCGCTCATTCCGAACACGCACTCCGACGACGACCGGCGTGCGGGCGTGAAGCTCATCACCGAGCTGATGGCAATGGCGGGGCTTACCTCCTTCCACGACGCGGGGACCTCTGCCAACAGCGTGGAGGCGTACAGCGCCGCCTACCGCAACGGCGAGCTGAGCTGCCGCGTGTACATGATGATGCGGGGGCCGTACGAGAGCCTGCGACAGGCCGGCGTGTCGACCGGACTCGGCGACGATTGGCTGCGCGTGGGCGGGGTCAAGTACGGTGCCGACGGCTCGGCGTCCGAGCGGACCATGCGCATGAGCACTCCGTACGTGGGCCGCCCCGACGACTTCGGCATCCTCACCATGAGCCAGGAGGAGATCCACGAGGCGGTCGAGGTGGCCCACCGCGCCAACTGGCAGGTGGGTATTCACGCCAACGGCGACGTCACGATCGATATGGTCCTGAACGCGTACGAGCGCGTCCAGGAGCTGTGGCCGCGGCCGAACCCCAGGCACCGGATCGAACACTGTTCGCTGGTGAACCCCGACCTGCTCGCGCGGATCAAGGCCGCCGGGGCCGTCCCGACGCCCTTCTACACCTACGCCCACTACCACGGCAACAAGTGGGTCGAGTACGGTCCCGAGAAGATGGAGTGGATGTTCCCGCACCGGTCGTTCCTCGACCACGACATCCCGGTCGCTCCCGCGTCGGACTACACGCCGGGCCCGTACGAGCCCTTGATGGCGATTCAGAGCATGGTGACCCGGAAGGACTTCGAGGGCCGCGTCTGGGGTCCGAGCCAGCGGATCACCGTGCCCGAGGCGATGCGCATCTGCACCATGGGCGGGGCCTACGCGTCCTTCGAGGAGGGCAGCAAGGGGTCGGTGACGGTGGGCAAGCTGGCCGACTTCGTGGTGTTGGCGGCGGACCCGCACGACGCGGATCCGGATGCGATCAAGGAGATTCCGGTGCTCAGGACGGTAGCGGGGGGAAGGGTGACCTGGGAGGGGTGATCCTCTTCCGCCAGTCCGTCTCGTGGAATCATCACGGGGCGGATCTGGAGTCAGCCGATTTGGATTTCGACCACCTGGCGGCCGTGGGCGAAACGGCTCGATTGACGCAAGCGCGAGATGTGGACTAGAAAGTCGGCCACGGCGGGCCCTGGTTTTCGGCGGACACCGGAGCCAGGCCCATGTACACGAACTTCTGGATGCGCTTCCCCTCGTAGGTCTCGGTCGTGTAGACGTTGCCCTTCGAGTCGGTGGCGATGCTGTGGACGCCGATGAACTGGCCCGGCTGCCGACCTCCGTCGCCGAACGTCGTCAGAACCTGGAGCGACGCACGGTCCATCACGTAGACCCGGTGATTGGTGCCGTCGGCGACATACATGTAGCGCTGCCCGGGATCGCGTGAGAAGGCGAGATCCCAGGTCGAGCCGCCGCCCAGCGTGCGCGGTGCGATCATCACCTCGTCCACGAAGGTTCCGTCGGTTCGGAAGACCTGGATCCGGTCGTTCGGGCGGTCGCAGACGTACACCAGACCGTCCAGCGAGGGCTCGGCGCAGTGCACCGGCGTGCGAAACTGCTGGAGAGGCGGCGCGTCCGGGTCGTACGGCGGGGTGGGCGTGTCGTCCGGGGCGTTGCCGTAGGCACCCCAGTAGCGCTTGAACACGCCGGTCGACGCATCGAGCACCGCCACGCGGCGACCGCCGTAACCGTCTGCGACGAACGCCTCGTTGGCATCGGCGTCGAACGCCACCTTGGCTACGCGGTTGAAGCGCGTCTCGCTGTGGCTGTCGGGTTCCAGCCCCACTTCCGGTTGCCCGTAGGAGGCCAGAAACCGGCCGTCGCGCGAAAACTTGAGGATGTGCGAGTCGGTTTCCCCGTTCCCGCCGATCCACAGGTTGTCCATGTGGTCGACCGTGATTCCGTGGTTCGAGGCGGGCCACACGTACTCGTCGGAGGGACCGCCCCAGGAGTTGACCAGATTCCCCTCGGGATCGAATTCGAGCACTTCAGGCGCGGCGCGGCAGCATTCGGCAGTTGGCGGATCGGCTTCCGCGCCCAACTCCGTGCGCGCGTCGATCGAGGCGCGGCGATGGATGATGAAGACGTGGTCGCGAGAGTCCACGCCCACCCCGATCGTGGAGCCGAGCAGCCAATGCTCCGGCAGGGGCTTCGGCCAGAAGGGGTCCACCTCGAACCTGGGCGCCTCGGGACCGCCGGCTCCGGTGGAGGTCGCTTCATCGATCGCGTCCTGAGCGCACGCGAGCGCAATGGCAAGGCCGGCGATCGCGCCGCCGATGAGGTGTCGTCGCTTCACGTTCATGGCGTCGCTCCTTCCCTGTGGTCCTCGTCGAATTCCAGCTACCAGACCAGGTGGAAGCGGCTCTGGCGCCGGAAAGCCCAGTGCCGCTCTCCCTCGGAGTCGAGGTAGGCCTCTTCTTCCTGTCGGCAGCTGGCCGGCTTGTCGCCCCACTCCGGGATCGGCGTCGTCGCCTGCAACTCGATTGAATGCCAGGTCGACGGCAACAGGATTGCGTCACCGCGGACAGGCACACCCTCCTGCGAATCCCACCGGCCGATGAGTGGCCCCGCCCCGTGCCCGTGGTCCCCTATCGGGTGCGTGTAGACCGTCCCGTTGATCCCCTCCGCCCGCATCTGCGCCAGTGTGTTGGCCAGGATTGCGTTTCCGCTCAGCCCGGGCTCCATGTGTTCCAGGAGAATGTCCTGCAGCCGGTTGGAGGCGGCAAGGCACCGGCGCAGTCCGGCAGGCACCCCGGCTTCGCCCTCCCTCGGCACATAGCCCAGATGCTGCGTGTCGGTGTGGAGGTTGAGCGCCACCACACCGAAATCCGTCCAGAGCAGGTCGCCGCGCTCGATCACCGCGGGGCCCGACGAAGGCACCTCGCCCGCACGCTGGACGTCCACGTTGGCCTGGAACCAGGTCGTGTAGCCAAGGTCGCGCACGCGCTGGCGCATCCACCACTCCACGTCCTCGACGGTCGTCTCGCCCGGCGTGATCACCGCATTCGAGAACGCTTGCGAGATGACTGCGTGAACGGTCTCCTGGATCTTCCGGTAGCGCGGCATCATCTCGGGGAGGCGCAGCGCGATGTAGTTCATGGCCAGGCGTGGTTCCCGCTTCACCCGGCTGAGCAGTTCCGGACCCAGCGCCTCCTCCAGCGCCTCGCGCTCCCCGGCGTGCAGGCCGTCCGAAAACGCCCAGTCGGAATCGATATTGAGGACGATGTTCTCAGGATCGCGATCCTCCACCAGTTCACGCAGGAGCCGCCACTGCTCGTTGCCGACCAGTTCCGCGGTCGGCTGCGTGGGCGCGGGCCGGGTGGAGCGGTACGCCTCGAAGACTCCGCCCTGGCTTGTCCCACCGAGAGCCAGGCGCTCGACCGACCCGTCTTCCTGCCGGGTAAAGACGTAGAGGGAGCGGCGGCGCGCGGCGAAAGTCGTCGGCGAGGTGATGGACCAGAAGACGGGGTCTTCCGCGTATTCGCGCATCGACAGGATCCACATGCGTACGTCGTATTCCGCCATCAGCCTCGGCAGAACCCTCCCTATCCGCAGTTCCAGCCACTCCTGCCGCTCCTCTGCCTGTTCCCGCAGCGTAGGCAACGGATGGATCCGCGCCGGTACGTCATCGGGGACGTTCGCCGGCTTCTGGGCCGCCAGATCGCCGTCCGTCGCGGACAACAGGGCGAGAACGAAGGGAACCGTGCCGCCGAGGCGGCGCCCCCGTTGGGAAAGGTGTGTCATTCGCCTACCCCTTTCAGCTGCACCACGATCACTTCGACCGGCTCGGTGCCCTCGTTGACGTCTCCGTGCAGCTCGCCCGGGGGATCGGCGTCGAGCCAGTAGGCGCTGCCCGTCTCCCAGGTCATCTCGCGCCGATCGCCGGCGTCGTTCACCACCGTCAGCGTGCCGCCCTTGAGCGCGATGATGGCCCGTGGGTTGTCGTGGCGGTGCATCTCGAGGGGCTGGTTCGGGACGATCACGCTCTTCCACACCTCGACGTGCTCGTTCTCGAACTGCGGCGTTCGGCCGGTGGTCTGCTCCGGCTCCTCATTCTGCTCCGCGGGTTGGCCGCAGGCGGCTATGAAGAGGACGAGGAGCGGTGTAACTCGGCTGGCAATCGTCATGAGAGGCTCCGTGAGTTTGAGACCGGGCACCGATACCTGATCATAGGGAAGATGATCGAGGGCACAAGCGGCTCGCCCAGGCTGTCGTGACGCATCCGGAGCGATTTACCTTCCACAGTCTCGCGCCCGGGTTGCCGGGCGCAACGCCAACTTCAGCCAGAGGTTCTGTCGAATGCCGGATCGTGACCACCTGCTCGTCGTGCTCGCCCTGGGAGTCATCCTCGCCGTGCCGGTAGCCGCCAGCGCCCAGACCGAGTCCACCCCCGTCGCCCTCACCGTCCCCGGCCTGTCCGAGCCGGTCGAGATCATCCGCGACCGGTGGGGGATCAACCACATCTACGCCGGCAACGAGTACGACCTCTTCTTCGCGCAGGGCTACGCGGCCGCGCGCGACCGTCTCTTCCAGTTCGAGGTTTGGCGGGCGCAGGCAACCGGGACCGTCGCGGAGATGCTGGGCGAGGGCGAACTGGAGCGCGACATCGGCTTCCGCCTCTTCAAGTACCGGGGCGACATGACGCAGGAGATGAACCACTACCACGACCGCGGTTCGGTGATCATTCCCGCGTACGTGGACGGGGTGAACGCGTACATCGCGGAGACCGAGGCCGACCCGTCGCTGCTGACCGTCGAGTTCGAACTGCTGGGTATCCGGCCGCAGCGGTGGACTCCCGAGGTCGTGATCTCGCGCCATCAGGGCCTGCTCGGGAACATCGGCGCCGAACTGAACTACGGGCGGGCGGTCGCGGCGCTCGGCGACGAGGCCGTGAAGCGGGTGGCCAACTTCCATCCGGGGGAGCCGGACATCGCGCTCGATCCCGCGATCGACGGCGCGCTCCTCGGCCAGGACATTCTGGGGCGCTACAACGCCTTCCGAAGTCAGGTCCGGTTCCGTCCCGAGCACATCGTCGCGGAACACCGGGGTGACGAGGAGGCGTTCGCACGGCTGGAGGCGGCGGCGCGGCGCGGCGGGCCGGCGGCGGGCCCGGGGGATCGGCGCGGCGGGGAGCCCGGCTGGCCGGATGCCCCCAGCTGGCGCGACGCACTCGCCTGGCAGGACCAGGAGGACATCGGCTCCAACAACTGGGTCGTCAGCGGCCGCCTGAGCGAAAGCGGCTTCCCCCTCATGGCCAACGATCCCCACCGCGCCCAGTCGTCACCGTCGCTGCGCTACTGGGTCCACCTCGTCGCGCCCGGCTGGAATGTGATCGGCGGCGGAGAGCCCGAAATCCCGGGCGTCAGCATCGGCCACAACGAGTACGGGGCCTGGGGCCTGACCGTATTCCGTACTGACGGCGAGGATCTGTACGTCTACGAAACGGACCCGGACGACCCGGATCGCTACCGCTACAGGGACGGGTGGGAGCGGATGACCGTCATCACCGAGGAGATCCCGGTGAAGGGTCGGGCCGCGCACCGTGCCGAGTTCAAGTACACCCGCCATGGTCCGGTCGTCTACGAGGACACCGACAACAACGTCGCATACGCGGTGCGCGCGGCGTGGCGGGAACCCGGCGGCGCCCCCTACCTGGCGAGCCTGCGCATGGACCAGGCGAAGACGTGGGAAGAGTTCGTGGAGGCCTGCAACTACTCCAACATCCCGGGCGAGAACATGATCTGGGCGGACAGGGAGGGGAACATCGGTTGGCAGGCCGTGGGCATCGCGCCGGTGCGCCGCAACTGGTCCGGCCTGGTTCCCGTGCCGGGCGATGGCCGCTACGAATGGGACGGCTACCTGCCCATCAGGGCCAAGCCCAGTGTCTTCAACCCGGGAGAGGGTTTTTTCGCCACGGCGAACAACCACGTCACGCCGCCGGACTACCCGTACCGGGACGCGATCGGCTGGGAGTGGTCGGACCCCTACCGGTGGGCACGCGCTTCCGAGGTCCTCGGCTCGGGACGCCGCCACACGATGGCCGACATGATGGCCCTGCAGACCGACTACCTTTCCATCCCGGCGCGCACCATTGTGCCCATGCTTCGCCACGTCGCGGCCGCGGACCGCGACACCGAACGGGCCCGCGAGCTACTCCTGGCCTGGGACTTCGTGCTGGCTCCCGAATCCGTCCCGGCGGGGATCTACAACGCCTTCGAGGCCCGGTTGCGAGGCAACGTCAACGCCCTCTTCATCCCCGCGAACGCCCGCGGTCTCCTGCGCGGCATGGCGATGGTCAAGATCGTCGCCCACCTGAACGCTCCCGGCGGCGAATTCGGCGACGATCCCGTCGCGGGGCGCGATGCGGTGCTGCTGCGCAGCCTGGAAGAGGCGGTTGCCGAGCTGCGCGTGAAGCTCGGCGCCGACATGGACGGGTGGCGGTACGGTCAGTCCGACTACAAGCACGCCACGATCTTCCACCCGCTCTCGCGGGCCGTGTCCGGCGAATTGGCCGATCGCTTGACCGTCGGCCCGCTGCCGCGCGGCGGCAACAGCTACACCCTCAACAACTCGGGGAGCGGCGACAACCAGACGTCGGGCGCGTCGTTCCGGATCATCGTGGACACGGGGGACTGGGACCGCGCCGTCGGCTCCAACACGCCCGGACAGTCGGGCGACCCGGACTCGCCCTTCTACGAGAATCTCTTCGAGCCCTGGGCGAACGATCGCTATTTCCCGGTGTTCTACTCGCGAGACCGGGTGGAGTCTGTCGCCGCGGAGCGCCTGATGCTCACGCCGGGCCGCTGAGGCCGGGGCCGTGTCTTCCGCCGCTCCGCGGTTCTTCGCCACCCCTCCCGACCTGCGCGCCTGGTTCGAGGAGAACCACAATCGTGTGGACGAGCTGTGGGTGGGCTACTACAAGAAGGCGACGGGGCTCCCCAGCGTGACCTGGCCGGAATCGGTGGACGAGGCCCTCTGCTTCGGCTGGATCGACGGCATCCGCAAGTCCATCGACGAGAAACGCTACAGGATCCGCTTCACCCCTCGCCGCCGGGGCAGCCACTGGAGTGCACGCAATCTGGGGCGCATGGAGCACCTGCTCGCCGATGGACTCGTGACGGAAGCGGGATTGGCCGCGTACCGCAGGCGCGATCCCGCGAACCAGAAGAAGGCGGCGTACGAGCAAGGGGATGTGACGCTCCCGCCCGCGTATGAGCGTAGCTTCAGGGCCGAAGGGGACGCGTGGAGCTACTTCCAGGCCGCGCCACCGTCCTACCGCAAGCAGGTGACGTGGTGGGTCGTGAGCGCGAAGCGCGAGGACACCCGCCTGCGACGACTGGGCATCCTTATCGAATCGTCGGCGAAAGGGGAGGTGATTCCGGCGATGCGGTGACCCGATCGCCCGCGGACCCGCGCCTCGGAGACTGGCCGGGTCCGGTCCGGGTGGTCCCTCCCTTCCCCGCCAGCCACCTCTCCGGCGCCACCGCCCTCTTTCGCTCCCTGGGCCGTTTGTTGAACCAGGCGACCGTCAGCAGCACCTCGGCCGCCGCGTCCGCCTCGAGCTCGCCGTCACGGTCGGCGGGGACGGGGCGAAACACCTCCTCCACCACATCGTTGGCGCGGAGCCGGGCCTGGTCGGACTTCGGCCACGGCAGCTCGGCGCACAGGCGCCCCCGGCGGATGAGGTAGATGCGGTCGTCACCCCCGAAACCGGGTACGGAGTACACGAAGTTGAAGTGGTCGACCTGACCCCGGAACCCGGACAGATGGTTCCACAACTTCTCCAGCGTTTCCATGCGATCGCGGATGGTGGCTGCGTACTCGAACCGAAGCTGCGCGGCCGCCTCCTGCACGCCGCGCGCGAGTGCGTCCAGCGGGGCCCGGCTGCGCGCTTCGAGAAAAGCGCGGACCAGACGGATCCGGCCATCGTAGTCCGCGGTCGTGCAGCGGCCGGCGCAGGGCGCGAGACAGGTCCCCGTGTCGGCCCGGATGCACCGCGGGACCCGCCCGGTTGCGAAGATTTCCAGCTGGTCGCCGAAGTGGATCGGGGTGTCCGCCGAGCAGTCGCGCAGACCGGTCGCCAGCGCCAGGTCGTGAACGGCATGTGCCAGCCAGCCGGTCTGCCCGAAGGGGCCGTAGTAGCGGGCGCCATCGGTCCGGACCCGGGACACGGGGACGAGCCGGGGCGCGGGCTCCCGCGTGACCTTGATGAAGCCGTACCGTCGGTCCCGCCTGTGCTGCACGTTGTACTCCGGCTGCCACGCCCGAATCAGGCGCATTTCCCGCACCACCGCCGCGAACTCGTTGGGGATGTAGTCCCAGTTCACGGACTCGGCCCCGGCAACCATTCGGGCGGCTTTACCCGTCTCTTCCCGAAAGTAGGAGAGAAGTCGCGACTTCACGCGGACTGACTTGCCCACGTAGAGGATCCTCCCGTCGGGACCGAGCCATCGGTAGACCCCGGGGCGGTCCTCGGCGTGGGAACGCACGTGTTCTCGGAGTGGGGTGCTGGCCATGACGGCTCAACTTCGCGATTTATTCGGTAATCGTCAATCTGTCCCATCCGCGTATTGCCGAGTCCCGCCAAGGTCGCTATTGTGGCGCTCCATGGTCAGGCATGGGCGTTCTCTCGTCATTCGCGATCCGGTTTGGAACACGATCAGTCTGGATCCCGTGGCTGCGGCGATCATGGATACAGCCGCCTTTCAGCGCCTGCGCTATATCCGCCAACTGGGTCTGGCGCACCTGGTCTACCCCGGCGCCACCCACACCCGTTTCGATCACGCGCTGGGCGTCTACCACCTCGCCGTCCGGGCGCTGCGAACCCTGCGTGGGGGACCCCGTCTTCCCGACGAAGTTTGGCGGGGCGCCAGCCTGATTCCCTACGCGGCGCTGCTTCATGACATCGGCCACTACGCCTTTTCACACGCGCTGGAGGAGCTGGAGCCCGAACGCATTGCCGGCGACCACGAGGAGATGAGCGCGCGGTTCTTCGACTCGGCCCCGCTCAAGGCGGTGCTGGCGCCCCTCGGCCCGAACGCAGCCGACGACATCTTCCGGATCATCAAGGGGGAGGGCGACAACGCGCTGCGCGGTCTCGTCAGCGGCAGCCTCGACCTCGACAAGATGGAATACCTGCGCCGAGACGCGCGCTTTTGTGGCGTGCCGTACGGAGAGGTCGACGTGGAGAGGCTCCTCCAGGGCCTGGCCGTGCTGCGGGATCCCGTCACCGGTGCCTGGGAGGTGGGCGTGCACCAGAAGGCCCTGAGCACCATGGAGACGCTGCTCTTCTCCAAGTACCAGATGTTCCGAACCGTATACTGGCACCACGCGGTGAGGGCGGGCACCGGACTGTACAAGCGGATCGTCGAGACGGCGGTGGCGGCCGGGTTGCTGTCGCCATTGGACCTGATCGGCCCCACGGACGAGGAGCTGCTCTACGAACTGGGGCGCAGAGCGCGCGCGGGGTCGGGTGAGGTCGCCGCTCGCCTGGCCCGGCGCTGGCTGCCGGCGCTCAGGGAACGCAGGCTGCCAAAGCGGGCGGCCGAGGTGCCTGCCTGGCAGCTCGAGGGGAGGACTGTGCCGGAGTGGGTCAGCGGCGACACCCCGGAGAAGCGGCGATGGGAAGACGAGATCGCGGCGGAACTCGGGCTCGCGCCCGGCGAAGTTATCCTCGACTTCCCCGTCAAGAAGGCGATGTTCCAGCTCGATCTGCTGGTGGAGCGCTCAGGTCGGGTGCTGCGCCTCGGACGCGAAGGGATCCCGGGGCTGATCGATCTGCCGAAACTGGCGGAGGAGCTCTACCGTACCGCCCGTGTGCTGCGTCTGTTCACCTTCGAGCGGCGCCACGTGGAGCCGGATTGGCTGTTGGATCGGTTGGCGGGAACCCGGGTGGCTGGCGGGAACGTAAGGGAGCCGGTGGCAGTAGACACAAGTGGAGGCGGGAGTGATCCCGGATGACCTCTGGAATTGATATTGACACAAGGCAATTGCAGCCATACGATTAAAGGCTGTACATGCCGCGTTTTCGACCGGACGGACCTCGTGTCTGCTCGGAACGGAGAATAGAGAGAGACAAATGGCCAGCACAACGAAGCGCAGGAAACGGCGGGTCGGCAAGAAGGGGCGTGTAAATCCTCTAACGGGCTTCGATGCAAGCCTGGACGAGCAGACGGCGCTGGATCAGTACCTGCGGGACGTGAGCCGTCACGAGCTCATCACCCCGGATATGGAGAAAATTCTGGGGGCACGTGCGCAGAAGGGGGACGAGGAAGCGATCCAGGCGCTTGCCAAGGCGAACCTGCGTTTCGTCATCAGCGTTGCGAAGAAATACCAGAACCGGGGCGTCTCCCTCACGGACCTGATCCAGGAGGGGAACGTCGGCCTGGTTACCGCGGCCCGGAAGTTCGATCCCGAGCAGGGCGTCAAGTTCATCTCCTATGCGGTCTGGTGGATCCGGCAGGCCATCCTGGCATCGCTGGCCAACCACGGCCGGCCGGTGCGGGTGCCGCTGAACCGGGCGTCGGACCTTGCCCGGATCTTCCGCGAGAAGGAGCGACTCAAGCAGGAGCTGGGGCGGGACCCGACCAGCGAGGAGTTGGGCAAGGCGACGTTCCTCACCCCGGCTTTGGTGGAATCGCTCCAGACCCTCAACGCCGCGGAGATTCGGCTCGACGCGCCGATCGGCGACAGCGAAGACTCCCAGTTGGTGGAGCGCTTCATCACCGAGGAAGCGGCGGAGCCCGAGGTGGAGGTCGAAAACCGGCTTCTGACGGAGGCCGTGACCAACGCGCTTGGGTCGCTGGAGGCGCGCGACGCGCGGGTTCTGAGGCTGTACTTCGGACTCGAGGGCGAGCGCGAGCACACCCTGGAGGAGATCGGCAACCTCCTGGGCGTCACCAGGGAGCGTATCCGACAGCTCAGGGACCGGGCGCTGCGGCGCCTGCGCGAGGGGGATCGGGGCAAGGCCCTGAAGTCCTTCGCGGCGTAGGCTCCCGACCAACGCGTTGACAGCTCCAGCGCTCGAACACCCCCGCGGCGGCCCAGCCGGCGCGGGGGTGTTCTCGTTGGGACCACGGGCGGCACGGCCTGGCGCGCCAGGTCAGCGGGCCGCGTCACCTGCGGGCGGGCACATGAGGGCCGCGTGACGACCGGGCAGGTCATCGAGACCGTGGGCGGCGTGTACACGGTCCGCACCGCCGCGGGCACGGTAGAGGCGTCTCTGAGGGGCCGGCTCAAGCACTCGGGGGCGGTCCCGGGCAAGGTGGTTGTGGGGGACCGGGTCGGGGTCGAGGCCGTGTATGGGGGCGGACACGTCATCGAGTCCGTGCTGCCAAGGGAGACGCATCTGGTCAGGCGGGCCATGGGGGGCCGGATGGCCAAGGTGGTGGCGGCCAACCTCGACCGTCTTCTGGTGGTGGCGTCGGTTGCGGACCCGCCTCCGTCTCGCAGCGTGATCGATCGCATGCTGGTCATGGGCGACTCGGGTGGGATGGAGAGCTGTCTCGTCCTCAACAAGGTGGATCTGAGTTCGGGCCGCGCCGTGGCGGCCGATCTGTCGAGGGAGTATCGGACGGCGGGCTATGCCGTGTTGTCGACGTCGGTGGTGAGCGGCGAAGGGATCGACGCCTTCCGCGAGGTGATCCACGCCGGGTCGTCGGCGCTGGCGGGGCCGTCGGGGGTGGGGAAGTCTTCACTCCTCAACGCGGTGGAGCCCGCGCTCGCACTGAGGACGCGGCGCGTCGGAAAACGGTCGAAGACGGGTAAGCACACGACGGTTTCCAGCTCCCTGATTCCCCTGGCCGGAGGCGGCCATGTGGCGGACACCCCGGGGTTTTCCGATGTTGGGCTCGGGGATGTCGCACCGGAGGCACTCGACCGATGTTTCGTGGACTTCCGTCCTTTCCTTGGGCAGTGTCACTTCAAGGACTGCCGGCACGCTCATGAGCCCAACTGCGCCGTTCGGACGGCGGTCGAGGAGGGGCGCATTCAGAGGCTCCGCTATCGGAGCTACCGGACGATACTCTCGGAGTTAGCATGAACCACGAACCTCCAATGCCCGGCGAACCGAGAGCAGTCGGCACACCACGGCATCGTGCGGGGGGCGAGGATCCGTCGCACACGTTGCTGGATTCCAACCGCTTCCGCGAGATCATGGGCCACTACCCCACCGGTGTGACAGTCGTGACCGCGGTGGATCGGGACGGCGCTCCCGTGGGGCTCACGGCGAACTCGGTGACGTCCGTGTCGCTGGATCCGCCGCTCGTCCTCGTGTGCGTGTCGGAGCAGTCGGCCTCCCTGGGCGCCATCCTCGCCAGCGGCACGTTCGCGGTGAACATCCTGGGCGGCGGCGCGGCGGAAACGGCCGTGCGCTTTGCCGGAATGGACCGGGAGGACCGCTTCGACGGCATCGCCTACACCGTCAAGGAGGGTGGTGGTCCGATCCTCGAAGGGGTGCTGGCCTGGATCGCGTGCGGCCTCTACCGGACGTTCGAAGCCGGTGACCACCTCATCCTGGTCGGCAAGGTACTGGACGGCGCCGGTGCCGAGGGTGATCCCCTCCTCTTCTTCCGAAGCCGATATGAGACCCTCGACGCGGCGCTGACCACCACAAGGAGGGGGGTGGAAGGCCGATGAATGCGCGGCGGACCATCTGGATCCCATCGCTGCTGGTCGGGATCGCCGTCGCGACCGCGCTGGGCACCGCTGCCGGTGTCCTCCTCTACGATGACCAGGGCCTGTTGCGGGAGGTCCGGCAGGTGTTGAGCACCGAAGGCGACTCGGGGTCCCTGCCGGGTCTCCTTCTGGGCGATTCCCAGGGCTTGTTGCGCGCGTTCGGAGTGCTGCTCGGCGTGGCTGCGACTTCGCTTGTTGCCGGACTTTGGGTGGGCACGGTCTCCCGGGACGACGAGACTGTTACCTCGGCGGCCCGCGGATGGATGGGGCTCCTGGTCGCACTCCTCCTCGGAGCCGGCTATGCGGCTCTGTGGGAAGCGCTGGACGGGTTCGGCGGGACGGCGGCCGCTCAGGGGGCGGGACTCGCCCTGACCGCCGCATTGCCCGCGTACTTTGCCGGGGGCGTATGGGCCGGCCTCGGCAGCTTTGCCGAGACTCTGGGAATCCGCGCAAAGAGGCAGGTGGGTGCAGCCGGGATCCTGGGGGTCGTCATCGGCTGTGTGCTGGTCGACGCCTTTCTGGGCCAGCCGTTGTTGGCGGTCACCGCCTTCCTGGGGGCAACGGTGCTGGCGTCGGCCGGGGCACGGTTTCAGGGCTGGATCTTTGATCGTGTGCCTCGGCGGCGGCTGGTGTTGCGGGAGCCCGGACGTCCCGAGCTTCGTTTCGAAGTGTGGCAGACGGCGGTTCCCGAAGAGGCGGTACGGCTGCTCGTCGAATCCGGACGCGACCTTGCGGTCGATCCGCCTCCCGGCGGAGACTGGAGGCGAGCCGTGGCTGGTACGCTGAGGCCCGACGAACCCGTATTGTTCATCGGCGCCGGGAGCTGGTTTATTCCCGGGGAAGACCGCGAGTGGAGCGTGTACGAGACGGACACCGCAGTTGCGGAGCTGGCCGCGAAAGGCTTCCGCTGGGGCGAGGGTGCTTTGGTCCGGTCACCCGTTCCGGAGGTTCCCGGCCATACCGTGGTCGCAGAGTGGGGGGCGCTGGGAGACTCGCTGGCACACACGCTTCCACTCGGAGAGTTGCTGGCCGCGCTATGCGAAGCGGAGGTCTTCCGGGTGTGGATCCGCCGGCGCCGCGGCGGCAATCCCGACATGCTGGTGGAAGCGGGCCGGCAGGCGGGCCTTGATGTTTCACGCTACCTGGGCGCCGTGCCCGCGGTGGCGGGTCCTCCTCGCCTGGCGGCGCGGGGGGACGAACTCTGGTGCTTCAGCCAGCCGTCGCAGTCACCGGGACCCCTTGCGGGGATGACGATGGCCCCGGTACCGGGTGATGCTTCAGGAGAACGGAGCGTCTCGTGAAAGTGGCTCACCTTTCGGACCTGCACCTGGGTTACGATGGTCAGGGGGCGGAGCGCGGTGCGGATGTGCTGCGGATCTTCGAATCCACCCTTCAGGGAGTCGCCGAACTCCGCCCGGAGCTGGTGGTCATCGCGGGAGACGTGTTCGACCATCCCGACGTTACGGCTTCTCCCATCGCCACGTTCACAAGCGCGGTCCGCAGACTTCGCGACACCCTCCCCGAAGTTGTCGTCGCGGTAGTGGCGGGAGTGCGCGACACACCCCTGGATCCGCGCCGGCACGGGCCGTTGACGGTGATCGGCGCCCAGGACCGTGTAGAGGTCGCGTCCACGAGGGTGAGGCGCCTCGGCCTGCGGGACGGCGAGGTCAGCGTCACTCTCGTTCCCCACGCGGCGTTGATGACCTCGGGCAACCTGAAGCTGGCCCCC
This sequence comes from Gemmatimonadetes bacterium bin94, assembly GCA_002238865.1. Lineage (GTDB taxonomy): Bacteria > Gemmatimonadota > Gemmatimonadetes > Longimicrobiales > Gaopeijiaceae > Bin94. The sequence continues at coordinate 1,780 of MPNE01000039.1, read as the reverse complement.
GATCCGGCGGCCAGGTGGAATGTCCTGGTGATCCACGCGGCTCTGGCCTCCGAAGCCTCTCACGCGCACGGGGTCCGGACCCGGGGCTGGGACTACGTGGCGCTAGGCTCCAATCATGCCCACACCCGGGTCGCGGATCGGATCAGCTACTCGGGATCCCTGGAGCGCATAGGCCAGGATCCCTGGGAAGAGGCGGCGACGGACAAGGGCTTCATCACCGCACGGCTGGACTCGGGCGAGGTTCGCTTCTGGCCGGTACAGGCGCGGGCGGCCGTGAGCCTCGCCCCCGTAGAGGCGACGGGAGGGGGGGCGGCGACGGTGGCCCGCCGGCTGAACGAGGCTTTGGCAGGCGTCCCCGGGGGCATCGACGGGAAACTCCTGAGAGTGCCGGTCCGGGGACTCTCGGCCGATGACATGGCCGCGCTGGACCGGGAATTGCTGGCCCGGGTGCGTCGCCGTGTCGCGGAATTGAGGGTCGACGCGCTCCCGGGACAGGGTACGTCGCATGGCAAGGGCGGTCGAGGGGCGTGGCGCGGCTCCCCGCCAGGCGACGAGGCCGTCGGCGACCTGCTGATTCCTGTCGGCCGCCTGTCTCGGGGTGGTGAACCGGCGCGGGCATGAGGATCTCGGCGCTCCGGACCGGATCGGGCGGTCCCCAGCTGGATCTGCGGCACGCCCGGGGACTGGTGGCATTCGTCGCCGGGGGCGATCCGCTTTGGAGCGAGTTCATGTCGGCGCTCGAAGACGCGTACGCGAGCCAGGGCCGGTACCGCGGCGCCGGACCACTCGTCCTCGCCGGGGAGGGGCCGCTCCAGGTCGGCTCGGACGGCTTCGAGTCGCTGTTGCACCCGATCCTCGGGGCGCACGCGCTCTCGCGGGAAGAGTACGCCGCAATCTGGTTCGGCGCCGGCCCGGCGAAGGTGTGGCTCGCGGCGGCGGGGACCCTGCTGCAGGGACCCGACGCGACCCGTATGACCCGGGAACCGGGCCGCGCGCCGGCGAGTGAAGGAGATGCGGCCACGCCCGACGCGGCGTCCCTTACGAAGTGGGTGCGGCGCCTGGCCCGCGAAGCCCGTAATGAGGCCGCGCGGCTGCGGCGCTCCCGCGCGGGGACGGAGCAGACCGAGGCGCGGCTGCGCGAGCTGCGCGAGGAGCTGACCGAAGTGCGGGGAGAGGTCGAGGCGGGGATGATGAAGTGGGTCCGCGAGCGGCAGGATGCCGAAACGCGGCTGCACCTCTACCGGGATCGGGAGCGGGAGCTGCGCGCACAGCTCAAGGCGATCGACGAGGCGGGAGAGGAGGCCGTGTGCGGGGGCTGCGGCCGGGGCCTGGGTGATCTCTCGGCCGCGGTGCGGGAAGCCCGCAGCGAGGAATGGGAGGCCGTGGTGCAGGATGGACGCTGGTGGCGCCGGCGGCGGGACCAGCTCGAGTACAAGCCCGACGACCTCAAGGCGATGGAGAGCCGCGCCCTGGCGCTGGACGCCGAGGTGGACGACCTCTCCGAAGAGTTGGAGCGGCGCAGTGTGCAGGCCCTCCAGCTGGAAGCCGCGAACGCCCGGCTGGAGCAGCTCACGGAAACGGAGGCCGTGCTGGTGGGGGGTACGGGGGGCGGTGCGGGGACGGGGGGGGACGGGGGGGGGGGGGGGGGGGGAGGGGGGTGGGGGGGGGGGGGGGGGGGGGGGGGGGGGGGGGGGGGGGGGGGGGGGGGGGGGGGGAGGGCGCGGAAGCGGCGGGCGAGGCCCGGGCGGTCCGCGCGCGACACCGTGCTGCCACGGCGAAG
>MPNE01000038.1 GCA_002238865.1 Gemmatimonadetes bacterium bin94 | reverse complement strand
TACCACGCTTTCGTCTACCTGCGCTACATCCTTTCGGACAAGGCTCCGGAGGAAGTACGCCTGCTTCCCGCCCTCGAGATGATCGTCAGGGAGCCGCACCGGTTGTGGCGCAGCGATCGCCGGGACGTGCGGATTGAAGCCATGACCAGAGTGGACGCGCATACCCCCCTCGATCTCGTGACCCGCCCGGGGATGGCCGTGGTGGCGTCGTCACTCTCTCCCTCGGGCGCGAGGCTCGCTAAACGCCTGGGCCGGCGTCTCCCTGAAGTCGTCTCGGAGCGGAAGATCAGGCCGACAACCGATACCCCCGAGAACCGCTTCGTGAAGGCCTTCATCGGGCAGGCACGGACCATCATCGGTCGCATGCGGTCCGCGGTAAGCTCCCGGCGGCCGGACGCATTCCGACGGAACCTGCTGCGGGATTGCGATCGGATGGAGGCGTCGCTGATGCCCATCGCCCGGCACAGCATGTGGGAGGAAGTCGGAAGAATGGTGCGGATCCCCTTCTCGTCGACCGTGCTTCAGCAACGGCGGGGGTATCGCCGCGTGCTCCAGCACTTCTCCCGGATTCGCCTGGCCCCGACGATCCCGCTCGACAAGGACGGCATGCGCGACCTCCTCGAACTCAAGAACATCGCGCTTCTGTACGAGCTTTGGACCTTCTTCCGCCTGGTTCACGAGATTTCGGCGGTGTTGGGGAGCCCACCCGTTCGATCGGGACGGCTGACCAGCGGTCTCTTCCGGACCTCTTTCGTAGCTGGCGGGACCTTCGTATGGGATCCGGGCGTGCGTCTGGTGTACAACCGGCGCTTCTCCAGGCCACAGGGGCGACAATGGCATTCCTACTCCGTGCCGCTGATTCCCGACATCGCTCTCCGGGTCCCCAGTGGGCCGAACGCGGGCCTCCACCTGTTCGACGCGAAGTTCCGGGTCCACGGGCTGATCGACGTGGGACTTGCCGCTGGCGACAAGGACGCCGACGACGAGAAGGCCAGAGAGCGGGCGGGTTCGTTCAAGCGTGCAGACATCTACAAGATGCACGCCTACCGCGACGCGATTCCCGACGCACGGTCGGTGTGGATCCTGTACCCGGGTGGGGAGTTTCGGTTCTTTGGGGTTCCGGGGGGTGGGGGGCTGTCTGGCGGCCGGGTGGTGTCTTCGGCTGACGTGTTGCCGGGAGAGGTCGAGGGGGTCGGGGCGATTCCGGTGGCTTCGGTCGTCGTCGGGGAGGGGGGCGAAGAGCGCGGAATGGCGGGTGCGTGTAACGGCGTGCTGCGGGCGATATTGGGGCGGATGCTCCCAGAATAGAGCAGAAATGTCAACTGTACCGTACATTAAGTGAACTAGAGTTTACTTTTCACGGCTTCTGCCGTCGGCGGTGCCGTGGATGCGGGTGGAGGAGGGATGAAGAGGGCGACCACGGTAGTCCCGGCTGAGTTGAACGCGCCGACCTGCGACTATCGGAAACCGGGACGGGGGAAGGTTGACCGTGCCCACGCGGCCCTGGGCTGGTAGCGGAGGAGGCCTCTCCACCTCGGCCAGCAACGCGACGCCAAGGGGCGGGTAGAGGCGAGGAAAGGGCTTGGCGGGGGGTTTCTTGCGATGGTCGCGGATGTGGCCGGTTCCGGCGGTGCTGCCGGATGAGGCGGGTGACCTGGGCCCTGGAGAAGCCCGTCACCTTCTCCAGGAACCGCTTGACCCGGGTCTTGTCCGGTCTCCCGAGGCCGTGGTACTCGAAGCGGACCAGCGTGCGCCGCACGAAGGCGTAGGCGGACGTGCGGTCAGTGAGCTCGAAATCCGCGGGCTCGTTGCCCTCGAGGAAGGCGCGGAGCTGGTCGAGGGTGCGTATTCGTTCGGTGCGAAGTGTCACGATCATCCTCCAATCATCTCTTCGCCCCGGACTTCCGGCTCATCTCTCCCTGGCAACCGCCCACGAGTTCGGGCTCACTTGTCGTAGGACAATACTCACGCTTGACAATCGCTGGCGGCTGGCCCACCCTGCATGGAGAGTAGTCTGTTTCCTTCACTGCCACGGGGGGCCTGGACCTGATGACCGACCCGCGTGAAGCCGCGGACCGCACAAGTCTGGTCGCCTTATGGCTTCTGCAATTTCACAGCAATCGCTACCACTCTAACCCGGTCGCACGTCGATCAACCCACACCCCATCTTCACGTCTCTCAGCCTTCCGGACCGCGAGAGAGCCGGAGTTGCTGCCATTGACAGTCTGTAGAACACCATCGAAGCCGAGAGGAAGATGATGAGACTTATGGGGCATGATTCGGCGACCGCCACGATGGAGTCCTCGAGCTACATCCGCCCGGGGAACCTACTCGGCTCGCCTCGTGCCGAGTCGGACACCCTCATGCTTCGCGATGCATTCCTCCAGACAGCGGACTACGCCTCGCTGACTCAGTCGAAGGATCGCAACTTCGTAGTAGGTCGGAGAGGCACTGGGAAGAGCGCGCTATTCACAAAAGTGACTGAGCACTACGAACGCGCGCCCCAAACGTTCGTGTTATCGGGACAGCCCACGGAATATGAAGCGATACGCCTGCAGCACCTTCTTTCGCGAGATGGCGCTTCGTACCAACATATGCGGGCTGCCTCTCGGGTCGCATGGACAATCCACATCCTCGCCAGCGTTGCCGAGGATCTTCGACATCACTATAAGGCCGCCAAGAGCAAGCATTTTCCCTTCCTCGAAGCGTATCTGTCTGAGCATAGAACCCACTTCTTGCACAGGGGTCGTCGTCCACCACACCGGGGGCGCGGGGGCTCTGTAGAACGGTGCGCGGACTTGATCGCCCGCGGCATGAAAGACGGCCGGGCGCCAGCCGAACTCCCAGGAACGCTCGCTAGACTCTACGATCTCCGGCGTCTTGAGCAGGCAGTTATAGGCGCGCTAACGGACATCAACTGGGTGGCGGTCTTGCTCTATGATGGACTGGACGAAGGCTGGGTACCGAAGCCTTCTGCGATCTCTGTATTGGACGGTCTGACGTCTGCGGTCGCAGACCTCGCCGAGCACCAATCAGGGATTCACGGCATCCTCTTCATCCGCGACAACATGTTTCGGGCTCTGGCCCATCTCCACGCTGACTTCTCTAGACAGATTGAGGGCTCTACTCAGCGGCTCCACTGGGACGAGGCAACGCTCTTCGAGTTTGTCTGTTCGAGACTGAGAGCAAGATTCGACCTCAACATCGAGAGTAACGAACGCGTGTGGAACCGCGTCGTGGACAGGTCACTCGTTGGACGATCGGGATTTGACAAGTTCCTGAAATGCACTTTGTATAGACCACGGGATGTACTCGTACTTGTCAACTCCGCCAATGATGTGGCGGCTCGGCGCGGTGATCACTCGATCGGGCAGGCGGCGCTAGATGGTGCGGCGACAAGGATCTCCGAAGACAGACTGACTGACCTGTTGAAGGAATACGATTCGGTCCTGCCGGGCCTTCGGTCTTTTGTTACAGCGTTCGACCGTCACCCTGCTATCTCCTCGCTTGAGGACGTTGTGTCACACCTTGATTCCGTGATTGAAGAAGATGCGTACGACAACCAGACGGCGAGCGACTTCGCGTTGTTCGGCACAGGAAAGCAGGTCATGAGCGCATTGTACGGGGTTGGCTTTCTAGGCTTTGAGAATCCGCTTCTCGAGGGTCAGTACACCTTTTGTCACGATGGATCTCGCTCGGATACGGACCGCTACGAAGGAAGCCGAAGGGTCGTGGTCCATCCCTGCTACTGGCGGGCGCTGGAAGTCGATGCCGACGAGCCGAATTCGGACGTCCTGATTCGCATCAACGATGACTATGAGGTTCCGGGGGATCCAAGCGACATGGCGGATCTGCGAATTCGTCAGATTGGCAAGGCGCTCGCGGAACTCCCGGGAATTCCGACCGGGCATAGTGGCGCCGCGGCGTTTGAGAAGTGGGCCCTGAAGGCCGTCCGCATTCTCTTTGCACAGAAGCTGCGGAATATGCAGTTCCACCCCAACCCTCACGATGCTCCACAGCGCCGAGATATAGTCGCCACGAACATGGCAGCCACCGGCTTCTGGAGGCGAATTCTCGAGGACTTTGAGGCACGGCAGGTGCTGATCGAAGTAAAGAACTACGAATCGCTTAAGCCCGCAGACTATCGGCAAGCACTCTCCTACATGACGACCGAGCACGGACGCCTAGGGATGGTGGTATATCGGACTGAGCAGGAGGGCGTTAGCGAAAATGAACGGACATGGTTGCGGGAGGTCTATCACGAGCACAACCGAATTGTCTTCACTGTTCCGGCGACTCTACTGAGGAAGGGAATTTCGAAGATGCGAAACCCTGGACGCTTTGATTGGATCGAGCGTCAACTCAACAGGCGCTTGGACAAGTTCCAACGAAACTATCTCAAGATTGTACAAGCCCCGGTTAGGAAACCATCCAAGAAGGGTAGGAAGAAGAGAAGAAAGAAGAGGAGAGGATGGTAGTTCCTCGCAGTCTCCCAACCAATCCGCTGTCGCATGGCCTATCCTTTCGACAGTTCCAGTAGGAAAGGGAGTCGCAGAGAGCCGACCGAGGCATCGACATCGCTCAGATACTGCCTCTTGGTTGTCCGTGACCCTCGGGTCGGCGCCAACCGGTGATCAGCGGGACGGGTGATATCACAGGCGTGCGGATCTCCCTTGGTAGCGCTCAGCCGGATCGGGTTGCGGCATACCCGCCGAGAGCTCAAGCAGCCGGGTGGGGTGGTCCCGGACTTCTGGACAAGCGGACGGCTTAAACATCAGGCCGCCCTCCGGCTGAGTTCTCGCGAGCACTGGCCGGGGTCATGTACCCGTGCCGCTGGAGGAGCCTGCCGTTGTTGTAGCGCTCGACAAAGGTCCCGATCACCGCTCTGGCCTTCTCGAGTCGTGCAGGTAGATGCAGTCCTCCTTGAGCGTCCTGATGAAGCACCCCGCGACGCCGTTGCACTCCGGCTCGCCCACTCACTGTCTTGGCTTCAGATGCCATGGCGCACGTGTCACGATGGTGGCTGCGCCAGCTTGTCCTGGCGCTTCGGTATTGTCCTGTACGACTGCCTCGGTGTGGCGCGCGAGCGGCGTTATGGGTAGGATAGATTATGGAAAGTACCCAGCTATTCCAATGTGCATTCGGGGACGCGGCCGCGAACGACGACATCGCGCGGTTAGTTTCGTCACTTCGAGGTATTCGCAGCAAGGCGCGCGATCTGACGTCGCGCATTGTCACCGCTCTGCCGGGCCTGTCGATCCACGATATCTCGCACTCGGATGCGCTTTGGGAAGTGGCTAGTACAGTGGCTGGCCCCGACTATCCTCTCAACGCCCCCGAGGCCTACGTGTTCGGCGCTGCGGCCCTCATTCATGACGCTGGACTTTGTTTCGAGGCTTACGCCGGCGGTCGAAACTCCGTGCGGAACACCCTTGAGTGGCGTGATGCTCGCGGTCGCCTAGCGCGGACTGGGTGTCCTGCCGACGACCTCGAAACCGAAGCGGACTTCCAGGCGCTCCGCGCTTTGCATGCGTCCCAAGCCGGACGCCTTGCAACGGAGTCCTGGCAGAGTGACGACGGGGATATCTACTTGATCGACGATCGCGAGTTGCGCGACAGTTACGGCGCTCTCATCGGCAACATCGCATCATCACACCACTGGGATCTAGACAAGATAGTGACGAGGTTCTCTACGCCTCGACCGGCACCGGCATTCTTCGACAACGACTGGACAGTAGACTCGCTAAAGATCGCATGTATTCTCAGGGTTGCTGACGCAGGGCACATTGACGGAGCACGCGCCCCATCGTTTCTGGCCCGGGTCCTCCAGATGAATTTCCTTGCACGCACGCATTGGCTCGGGCAGAGCCGCCTTGGACGACTGGCCGTCAGACCTGATAACCCTGAACAGGTGATGGTAGGATCCACGAGCCCCTTCCCGCGGTCCGAGGCGTTCGCTTGGTGGCTCGCGTATGATCTGGTCGCCAACTTTGATCGCGAGCTTCGCCGGTGCAACGACTTGCTGGCCTCTTCTTCCGTTCAGTCGCGTCGTGTCTTCGCGAGAAGACGTGTCGCTGGTGCTGGCCGTGTGAGGCAACTGGCCAAATATGTCGAAACGGACAATTGGGAACCCGTAGATTCAACTGTACACGTATCCGATGTTTCCACTCTAGTGCATGGTATACGAGGAAAGCAGCTCTACCAAGAGACCAGTGATAGCCTCGGTGTAGCCCTCCGAGAACTTATTCAAAACGCGGCAGATGCCATCGCCGCCCGGAAAGCCTTGGCGACCGCGGGCGAGTTCGACACCTCCATTGTCGTTTGCCTGAAATGTTCGGCCGCCGGGGAATTCACCCTCCACGTGGACGACAACGGGGTGGGGATGGCACAGTCGACGCTTACTACTGATTTGTTGAACTTCGGTCGCAGCTTCTGGTACAGTGAACGGGCTGCGCGCCAATTCCCCGGTCTTCAGTCCTCTGGATTTAGCCCCGTCGGTCGCTTTGGGATCGGCTTCTTCTCTGTCTTTGCCGCTGCAGAATGTGTCCGCGTGTTCTCACGGCGGTTTGATAAGGGTCTCGATGACACTAGGTGTTTGTCATTTGAGGGCGGTATGTCCCTTCGTTCCACCTTGACCGCCAACCGGCCACAAGACTTCGGCATGAGTGTATGCACGAGAGTCGAGTTGGCGCTTAAGCCAAGTGCGATCGATGGCCATACCGTCAACTTCGCGGATTTCGCGTACGAGATTGCCGCTCCTCATCCTGTGCTAGTCGCCATTGATGGCGTTGACGTGTGATGTAGGCAGCACCACACGGGCTTCCCTGCAGCCCGAGATGCTATCACTCAAAGAGGCTGCTGTCAGCGTGTTTGCACTCGGCTTCTCCGTCAAAACCCTGTCGCCTCATCCCGGCTTAGCGCTGCCCAAAGAATTCAGCCACCGACTACCCACCCAGCGCGTGTTCTGTGCTATCTCACGTCGCACCGATGAAGGCAACTTCGTAGAGCAGCCATCGTGGCAGCGATGCGTACCGAACGAAGTCATCGCTTGTGTGGTTCGGAAATCCCATCGCCAAGTGTTTACTCGACGCCGACCAAACTCACCGACGTGTAAGCGTAACAATGCCGAAACCACCATCAAGCCGGCCGCCGCCGTCAAGAATGGCAGCGCGGCATCCGTTTCCGACGGTCCGTCGGAAACATCCAGTGGGACCTCACCGCATATCAATGCCGGATCCTTGATGTCATCCATTCGACACCGAACACAATCGTCCCGGCCTACGATGTGTCGGTGTAGCTGACTCAACCACGATTGACCCGTAGTCCCTTGGAGTTGTATCGGATCGTTGCGGCTAGACACAAGCGTCCTCACGTGATGATCATTCGCTAGGATCAGATTCACGTCGAAGATATCAGCGCACGCGTCTGCCTCGTGATACCATTGCCTGACAGGTGTCACGTCGTCGCGCACGGTTCCAATGCAACTGACCTTAGATCTCGGAATTCGATCCGGCCACCCGGCGTCGTCCGGAAAAAACAGTAGGCAGCGATTAGTATTATGTAGCTTGACGACATCGGCATCGACCACCGTCCAATCACTAACGTCACCGAGGTGCGCTAGCCAATACATCACTGCAGATCCCACCGCTCCCGCACCAACCATCAGACCCCGCCCTACATTCAAGATTGGAACATTTGAAGGCCCGGGGGCAGCATCGTCGCCGGTGTTGAGGTTCCAAGCAGATAGCACGGTTGGTACGGTCTCTACGCCCATTCCGTTCTTGAACGCGGCGCTGGCCCCAAGTACCGCGGCCAAACCCGCGCCAAAGAGGTCGCCCGTGCTATCCTCGCCCACCGGGCAGCGACTGCGCTGCAGCCTCGCGATGAATCGCTCGTTGCCAAGATACCAATTCAAGTTGGCACTAACATCAAGGCCCACTCCGACCGCTACTGAACTACGGGATTGTAATGACGGCCCGCCTACAGTGAAAGAACCGAATGGGTCGATCCGGCCGCATAGCTGTTCAATCTCCTCGCCAAGTGTCCGTCCCCGGCATAGAGGATTGGTCAACAACCTCGCCTCTGGGGAGCGCAATGCGAAGTGCAGGTTCCGGTGAACTCGAGCCATTTGGTTGGCCAATGTGACCAATACCATCTGGCCCGCTTTGGTTAAGCAGGCATCGTCACCGGCGTGGACGGACACAGGAAGCATCAGCGGTGACGAGTTACCAATGAGATACTCGACCGTTCGTCGGTCCCGTTCTTCGTAGAAGCGAGCTGCCGTCATCACTTTGGTTGTCTTGTCCTGCGAAGCCGGGCTGCCCAACGGTGCCAAGGCCGGATTCGCCCGAACGTAGGCGCAACAGATTCCGGATCACAGTGCACCCATCGATGATCTTGAAACTGGTGGACACCACAATCCGCGATTGACCGCAATGTTCGCCCGTAGTGAGGTGCCACCACGGACAACATGTTCTCAAACGGCATCACGATTAGGTCGTCGTCTCCGTCTGAATGCCGTACGTCAGATCCTGGATGACTGTGTACTTGAGCGAGTACTCCGAGTCCCATCCCACGGGCGCGGCGAGCAGCTTCGCCAAAACCGGCGGCAGACACGAACACACCGAATCGTTCATGATGGGCCTCGGGAACAATGACAGCTTCGAGAAAAGTCAGATCACTCTCTTCGCGACCGGCCCAATAGCAGATTCCCTCATGTCCCCCTTCGTATCGGCCTGCTTGGAAAAATGAGTACAGCGCCCGTTGTGTTTGCTTGATCAGATTCGGTGCTAGCTTGTAACTACCACGTAGCTTCGCACGGGGCAGTGGCCTTGTTCGGTGGACAGTCATCCCATCCTGGTCCTAGTGTATCGAAAGTCACGTAAGATTGCTTGGAGCATGTCACCAATCGTGACTGCGTGAACCCACGGGTCCCGCGGGGTCCTCCACTGCGCGGGTTCGCCCCAGTCCTTGTGAGGACCGCCATGAGAATCGAAGGCCATGCGATTGAACGGGGCGCAGATGATCGCCTGGTTCCCGTGAGGCAGAAACATGGAAGGCCCAAACGGCGTATCTCTTCGCTCGGGACTAAGGCTAGTATTACTCCTTTCGGCCCAAGATTTGTCACGCCACTCCCAGACCGGCGGCAGTTCCTTATACTGGTCGAAGCAGCCCTGGAGGAAGTACTCCTCCTGCGTTGTCTCCTGCACCAGTACGACTCGGAGTACACGCGCATCAGGAAGCAACGACATGACTGAAATACCGTGACGTTTGGCCCATTCAATGGCCCCTGGCAGCTCCGCCTTTAGGGTTGCCTCAACAATCTTATCTGAGAGCACCTCTAATCACACTCCTCCGCCAGTATCCGTCAATTCAAGTTGATCACCTTCGCGGACACCGGCATCCAACAAGGTGTCTTTACGCCGAAGAACTTCGTGGTCTTTGTTCTGGAGAGTTGGAGTGCCCGCTTCATACCCAAAAGCCTTGGCCGCATCGTCGGCAGCCTCCCCGACCGTCCAGATCGTCGGCCAACTGAATTTCTTGGGATTCGGGTCGCGGGGTGAAAACACCTCCACATTGAGCTTCTCAGCGGGCGCGGATAGTTCGATGGTCATTCTGATGTCCTTTCTTGGTGATCGTGGTTGCAACGAGCCGAATAATGACCGAAGGGCCGACAGGCGTCAAGGGCCATCGTCCAGTTGGTGACCTCAGTGGTTGTCTTGCACGCGTTGCTCCGTTGTCCGGCTACTCACAGCGCTGGCCCAATTCAATCGCACAGAGGGTCCTCTCACCGCTGCCTATCCCGCCCCACAATCACCGCCATCCCTACTTCCCATCACGACCCCGTGCCCCTCAACCCTAACGCTACGTTAAGGGTTCCTCACCCAACCCCCTAAGCCACCCGGCGCGCTTCGACCTCACGCGTCGTCTACTCCCCCTCCCCAGCACTCACCGGCACCCCACCCAGCGAGATCTCCTCCAGGCCCACCCTCCTCAGCTCAGCATTCAATTCCACCAGTTCAGCCTCCCACACGGCCTCCAGCTCCCCCATCAACCCCCCCAGCCTCTCCACCATGATCTCGAACACGGCATACATCCCACTCCCCGGCCGCCCATCCCCCCGCTCCGACATCGACAGCAGGTTGGCCAACCGATTATTCACCTTGATCGGAAAGTTCAGCGGATCCTGATTCGACCGGTTCCGCACCTGGTAGATCTCCCCCTCCACAGCCGAAGCCGCCTCCCGCAACCCCTCCCCCACCTCGCGCAACCCAGCATCGTCCGACTCTTCCAACCGCTCCTCCAACTCCCCCTTCACCCCCCGGATCGCGATCACGGCCCGGTTCGCCTCGTCCACCTTGTCCCGGATCCGCACCCCGAACTCGTACTGCGCGACCAGGTCCTCGACCGTCACGTCCGTGATCCAGGGGTGCGGCGCCACCTCCACCTCGGTGCTCTCCGCCACGCCGCCCACCGTCAGGCGCACCGTGTACGCCCCCGGCGGCACCGCCGGCGCCATCGTGCGCACGCCCCAGAGAATCATCCCGGGGAAGCTCGCCGCCGGATCCGTCCGCAGATCCCACCGCAACCGCTGCAGCCCGGATCCCACCGGCAGCGCCGGCCCACTCCACCGGTCCCGCTCCTCCCCCTCTACCGCAGGCTCGAAGGTACGCACCACCTCGCCGGTCGCGTCCATGATTTCCAGCTTCGCATCCGCCGCACTCTCATTCCCCTCCCCAACCCACCACGACAGCACCACCCCATTCGCCGACCGGTACGCGACCGCCGGATCGAACAGCACCAGGTCCCGCTCCGTCATCCCCGGCTCGGCCTGGCGCAGCGGGGCGATGTTGTCGAGCACCCAGAACCCCCGCCCGTGGCTCGCCATCGCCAGCTCGTCGTGCTCCGGGATCACGTCGGTGATCGGCATGTCCGGCAGATCCGGGTTCAGCTCCTGCCACGAGCCGCCGTCGTCGTAACTGATGTACACCCCGTGATTGGTCCCCGCGTACAGCAGCCCGGCCCGGTTCGGATCCTCGCGCACCGAGTTCACATACGCGTCGTCGCGGATCCCGTCCACGATCCGCATCCACGTCTCGCCGAAGTCGTCCGTCCTCCAGATGTGCGGCCGGAAGTCGTCGAGCAGCGCCAGCCGCGCCGACACGTACGCCCTGGCCGCGTCGAACGCCGATGCGTCGACCTGGCTGACCCGCCCAAAGTCCGGCATGTCCGGGGGCGTCACGTTTGTCCAGTTCTCGCCGCCGTCGCGCGTCACGTGCACAAGTCCGTCGTCCGAACCCGTCCAGATGACATCGATGTCAACCTTGCCGGGCCCGACCGAGAAGATCGTCGCATACACCTCCGGCCCGTTCATGTCACCGGTGATCGGCCCGCCGGAATGGCCCAGCGTCATCGGATCCGCGCGGGTCAGGTCGGGGCTCAGCGCGTCCCAGTTGGTGCCGCCGTCGGTGGTCCGCCACAGCCGGTTCGACGACGCGTACAACACATTTGCATCGATGGGCGAAAAGATGATCGGAAAGGTCCATTGCCAGCGCTCGACCATGTCGATGGCCGGCTCGCCGGAGTAGAACCAGGGGTAGGGATTGACCTCGCGCGAGGTGCCCAGGCGACGGTTGAACTTGTCGATGTAGCGGCCGTTGTTCGTGCCCGAGAAGAAGACGTCGAGGTCCTTCGGATCGGGCGCGATGTAGCCCGGCTCGCCGCCGCCCGAACGGTAGAACACGTCCATCGAGCCTTCGGTGATCGCGGGCGCCCGGGCTCCCGAATCGTCCGCCGTGTCGGCCAGCGCCGACGCGAACTGCCCCGCGTTCCAGTCCGACGGGAGGCAGAGCGTGCTGTTGTCCTGCTGCGATCCGCAGATGTGCCACGGGATGTGCGCGGTCGTGACGCCGTGGTAGAACTGCGCGGTGGAGAACTCCTGGTCGGTCCACGCGCTGCCGGTCGTGAAGCTGACCGCGCCGCCGCCGTCGTTGGCGACCACGCTGTGCGCCGGGTCGTCGGGGTCGATCCAGAAATCGTGGAAGTCGCCGTGGGTCCCGTTGTTGATGACTTCGTACGTCGCGCCGCCGTCGGTCGAGTAGAAGAACGACGTGTTCTGCACGTAGACGACATCTTCGTCGTGATGGTCCGCGAACACGTGCGTGTAGTAGAACGCCCGCTGCCGGATGCGCCGCTCGTCGTTGATCAGCTCCCAGGTCTCGCCCGCGTCGTCGCTGCGGAAGAGCCCGCCGTTGTCGTTCTCGAAGAGGGAATAGACGCGGTTGGAGTTCGCGCTCGAGACGGCCAGCCCGATCCGCCCGACCACGCCCTCTTGCGGCATCCCCGGATTGCGCGTGATCTCGGTCCACGTGTCCCCGCCGTCGACGCTTTTGAACATTCCACTGCCCGGCCCGCCCGACGACATTGTGTACTCCTTGCGGAACGCCTCCCACAGCGACACGTAGAGCACGTCCGGGTTGTTGCGATCCAGCGCGATGTCAATGGCACCGGTCCGCTCGTCGCGGAAGAGGACCCTCTCCCAGCTGTCCCCGCCGTCGGTGCTCCTGAAGAGGCCGCGCTCCTCGCTCGGCACCCCGTACTTGCCGAACGACGCGACGTAGACGATGTCCGGATTGGTCGGATGGATGCGGATCTTCGAAATCCCGTGCGACTCCGAGAAGCCGACGTGCTCCCAGGTGGCGCCGGCGTCAAGGCTGCGATACACGCCGTCGCCGGGCAGAATGTTGCCGCGAATGCACGTCTCGCCGGTGCCGATGAACACCAGGTCCGGGTTCGTCTCGCTGACCGCAACCGCACCCACCGACGCCGAGTTGATCTGGAAGTCCGTGACCGGGTGCCAGTCGTCGCCGCCGTTGGTGGTCTTCCACAGGCCGCCGCCTGTTGCGCCGAAGTAGGCTTCGTCCGGACGGCCCTTGACGCCGGAGACCGCAATGGATCGGCCGCCGCGGTCGGGGCCCAGGTTGCGCCAGGAGTAGCCGGCGAGGAGTGCGGGGTCGAGGGTGACCTGCTGGGCGTGGAGGGCGTGCGGGCCGGCGAGGAGGCGGGTGATCAGCGTTTGATCATCGACGGGCGGCGCAATGGCCAGAAGGGTCGCGGCGAGGGTGATCGACATGACTGAAGAGCGGTTCACTGTGGCGAATCCTGTGCGTGGGAACGGCGAATCGGCGGGGTCAAGCTATCGGGAGGGCGGAGGTGGGGACAAGCGGGAGGGGCTCGATGATCGGCTGGTGAGGCGCGTGATGATGCGGTGGTGATGGCCGTGGCCTGCCGTGCGCGTCCTGACTTCCCCATATTGTGTTCTGAAGTCAGCGGTGCCCGAAAGTAGCACGGAGGAGAGTCTTGGTCCGCCCGACAGATGTTACAGCCTTGGAGGATTACCGGATCTGGATTCGGTATTCGGACGGATCGGCCGGAGAGGTCGACTTGGCCCACCTGGCCGGGCGCGGCGTGTTTTCGGCCTGGAATGATCCCCAATGTTTCGAGGATGTCCGCCTGGGACCGGCCGGGGCAGTGGCGTGGGGTGAGGAAATCGAGTTGTGTCCGGACGCGCTGTACATGGAACTGACCGGAAAGCGCCTCGAGGAGGTGTTCCCGGGGGTCACGTCGCAGGCCGAACGTGCCTGAGCTGTGTCGGTTCTATGGAATCGTCATCCGCATGTACTTCAGCGACCATGGACCGGCGCACTTCCATGCCCTGTATGGTGAACAGGAGGCCCTCGTGGAGATCGACAGCCTAACGGTGCTCCAGGGACGACTGTCTCCGCGCGCCAAGAGTCTCGTACTCGAATGGGCTTCGCTCCATCAAACGGAGCTGCGGGCGGCCTGGAAGCGAGCCAGCCGTCTGGAGGCGCCCGGCAAGATTGCGCCATTGGAGTAAGCGCTCCTTCGTACCCACGGCGCGAGAAGAAACAACCAGACCGGCGAGCAGCAACTCGTATCAGGTCGGCGGGCAACCCACCGCGTTAAGAAAAGTTCCTTGGTTACCGATCCCGTAACAAAAACAAACACCCCTTTGCTTTCATTAGCACCCTGAACCGGTCGCCGTTAGCAAGCTTGCCTCGCCAACCCAGCCGCTAACAAAAGCGAACTCCTTGAACCTTTCTTACCACCGCGCCATCTTGGGATCCGACACCACCGCTTCGTTCCCACAGCGACCTCCCCATGCGACGCGAATCCACCGGCACCTACGAATCGACCGCCACCGGCGGTGAGACCGTACATGCGTTCATACCCGGGCCCCTTCCTCCGACCCCGCGAATCCGTTCCCGCGAGAGCCTCGGACTTCTACTCGAAGAAGCAGCAACCGCCGTCGGCCGCCTCGACGCAGTCACCGAACTCCTGCCCGACGCAGCCGTCTTCGTCTACGGCTACGTCCGTAAAGAGGCGGTCCTATCCTCCCAGATCGAAGGCACCCGGTCCTCGCTGGCCGACCTCATGCTGCACGAAGCAGGAGGTGGGCCGGGCATTTCCGCCACCGACGTCCTCGAAACGTCAAACGCCGTCGCTGCCCTGAATCACGGCGTCGAGCGCTTGCGGGGCGGCTTCCCGATCTCGAATCGCCTACTGCGGGAGATGCACGCCAGGTTGTTTGCGGACGGTCGCGGGAAGGCCATGACGCCAGGTGAGTTTCGGCGGTCGCAGAACTGGATCGGCGGATCGCGGCCCGGCAACGCGGCCTTCGTTCCGCCACCCCCCAACCACGTCCAGCAGTGCATGGCCGACCTGGAGCGGTTCATTCACGCCACGGACGACGACCTTCCCGTGCTGGTCAGGGCCGGGCTCGCGCATGTCCAGTTCGAAACCATCCATCCCTTCCTCGACGGCAACGGGCGACTGGGACGACTGCTGATCACCCTCATGCTGTGCGACGCCGGACTCCTCCGGGAGCCGCTTCTTTACCTCAGCCTGTACTTCAAACGCAATCGGAGCACCTACTACCGGCTTCTGGGCGACACTCGGCGCACCGGAGATTGGGAAGCCTGGTTGAGGTTTTTCCTGGAGGGGGCGCGCGAGGTGGCGGAAGAGGCGGTCGCCACGGCCCGGTCCGTCAGCGAAACGATCCGCGACGACCGCTCGGGAATCGGCCGCCTGGGACGGCGCGCGGGTTCGGCGCTGCGAGTGCACCAGTCCCTGGTCGAACGTCCTGCCGGTGACATCCGCCACCTCGCGCGGCGCACCGGCCTGTCCGCGCCGACCGTGTCCGCGGTGCTTCGGATTCTCGAGGATCTCGACATCGTTCGCGAGGTCACGGGCCGCCAGCGGGGCAGGATCTTCACCTATGAGCGCTACCTTGCGGTTCTGCGGGAAGGGACGGAACGGATCGCCGAACGGTCGTAGATGGCCTCGCGCGGAAGGTTGTCGGCCATGCGCAGCCCGACGCCGCGCGCGTCGAAGTCGGCGAAGACCTCGTCGAACAGCCTGCGCCTGCGCTCAAGCGCGGATTCGAGGGGTTGAGACTCCAGTTTCTCGCGCCGCCGGTCGTCCGGAGAGAGACGCCCTTTCCTGTCGTGACTGGACAAGGCTAACCGACCAGCTCGATCCGCAGATTGAGACCCAGGACGTTCGCGGCTGCGGTGAGTGTATCCAGGCGGATGTGGTCGTTACTCGGATCCAGAATGCGGTCCAACTGGCTGCGACTCGTCTGCATCGCCAGAGCCATGGCGCTCTTGCTCATCTGCCTCGTTTCCATGGCCTGCTTCAACTGCCAGGCCAGAACGCGCTTTACGGCAATCGCGCTGGTCTCTTCGAGGGTTCCCTGCTCGGCCAGGTAGTCCTCGAAAGAAGACCCGATCCGTCCCGGTCTTTTCGTCATAAAGTGATCTCCTTTGCTCGTCGTCTCGCGAGTTCCAAGTCTCCCTTCGGAGTCTTTTGCGCTTTCTTCAACAACCCATGCAACAAGACCATTTGGCCGGCGTGCACGACGAAGATCACCCGGGCGATACGCTTTCCGCTAATGCTCGACCGAACCTCGTGAAGTCCGCCGCCCAGGTTCCGGCATAGCGGCATCCCGACCGGCCAGGCGAACTCCGCTGTGGCAATATCCCGTCCAACAATCCGCCTGCTCTTCTCGTCCAGGGCCAGTAGCCAGTCCCTGACCGGCTCCTTGCCGCCGGAGCTTTGGTAGAATGCCGCCGGTAGTTTCTTCAGTTCCGCCAATCTGGGTTGACCTCGTCAAGCTAATGTACCATGTATGGTACATACTGTCCAGTGTTCATGACATGTCGGGAGAACCCAAGCTTAGCGGAACACCGTCATCTTTCGGTCAGCGGGCAACCAGCTCATAAACCGCCACAACCGGCACATCCAGTTCCCCACGCTGCCCAAGCAGCACCCAGTCCGGACCCGCGTCGAGGACGGTCGAGCCGGCGGGCATGGTGAGGCGACGAATCCACACGCCGTCCGCATCGAGGAGGTGTAGTTCCTGCTCCGGTGACCGCCAGCCGTAGGTCGTTACCCACATGCTCCCGTCCGGCAGCGTCAGGAGAGCTTCGTACGCGGGGAACCGGTCCGGCAGCCCGTCCCTGATGCCCGGCCACCTGTCACTCTCGAAGCGCCGGCGGTCTGCGGGCTCCCCGTAACGGGCCAGCCTGGCGTCCAGGTATCTGTCCAGGCGCTCGCGCGTGACCGTCAGATCCGGGCCGGCCCAGCGGGCGACGCGGGTCACGCGGCCGGTCCAGTCCACATGTTCGACTTCGTAGTCGTCGGCCGACCCGTACCAGACACCGGTCGGCGCGACCGCGAACACCATTGTTCGTCCCCACGTTCTGGGACCGTCGCTGTTGGCATGACGGGTGCGCTCCGTCCCCGAGATCCCGGAACGCAGGGTGATCTGCTCGCCGCCACGCGCCCGTCTCAGCTCCATTTCCCAACGGTGGTGCTCGCCCTCGGCCACGGTTCGGTCGGTATCCGGCCACGGGGTGAAAACCAGGTCGCCGTCGGGCGTGCAGGCGGGTTCGTTGTAGGAATTCACTCCGTCCGAGTTGAGCGCCCGCGTGTTCGTCACCTCCCCGTCCCGGTCCAGCTCGGTGATCCGGTCCAGATTCCAGTCGAACACCGTGATCGGCGCTCCCGGGCAGCCCCGCAGCAGCCGGAGTCCACCGTAGTCGCCGGGCCCTTCGCCGCGCCGCCCGCTCGTCCACATGTGCTGACCGCTCGCGTCGAAGCTGCGGACGTTGTAGCTCTGCTCGTCCGCAATGACCACGCTCCCGTCCTCCAGGCGAACAGCGCCGGTCACGTTGCCGAAGATGTAGTCCATCTCTCCGTCGATGCTGCCGATCCGCACCAGCGGCTCGACTGCCAGGGTCAGGTCGGGATCGCGTGGACTTTCGCTCTCGACCACGGTCTGCAATGTGAACGGGCTGGCCGACGCGGAGAGGGGGTGGCCGGCGCTGATGAGCATCGCAGCGCATGCGATGGCCGGAAATAAACTGCTTTGCATGTGTCGCCTTCGAACTTTCATCTCGGGACCGTAAACGACCTCACCTCGAGGGATTCAACGTCCATCTCGTCCTTGTGCACGCCGACAACCGCCGCGGAGTCGAAGTGGAAGACCGCGAACGCCCTCGGCACCGACAGGCTGCAGATGAACGCGCCCGTCTCCGCAAAGCCCAGCCATTCATTGGCGGTCGAGCCCGGGCGGGCGAACGTCCGGATCCAGAGTCGACCCCGGGGGTCAATCCGGATCTCCGTGACGGCCGGAAAAGTGTCCTTGGGTGGAAACGCGTTCAGGCTCCTGCGAATGGCGGGTGCCAGATCGTCGGCTACTCCCTCCAGCCGAGCGTCACTGTA
This sequence comes from Gemmatimonadetes bacterium bin94, assembly GCA_002238865.1. GTDB lineage: Bacteria > Gemmatimonadota > Gemmatimonadetes > Longimicrobiales > Gaopeijiaceae > Bin94. Next base: position 17,305 of record MPNE01000038.1, on the reverse strand, counting down.
GGCCGTCCCGTCGTCCGCGCGCACGGACAGGTCACCTGGGTCCCAACGAACGATACGCTCGAGCCGCTCGCCGCGATGTACCCGAACCTCCGGCGAGGCGCCGTCCGACGTGTACAACAGGTCGCCGTGGGTCGAAAAAACACCTCTCGACTCAAAGGCCGGCCTACTCATCCTCCTGCTCCCCGGCGCAAGCAGCCCCAGTTCCCCATACGGCAGCGTCGCCAGCGTGTCGAGCAGCCTGCCGCCCCAGTCGTACCGAAGGATCTGCAGGAACTGCGGCACCAACTGCGTGTCGAACTGTCGCACATCGTGGCTGGCGATGGCTATCCCCTCACCCCCGATCACACCCACGTAGCCGGCGGGATTGGGGACCGGCGGGTCGAGCCTGACGCTTCTCCCCGGAGACCCGTCGGGCCCGAACAGCTCCAGTCGCCCCGAGCGCCAGTCCCATGCAACGATGGAGTCGCCCGCGACAAAGTCGAGTTCGATTGGATCCATGAACTCTCCAGGGCCTTCGCCGCTTCCGCCGACGGATCGGAGAAACTTCCCGTCCCGGCCGAACATCAACAGCTCACGGGAGCCCCGGTTCACCAGGACGAGGCGGCCGTCCTCCATCCGGTCTAGGTCTTCGATCCCGTAAAGCGTCCATTCGCCCGAGGCAGGGCTGGCGACGCGCGTGTCCGCTGCTTCGGCCAGCGAACAAACGGCTCCGGCGTCCCGGTCGGCAGCATCGCTCGTGGTGATTCGAATCCCGGCGCTGTCCGTTACGCTGAACTGGCTTTGGAGCGCAGCGGCTTCGGATCCGGCGGAAGCCAGGGCGAAGAGGGCAGCCAACAACCCGATGCGTACGACGGTCGCCGGCCGGCTGGACGCGCGCCTGCCGGTCACGGTGACATGCCGATCATCATGGTGCGCATGGATTCCGGGTTACACTCGGGGGTAAGGTGGATCGGGACAGGCGGGAACTCTATGGCACTCGCACGTGGGCCACAATGCCAACTCCTACCCGCGACGGGGCCAAAGGTTGCGATTCCACCGCCACTGACATTGCGATTCCACCGCCGTAACGATTGCAATAGCATATCTGGCATCATTGCAATTCCGTGATTGACGTCGATCCTTGGTCGGCTGGCCCATGACAGGACCGCGGGCACCCCGCGACGGCCTGGCGGCGCTGGCCCGATTCACCTACGAGCGCCGCCTCTCCAAACCCGCGTTCAACCACCCGATCACCACACTCCCCCCGATCCCGATCACCGCGGCGACGACGTTGGAGAAGACGTCGAAGTTGTCGTACACCCGGTTCGGCAGCACCGCCTGAATCCCCTCGTCAATCCAGCCCACCAGCGCGGTCACGACCAGCGCGAGCACCGCCGGCACCGGCACCCGGCGAGCGTTCCCGGAACGCTCGCTGAGTGCCTGGTAGATCAGCACGCCGACGATGCCGTATTCGAACAGGTGCGTGCGCTCCTCGATACTGCCGCTCATCCTGAGCACCAACATCCCGTAGACAGCCATCAAGCCGAGCCCCACCCAGATCTCGCGCCGCCCGGGACGCCTCTTCAGCCCGCTCCCGACGATGGCCGCCACCGTGAGGAACATCAGGAAGAAGAACGCGGCCGGCAGCAGGCGGTGCTCGCGCAGCACCTCGGCCAGCGTGCCCGCCAGCCCCAGGGTGGAGTAGATGGCCACCACGACGGCCAGCGCCCAGCACCAGAGGCGCCGCTCACGATCGGAGGTGAAGAGGGGGGTGGGTGTAGCCAAGGCGTTCCCTGGTCCGCGATATTGTCGTACTGCTACTACATATTGTCGTACTGGAGAAGGAGCTGGTCTCATGCCCAACCGCAACAAGGTAACCGGTCCCGCACTCCTGGTCGCCGTTCTTGCGATCTCGGGGTGCAGGGAAAGTCCCGCCGCGCCGACGGGATTCCAGCCGGGGCCGCTGGGCGCGGTCACGCTGGAAGCGGGCGAGGACGTGCGGATTCGCGTCCTGGCCTCGGTCACGGTAGCGCCGTCGCTCGGGGTCGTGACCCGGCACGGGGTCGAGTTCGCCGTCGAGAACATGGGCCCCATCGCCGGGCGCCAGGTCGACATGGGCGAGCTCGTCGACACGAGTTGTTCGCCGGCAGGCGGCCGCGCCGGTGCGCTTGGTGTCGTCCAGGACCCGAAGGTGGCGGGCCTGGTCGGTACAAACTGCTCGGCCGCTGCCGTGGCGGCGTCGCCCATAGTCACCGACGCGGGCCTGGTCATGATTTCGCCGAGCAACACCTCGCCGCTGCTTACGTCCGACCTGGCCGGCAACGCGAACGCCGACCACCACGCCGGTTACTTTCGCGTATCGTCCAACGACCTCCACCAGGCGCGCGCCCTCTCGGACTTCGTCTACAACCAGCTGCAGCTGAGGCGCGTGGCCACCGTGCAAGACGGCGACCCCTACACATCCGCCCTCGTCGCTGCGTTCGCCGACGCGTTCTCGGCCATCGGGGGCGAAGTGCCGGCCCGGGCCAGGATCGCGAAGGGCCAAGTCGACATGACGGACGTCCTCGCGGAGTTCGCGATGGCTGGCCCGGATGCGATTTTCTTCCCGCTGTTCGTGACGGAGGGATCGGCCTTTGCCGCGCAGGCGCGAACCTTCGACGGGCTCGAAGGGACCACGCTGATTTCCGCGGCGGCACTGCTGGTCTCCCAGTTCCTGGGCGCACCGCAGTCGGAGGGGATGTACTTTGCCGGACCGGAAGCGGACTTTGCCTCCAACGTCAACGAGCTGACGGGACAGAGCGGGGAGCAGGTTCTCGAAGCGCACCGGGACAGATACGGGAGCTTCCCCTTGTCACCCTACTGGGCGCACTCCTACGATGCGACCACGATCCTGCTTTCGGCCATCGACGCCGTTGCGGTGGAGGAGGGCGACAGGCTGCACATCGACCGGGCGGCACTCCGCCGACAGGTGAGGGCAACCGCCATGAATGGCCTGATCGGGACGGTAACCTGCGACGCGTTCGGCGACTGCGGCACGGGACGGATGAACATCTACCACCACACGGACACCGGCATCACCGACGTTTCCAGGCTGCCGGTGGTCTACGTATACAGTCCCTGAGGACAACGCTCCTTCTTCAAGACGGGGCGTCGGAATGGCGCGGGGAGCCGGTTGGCTCGCCCTCGAAACTTCCGGCGAGCAGGTATCGATACAGCTTCAGCGCGAGCCGCTCCCCTCGCTCCTCCAGCCGTCGCCGGGCTGCGGGCGTCAGCACCATCGTCTCGCAAGATGTGTCCGCGCTCACCGTGGGCGCCAACTCGTCCGCCGGGTCGACCGGCCAGATCGCATCGCCAGGGCCGTACTGACCGAAGCGCGTGCGCGCGGCATCATGGGCGGAAGCCTGGCCGTAGGTCAGCAACTGGAGGCCTTCATTCGGCTCTCCCGGACCCGCGAGCACGTCCCCCTTGGCGTACCGGCGCGGACTTAGCCAGGCTTGAAGCTCGTCAACCATGTCTTCGAAGTGAGTGCGCCGCTCCAGTTGGCGATCCAGGTCGTCCGCGGCGCCCTCCAACACCGATACCCGGTGCTCGACCACCGTGCTGGCCTTCGCTCTCCACGCGTCAATGACGATCTCCTCACAGTGTTCAAGCGCGCGGTCGAAGTCGGACTCAACCCGCAACGAGGCAAACTCCGAGGGGAGAAGGTTGCGCCTCAACCCGGTCCTCACCTGCTCCGAAGGCGCGCTCAGGACCACCTTCACCCCCGCGGTGTTCGCAGATTGCAGGAACCTTGCGAGGACGTTCACCGCCGAGAAGTCGAAGCCGGACACTTCCGTGAAATCCAGCATCACGCAGTTGGGACGCGGGTCGCCGCTCAGCGATTTCGTGAACTGATCGGCGAGAGGGTAGACACTTCCGAAGAAGACATAGCCGCGCAGCCGCCACCCCAGTACGCGGGCGCCCCCCTGCTGGAGGATGACGCGATCCGGGACGGACCGCGCCTTGGTGCTCCGGCGCTCGCGCACGGTGAAGCGCGAGCCGATCGGGTCCACGCGGCTCAGGCGCACAGCGAAGAACACGAGGGTGGCCAGCATCCCGGCGCCCACACCTTCGAACAGCCCGAACACCACGGTGACGCCCGCGATGAGCACGATGACGCCGTACTCCGTCCAGGGAAGGCGCTTCCGGCTTCTCACGAGGCCTTCATCCAGCATGCCGAGGCCGGCAAAGATCAGAATGCCTCCCACGAGCGGTACGGGGACCAGTTCCAGCATCCGATCGCCCAGGAACAGGGCGACCGCCATGACAAGGGCCGCGACGATTCCGGTGAGGCGGGTGGCTGCCCCGAAAAGCTTGCTGCGCAGCGACGCGGGCACGATCATGCTCGCCGTCGTGCCGCCGCCGAGGCCCGCTACCACGTTCGCGATCCCCGTCGCCCGGAACTCGCGATTCCAGTCCAGGTCCTGGTTCGCGGCCATCTCGAGGCCGGCGAAATTCATGATCACGACAATTACCGCGACCAGCACCAGCAGGAGCAGGGTGGGGAACTGCAACGCCATCGCGGTCCAGTCCACAAACGCCAGGTCCGCAGGGCCCAGGACCGGCCACAGGCTTGCTTCCGAGGTGCTTGTAAGCAAAAGACCGGCCGCCCTCGCCTCGTCGCCGGAGATGCCGAGGAGGGCCAGCGCGAGGTGATATGCACCCACGGCAACCGTGACGCCGACGGGCAGGATGAGCGGACGGCCCCAACGCTTCATCGCGAGGTACAGGAAAACCCCGAAGGCTACGCCGGGGGTCCACCTCACGAGCTCCGGCGGCTGCACAAGCGCCGCAGTCGCCCGCCAATCCATTTCCACCCCCATCAGCGACATGGCGGCCAGGCACACCGCTCCCCCGATTCCGGCCACGAAACCGCCCGCGACCGAATAGGGGACGAAGCGCACCAGGTTGGCGAGTCGGTATCGGCCTATCGCGAGAAAGCAGGCGCCGGCGGCGACCGCGCCGATAATGAGCGCAAACGCGGTGGTGACGAACAGGGTGTCGCCTTCGGCGCCCATTGTGGCGCCGACCTGTGCCATTACGATGACGAGCGCGGGAGACAGCCCCGATATCGCCCCGCGAAAGCCGCCGGTGAGAGCGATGACCAGGCAGGCGGCGAAGTTCCCGAAGATCACGAGGCCCACGCCCTGGGAGGAATAGGGAGCGAGCGGCCCCGAGAATATCAGACTCCCGTAGGCGACCTGGGCGACCAGCAGCGCGAGGCCCGAGGTGAATCCGGCTGCGAGCGCGGGTACAACCTTCGCCGAGACGGTGTCTGCGCGAAGTTCCGACGCAAGGCTGCGGAGCGGTGCCATCATTTCAGTTCAACCTTCCTGCCCTTCGCCGTGTCACACGGTCAATGGAACCATTCCACCCCACCGGGTGTTCTCGATGACCAAATACTCCACCGACTACCGTAGCCGTTCCCCAACGGTGCGGCGACCCGCGGGTCCGCATCCGACACGACACCTGCCGTGCGCGCTCACCGCGGCCGCTCTTCTGGCCAGCGGCGCGGCGCCGGTGGATGTGCGCGCGCAGATCGTCGTCGAGAACACGCTCGCGTCGGCCTGGACGACCACTGCCGAATGGACCCTGGAAGAGGATTTGCGGATCTGGGGGCCGCCCGATGGGTACCTGGGCGACGTCATCGCCGTGGCTGCCGATTCCCGCGACAACATCTACATCCTGGACGGAATGACGCAGGAGATCCAGGTCTTCGACGGCGGGGGCGGCTTTCTGCGGACGCTCGGCGGACAGGGACAGGGGGCGGGGGAGTTTCGGGAGGCGCTGGGACCCGCCATCGCACCGGGAGACACGCTGTGGGTGGCGGACCAGGGGGCGCCGCGCTATTCGATCTTCGGGCCGGACGGGACGTTGATCGGGACGCGGGCCCGCCGGGCGACCTGGGGCATGATCACGGAGCGTTGCACGATCATGCCGGACGGCAGCTATATGGAGTGGGGGGTGCGCTATCCGAACAGGGAGAGGAGCGACGACCCGTCCGACGTCGACCTTGTCAACTACTATCCGGTCCGGGTATCGCCCGATGCGGAGAAGCAGGACACGCTGCCCCATCTGGAGTTTGTGCTCCAGCTGGCTGATCTGCCATCTGTGGGCCTGCGGCGGCCGGCCTGGTTCGGACCGCGGCTCAAGAGGGCCCTGGGTTGCAGCGACGATGTCTGGTTTGCATCCAGTGGGGAGTACCGGGTATACAAACGCTCCCTGGCCGGTGACACAACCGTGGTGTTCACGCTGGGGGGAGTCAGGCCGGCGCCTGTCGACGAAGCCGACCGCGACGACCTGCGCGCCACCTTCGAACGCTACGCCGACCCCGCCCTGATGAGAGACTACCTGCGAGCCCTGCCGGAAAACAAACCGGTCATCGCGGGGCTCTTCGTGGATGGCGCCGGCCACGTCTTCGTGGTCCCGGAAACCTCACGGGTCGACGCGGGCACGGTCATCGACGTATTCCGCGAAGACGGGTTCTTCCTCGGACGGGCCGCGGTTCCGGAGGCAGTCGGGATCGACGCCAGCAAGGCCTACGCGACCGGGGACTACATCCTCTTCGCCGGTGAGGACGAAGCCGGCACCCCCTATGTGACGCGACTGAGGATTCGGCGATGACGACACCTCGCCCGCATCACTGATTCCGCGGCCGGCGGGACGCCCCCAGCACTCCCACCAGCCCCACGCCGATCCAGATTGCGGACAATGCCGTCCACAACTTCATGGTCGGCAGGAGCGTCCACCCCTCCGTCCAACCGGTCGGGAGCTGCACCCCTCGGTTGAACGAATCTCCACCGACGTACCAGGCTACGAGTTCGATGTTCCGCTCAATCCAGCCGATTTCCCAGACCTCGCCGACGCCCAGCACGACCGCGCCCGCGACCCACAGCCCCGCGGCCCAGAACAGCGGACGCGCCGTCGCGAGCATCAGGGTGCTGGCCACCAGGTAGGCGGCGGTCGCCGACGTGAACGGAGTTGCCCACTCCCACCACGGGGTGGTCCAGCTCACCGACTCCGTGGCGCCGGGCGTGCCCGCGGCAGCTCCTGCCGGGTCGATGATGAGCAGGCGAACCTCGTCGACACCCAGGACGCCGCCGCTCGCCAGCACCGTGAGCGTGACCCACACGAGGGCCGTACCCAGGATCGCCATGAGCCAGACCCATCCGGCCGCCACCTTGAGGAGCGCGTGCCTGCGGTGATCGACGGGCAGTGACCACAGCGGGGTGTCTCCGAACCTGCGCTCGCCCTTCCAGACCGCGAGCGGAAGGAGCAGAGCAGCGAGCACGGCGAAGAAGCCCCACGGGGGCTCGCCGGGATTGAAGACGAACTCACCCACATCTCCTTCGTCAACGATTGCCTGCAGGACCGGTATTCTGGCGAAGGCGACCAGGGCCAGCGAGCCGAGCGCCAATGCCAGGGCTGCCAGGGCGCCCTCGCGGCGGATGGCCAGCCCGACCACACAAAGCTGCTCGATCCACACGTCCTTCATCGCGGGCATACGGCCGACCGTGGAGTCCGTCATGATGCCTCCTTGCCTGAGAGTAGTGCCACTGCGGCTTCGTCCACCGATAAGGGGGCAACCTCGCGAACCGCCGCACCGGCCTGTGACAGGCCGCGCGTAACGGCGTCGCGGTCGCCCCATACCGTCCATTCGATCGCGCGGGCTGCACCGCTGCGCTGGACAACGCGGCCCCCCAACTCCTTCGGCCCCCGCCAGCCCTCGGGAACGTCCGCCCAGTACCGCAGCAGGCTCCCGTGCAGCTCGTGGCGCGGCAGTTGCCCCAGGAGCCGGCCCGCCGCCAGCACGCCCACGTGATCCACCAACGGCTCCACCTCGTAGACTCTGTGGGTGGAGATGACAACGGTGGTCGTGGAATCGGCGAGGTGTTCGCTCAGGATGCTCAGGGTCTCGTCGCGCACCACGTGATCCAGACCGTCCGTCGGCTCGTCCAACAGGAGCAGCGGCGGCCGGTGCGCCAGCGCCAGAACGAGCTGTACGCGCCGGCTCTGGCCCTTCGACAGCGTGTGGCACCTCCGTCCGGGATCGATCTCGTATCTCGCCCTCAACCGACGGGCGTACTCCGCGTCCCAGGACGGGTGGTAGACCGCCTGGTGCTCGAGCAGCCGGCCCACCGTCATCCAGGGGTAGCCGGCCCGGTAGTCCTCCGGCACGTAGCCGATGCCCGCGCGGACCTCGGCGCCCAGATCGGCCGGGTTCCGCCCAAGGACATTCACCGTTCCGGCCTCGTACCGGACGAGACCCATGAGGGTCCGAATCAACGTGCTCTTCCCCGCACCGTTGGGACCCACCAGCACGTATACGGCTCCTTCCGGGACCTGCAGATCCAGGCCGTCCAGAGCCCGCACGGAGCCGAACCGCCTGACCAGGCCCTGTGTCGTCACCGCGAATGGGCCACTGCCGAGGTCGATGGGAAGCGCCGCCGTCACCATGTCCGTCATCGTCCGTCCTCCTTCCTTCCGTCTCCACGAGCACCACCGCCTTCCACCTCCCGCAACGCCACCATCAGGTCAGCCAGCGCGAGTCCGTTCCGCGAGGCGTCGGCCAGGGCTCGCCTCGCCACCTCCCTCGCAAGGCGCGGCCGCTCCTTCTCCTCCGGCCGCACCCCCGGCGCCACGAACGTTCCCTTCCCGTGCCGGACCTGCACCACGCCGTCGCGCTCGAGCTCGGCGTAGGCCTGTGACACTGTCCGGGGATTGACGCGGAGACTCGATGAGAGGTCGCGCACCGATGGGAGCGGGTCCTCGGGACGGAGGCTTCCCCGAACGAGACCGCTACGCACCGCATCCATGATCTGGACGTACAGCGGTCGGCCGTCGGCTTGGCTGAGTCGAATCTTCATGATATCTCAACTGTTGTGGTCATATACAACAGCTACAACAGTATGAGATGTGCCCGGGCGCGTCAAGTGGCTGACTCTATTCTCTCCATCCCGCATGGTCAGGAGCGAAGAGGCCCATCGCAGTGCCCGTGCTGGTCAAAACGCTTCATTCCGGGCAAGTTTCGTCTCGCGCGGATCGTGCAGTCCATCCACAAGGATCACCCTTGAACACGACCATGGCCATTCGCATGCACGAGAGGGGCGGTCCTGACGTGCTCCGTTGGGAAGAGATCGACCTCTCCGACCCGGGACCGGGTGAAGTGCTGGTCCGGCATGAGGCCATCGGGCTGAACTACGCCGACACCTACCATCGTAGCGGGCTGTACCCTTTGCCGTCGCTGCCGGCGGTCCCACTGCCGGCGATTGTCGGGGTGGAGGCGGCCGGCGTGGTCGAGGCGGTGGGACCAGGGACGGCCCGGGACGCGAAACCGGACTGCACCGCCGCTTTCCAGCCCGGTGACCGAGTCGCCTATGGCGACGTGCGGGGTGCCTATTGCGTGCGCAGAGTGGTTCCCGCGAACCGCCTGGTCCGCCTTCCCGACGGTGTCGACTTCGAGCACGCCGCAGCGGCGATGTTGAAGGGAATGACCTCGTGGTACCTCTGTCGGCGCACCCACCGCATAAGGGCGGGCGAGACCGTGCTCGTGCACGCAGCCGGGGGAGCGGTGGGGACGATCCTCTCCCAGTGGTGCAAGGTGCTGGACGCAACCGTCATCGCCACCGTGGGCAGCGCGGAGAAGGGCCGCATGGCGCGGGAGCACGGGTGTGACCACGTCGTCTTCTACGAGGAGGAGGACTTCGTGGAACGGGTGCACGAGATCACGGGCGGCAAAGGCGTACCGGTAGTCTTCGACGGCGTCGGCGCGGCCACCTTCGAGGGGTCGCTGAAGTGCCTCTCCCGCTTCGGCATGATGATTGCTTACGGCAACGCCTCGGGAGTGGTGCCGCCGCTCGACATCCTGCGCCTGACCGCCAAGTGTCTGACCGTGGCCCGCCCTTCCGTCATGGCACATGTGGAGAGCCGGGCCGATCTGGAGGAGGCCGCCGGAGAACTCTTCGGGCATATCGAGGCTCGCCGCATCCAGGTCACCATCGGTCAGCGCTTTCCCCTTGCGCAAGCGGCCGAGGCCCACCGAGCGCTGGAGTCGAGGCAGACTCGGGGATGTACCGTACTGCTGCCATGAGGAACGCGGACCGGCGGTCTCTCTCCGCCGCCCCCGCTCCCCCTCACCTCACCAGCCGAATCCGTACAGGCCCCTTGAGACTCAGCTCGAACGGCGCCTTGTCCGGCCTCGACACCGTCCCCGCCAAATCCCTCTCGTATTCGTGGTAGGCGACCAGCCTGAGTTCTGGATCCCACAGTACGACGCCGGTTGACGAGCCCGTCATGGAACGACGCGTCAGCTTCCCCGCCCGTCCCGTATAGATCCTGACGTCCACCGTGCCCGCAGCGACGATGTGCAGGAGCGCGCGGCCGTCCACCACCGTGTCGCCGACCAGGGTGTAGTCGTACGCCGTCCTGGAAATCACTTCCGTTACGTCCCCGTCGGTGTGCCACCTGAGCGTATCCAGCCAGGTGCCGCCCGGATCCACGACGGTGTCGGGCAAGCGGGGGAAGAGGTCGTACGCGAGCGCTGCGAAGGAAAACACCTCGGCGTCCGGACCCGAGAGTTCGGGAAACGACGTCACTTCGACGACGCCACGCCGGTTCAGCACGAACTCGAGGGTTCTGTCCAGGTAGCCGAGATCCGCAGCCACCGCTGCCTGCATGGGATCCGACAGAGTGCCCTCGAACCCTTCCGCGATCCCCCTGACCCGCATCCCTCCAGCGGCTGTCTCGAAGGACAGGTCCATCCACATCGAATATCCCCCAGCAATCGGCAGGTCTCCGACGGGCGACTTCACCATGCCCGCCACGGTGTCCGCTATCTCGTAGACGGCATACGGCGGGGACGGGAGCCCATAGCTCAGCCAGCCGGGGGGATAGGGGTTGCCCGGGCCTGCACAACCGGCCAGGGCAGCAACTGCGGCAAACATCGACAGGGCTCTCACGCGATCCCGGCTCCACTGGTATGGACGTTGGCATTGGCTCTGCCGCTATCAACTACCTACTTAGGAGCAAATGGTTCCGCCCGACAAGCGCAGATCCCGCCCCGCGTCCGACTGCCCGAGCCCTGGCCGGGCCTGTGCGGGTTTCGTCAGGCAGCAGCACCGTGCACCCGCGCGTCGCCCGCGACTCCAGCGCGCGATGCGCCGCAGCCGCGTCCTTCAGCGCGAATCGCTGCCCCACCGTGACCCGAATGCGCCCGGCCGCAATGTGCCCGAGCAGCTCCCCCGCGGCCTCTTCCAGGTCTTCCCGGCGATCGATGTACGGCTTGAGCGAAGGGCGGGCCACGGTGAGTCCCCTGGCGCTCAGACGCAGGAGATTGAGCGGGGGCACCGCGCCCGAGGCGTTGCCGAAGGTGATCATCATGCCGAAGCGGGCAAGGCACTTCATCGAGCCGTCGAAGGTGGCCTTCCCGACCCCGTCGAAGACCACGGGGACTCCCTCGCCCCCGGTGATCTCGCGCACCCTCTCCACGAAGTCCTCTTCCTTGTAGAGGATGACGTGGTCGCAGTCGTGCGCCCGCGCCACGCGGCCCTTCTCGGCACTGCCCGCGGTGCCGATCACGGTCGCGCCCAGCGCCTTGCACCACTGGCTGAGTATCGTGCCCACTCCACCCGCCGCCGCGTGGACAAGCACGGTCTCGCCCTCGCTCAGGCCGTAGGTGCGGCGGCAGAGGTACCAGGACGTCATCCCCTTCAGCATGGCCGCCGCCGCCGTCTCGGAGTCGACCCCGTCGGGGATCGGCACCAGCTGGTCCACGGGCATCACCCGCCGCTCGCAGTAGGCGCCCAACCCGAACCCGTATGCGACGCGGTCGCCGGGCCGGAAGGATGGTCCTGCTGCGGCTGTGGGCCCTGATCCGGCCACCGGCCCCGCTCCACCCGGCGGCCCGGCTCCGGCCACCGACCCCGCTCCACCCGGCGGCCCCACCGCCTCCACCACCCCCGCGGCTTCCATCCCGATCGCAGTCGGCAGCGAAGGGACCGGGTAGAGCCCGCTCCGATGGTAGGTGTCGATGAAATTCAGCCCGACGGCTTCGTGCCGGACGAGCACCTCGCCCGGTCCCGGGTCCGGCACCGCCACTTCTTCCCAACGGAGCACCTCGGGGCCCCCAGGCGCGTGGATGCGGATGGCCATTGTCTTGCTCATAGGTCGGACTCCCGGGGCTGGGCCCAGTCAGTTCGTCAACCGGATCCGCGTGGTTCCGGTCGTGCTCATTGGGAAGGACCCCATGCCAGGTACAGACGTGGTGCCCTCGAGCTCCCGTTCGGCCTCTTCGTAGACGGGCAGTCCCCGTTCGGTGTCCCAGAGAATGAAGCCGACCTGCGAGCCCTCCATATCCTGCGTAATCGCCATGCCGCCCTGGTCAACCGTGGCCTCGGCCGCCACTTCACCGGTCATCGCAAAGTTGAGGAGTGTTCGGCCGTCCACCACGGTGTCTCCCACGAGCGTGAAGGTGAGGATCCCGGTCGATGTCGTTTCCATAGACTCCGCATCCGTGGTCCATGTCACCGTATCCACCCAGATTCCGCCCGTTTCGACCACGTGGTCGGGAAGAGGGGGAAACATCTCGTGCGCGATGGCCGCGAAGGGAGACAGCTGCGCCAGCTCGCCGGAGAGCTCCGGCAGCGATGCCACCTCGACGGCGCCCCGTCGGCCGATCACGAACTCGAGGTTCCCGCTGACCGCGTCGGCGCCCACGGATTGGGTCCCTGTCATGGGATTGTTCATGGAGGCTTCGAAGGCGTCCACGGTACTCGTCACCCGAACGCCACCGGCATCTCTTGCAAAGGTCATCCCGAGGGTCGCGGAGGTCACGCCGCCGATCACCATGTCGCCCCCGGGGGTCGTCATGCTGATCGACATGGAGTCGGAAAAGTGGTAGTTCGCCATCGGCGGCGACGGAACTTCGTAGGCCAGCGGACGGGCGGGTGCGGGGCCGCCGCCGTATCCGGCACAGGCGGCGACGGTTCCGGTCGCGATAATGGCAAGCAGGTTTCTTCTGTTCATGATTCCTCTCGTGAGTGATCGAGCCAGTCTGGTCAATGGCCGAGCCGCACCGTGCCGCTCGTCCGCAACCCTAACGTTACGTCAGGGTCCCTACCCGGCTTCAAATCCCGTTTCGCGGTGGGTTCCGTCGCAGAACGGCCTGGTTGACGACGCGCCGCAGCGGCAGAGCGCCCCCTTCGTGCCCTGCGCGGTGGCCCCGTCCGCCGCCACCACCGTGAGCGGCCCCCGTACCAGCAACGGCCCGTTCGTGGCGCAGACGATCAGCACGGGGTCGTCCTCGCCGGCCTCGTCCCCACCCGGCACCAGCCGCCCCCCCAGGATCACCCCGGGATCGTCGAACCCGACGGCCTTGTGCGATCCGTCGCAAAAGGGCTTGTTCCCGGAATGGCCGCACCGGCACAGCGCCACGTCATCGGTGTCGGCCACGATCTCGCCGTTGACCTCGACCTGAATCCTCCCGGTCAGGCAAAGGGGGCCGCCGGGCGGGACCTCCGCCAGGTTGCCGCGTGGCAGGCCCTCGGCCGGCTGGCCATCCGCACCCGAGGCCGCCTGGCCACCTCCGTCCGAGGCCGCCCGACCGCCCGCGCCTGCTCCGTCCGTCGCTCCGTCATTCATCTCCGAAGTCTCCTCACATTCGCCGGTATCGTGGTCCGCTTCCGCCCTCGCGCGGCGCCCACCTGGGCCCGAGCACGTCGGTCGCCTTGCAGTCGACGCAGTTGGGCGCGTTGACGACAAGCCGTTCGCCGTCGAGCTCGTACACGCCCGCCGGGCACATGTGAACGTACATCTCCGCCACTTCCGGGGGCACCTGCTCGCCGACGGTCAGGTGGGACGGAATGTCGTCCCGTGTCTGGTTTCCGCTCCTGAAGACGGCGTCCACCTTGGACACGGCGAGCGGCCCGGCAGCGGCCGGCGCCCCACCCTCGCCCGCGCTCGGCCCGCCGGCGCCCGGCCCGGACTCGCCCGCGCCCCCCGCACCGCGCCCCCCCGCCGGCACCAACACCTTCGGCTCCTCCGCGTCCGTCCCGGTGTGGATCCTGCCGCCGGGAATCCGGCCTCCCGTCACCGTTGCCAGCGACGCCTTCGCCCCGCCCAGGACGAATCCGCTCTTGAACGCCAGGCGCATGTTGCGGTTCCGCTTCAGGTCCCCGGCGATGAACGAACGGTCGACCGCCTGCGTGTAGGAGGCCAGGGCGGTCTCGGACACGTCGTCCGCCTTCAGCGCCGCGTAGATCGCGCGTGCCGCAAGGACGCCCGAGTGCATCGCGTAGTGGATCCCCTTCAGGGACGCGACGTCCACGTACCCGGCGGCGTCGCCCACGATGCAGATCCCGTTGCCGTGCCTGCGCGACGGCAGGGAATGGTACCCTCCCTCGGGTATCGTCTTTGCGCCCCATTCCACCATTTCGCCGCCCGCCAACATCCCGGAAAAGAGCGGGTGATGCTTGAGCCGCTGCAGCAGCGAATGCACGTCGAGCCGGGCGTTGCCATAGTCGAGACTGACAACCAGGCCGAGCGCCACCAGGTCGTCGGCGAGCGGATACGCGAACGATCCGCCGAAGCCGTCGCTGATGAGCGGCCACCCCATCGTGTGGACGATCCGGTTCAGCGGCTTCCGCACCTCCCAGAGCTCCTTCACGCCCAGCGAGTAAATCTGCGGATTCGCCGACTCGATCCCCTGCCACTCGAGGTACGCCTGCGAAAGCGTGCCCCGCGTCCCCTCGGAGAGCACGGTCACGCGCGCGGTGACGTCCACCGGGGGCATGTAGTTGCCGCCGCCCGGCTGTCCGTCGCGGTTCAGGCCGCGCGGCGCCGTCCGCACCCCGATCACGTCCTCGCCGTCCACCAGGAGGCCGTCCGCCGGGAAGCCCGGGAGGATCATCACTCCAAGTTCCTCGGCGCGCTTGCCGAGCCACCTCACGACTTCCGAGATGGACGCGATGTGGTTGCCGTGGTTGCGCATTGTCGGCGGCGCGGGGATGCGCACATGCCTCCGCTCGGTCAGGAAGTACACGGCCTCGCGCTCGACGGCGCGACGGAAGGGAAAGTCCGACACGTCCATCCCGGGAAACAGCTCCCGGAACGACCTCGGATTGATCACCGCGCCGGAGAGGTTGTGGTCTCCCAGGCCGTCGGCCTTCTCCAGCACGCCGATCTCGACGTCTCCCACACCGTCGCCCGCCTCGTTCCCCCCCGCAACCAGCCGCGCGAGCTCGATCGCACCCGCCAGACCCGCCGGCCCGCCGCCCACGAAGACCACGTCCAGGGGCACGGATTCGTCGTCCGGCTCCTCGCGAACGATCAGCTTGTCCAGGGGCAGGCCGGGCATGTGCCCGACCGGGTGAATGAGGCTGCCGGGTGCTGCGTCGGCCACTGCGACTCCTGTCGGTTGGGGGTGCGCGCTCCACTGGACCGCGCTATTAACTTACCCACATGAAACGATCCGCACCCACCACACTCGGCGAGCTCAAGGCCGACGGCTACCGCTCCCGGTCCGTCAGGGACGAGCTTCGCGACAACCTCATCCGCAAGCTCGAGGCCGGCGAAGAGCTGTTTCCCGGCATTTGGGGCTACGACGACTCCGTCATCCCGCACCTCTCGAACGCCATCCTCTCCCGTCACGACTTCATCCTGCTCGGGCTCAGGGGACAGGCCAAGTCCCGGATCCTGCGCCAACTCGTCAGCCTCCTCGACCCGGGCATCCCGGTGGTCGCGGGGAGCGAGATCAACGACGATCCGCTGGCGCCGATCTCCAAGTACGGACGCACCATGGTCGCGGACCACGGGGACGACACGCCCGTCGAGTGGCTCGGGCGCGAACAGCGCTACCTGGAAAAGCTCGCCACCCCCGACGTCACGATCGCCGACATCATCGGGGACCTCGATCCGATCAAGGCGGCGCGCGGGGGCCACATCCTGTCCGACGAGCTGACCATCCACTACGGGATGCTCCCGCGCGCGAACCGCGGGATCTTCGCGATGAACGAGCTGCCGGACCTGTCGCCGCGCATCCAGGTGGGCCTCTTCAACATCCTTGAGGAGGGCGATGTGCAGATCAAGGGATACCCGGTGCGGCTGCCTCTCGACCTGCTGATCGCCTTCACCGCGAACCCGGAGGACTACACCGCGCGCGGCAAGATCATCACGCCGCTCAAGGACCGGATCTCGGCGGAGGTGCGTACCCACTACCCGCGGACCTTCCACGTGGCCATTGAGATCACCGCCCAGGAGGCGTGGGTCGCGCGCAACGGCCGCCCCCTGGAGATCCCCCCGTTCGTGGCCGCGGTCGTGGAGCGGGTCGCCATTCTGGCACGCATGGATGACCGGATCGACCAGCGCAGCGGGGTCAGCCAGCGCATGTCCATCGCGGTTCTGGAGACGGTCGTGTCCAGCGCGGAACAGCGGGCGATACGCCGGAACGAGGACGAGGTCGTGCCCAGAATCGGGGACGTGTACGCGGCGCTGCCCGCGATTACCGGCAAGATGGAGCTCGAGTACGAAGGCGAGTTGCACGGGGCCCGGAGGATCGCCGTGGACCTCATCACGACGGCGGCCGGCACCACGTACGGCGACCCCGCGGAGGGCGCCGATGTCAGCTCGATCGTCGACTACTTCGAGTCGGGCGGCGTCATGCAGGTCTCCGAAGACGCGTCAGCGGCCGCGTGTGTCGCGGGCTTCCAGCAGGTGCCCGGACTGCTCGAGCTGACGAAGACGCTGGGCTTCGCGCCAGAGGGTAGCTCCGACGGCCTGAAGGCGGCCGCGGGCGAACTCATCCTCGAGGGACTCGTCTCCGGACGTCAGCTCTCTCGGACGCGAGGCGGGGGATACCGCGCGGCGAACCCCTGAGCGGTCCGCGCGCCAGGCGCCGGACCAGCCGCACTCCGATCTTCTGCTGGGCGACGGGCAGGGCGACGCCGTCCAGACGGTCGGGATCGATCCAGACGGCGGATGTGCCCCCAGGCATGGCGGACGCGTTGTCGGCGGCGTCATCACAGCGCACGATCACGGGGTGGTAGGTCGCGTGAAAGTGGCTGAAGGTGTGCTTGACGGGGACCGGATGAGCGACCGGGTCGCCGGACAGGCCGAGAGTGGCGAGGAGTTCCAGAGCGGCGGCGGGGAGGGGGCCGGGGGGGGGGGTGGTGGGGGGGGTGGGGGGGGGGGGGGGGAAGGGGGGGGGGGGGGGGGCGCCGGGGGCGGCGGTGGCGCCCGCCGGGTGGCGGTGGATCTCGGCGGTCGGGAATTCCCACATGCCCGCAAGGAGGCC
>MPNE01000009.1 GCA_002238865.1 Gemmatimonadetes bacterium bin94 | reverse complement strand
GATCCGGTGCTTGGCCTTCCGCGCCGCCGTGGGCATCGAGTTCCAGATCGGACCGAGGCACGCCAGCACGTCCGCGCTCGTGATCCGGTCCACCGGCTTGTCGAGGAGCGGGGCGGCGTGGAGCCGGAACGTCGACTCCCACTGCTGGGGAAGCGGGCTCCCGGCCTTCCACGAGTCGCGGTGCAGTTCGATGGTCCGCCGTGCGGCCTCGGCGAACGTCGGGACGCCGCGCCCGCGCGGGTCTTGGCCTTGGCGGACCCTCCGGCTGTTGTCCAGCGCCTTTTGCCGGGCGTCCGCGAGCGTCACTTCGGGATACGGGCCGAGCCCGATCGAGGTGAGCCGCCCGTCGATCCTGACGCGCTGACGCCATGTCTTGGTGATCCGGCCGTTGGCCGTCCGGTACACCCGGAGGCTCAGCCCCCGCCCGCCTCGTCCGTCTCCGTACACGCCGGGTCGGCCGACCGTGCGAACGAACGCGGCGGTGAGCGTCCTCGGTCGCTTCTTCATGGGTGCCTTCCTGTTGTTGTGTATCACATCCCAAATCACTACACAGAGAAGAATACACGGGATGGCAGCGGACGGCAAGGGACGATACGACTCGGAGATACCCTTGGAAATGGTTGTCCAGTATTGTGTTACAACCGTACTGGCATACCCTAATGGACTACCCGGGACAACCGGTATCTAGTTCGGGCGGGATCGGTCCGGTGAGACTGCTCCAAGCAAGGTTGAGCGTCCTCAGGTTGCCCAAATTGCTCAGATCCGCCGGGATCGAGCCAGTCAGCTTGTTTCCACCGAGGACGAGTTCGGTGAGGTGAGAAAGGCCGCCCAGATCCGCCGGGATCGAGCCGATCAGGTTGTTTCCGATCATTCTCCGAACGTTTTCCACCACGCCCCACTCACCCAGGCTCAGGCGAACGACCTGACCGGCGTCATCCGTCTCCACGCCGTACCACTCGCTCAGCGGCGCTTCCGTCAGCCAACCATGGTTGTTCACCCAGTTCGGTCCGTCGGTGGCTTCATAGAGCGCTACCAGTGCGGCCCTGTCCGGATTCTCCACGGTGATCTCGGCCACGCCCGAGGCGTCGCCCGCCCTCGCCGTGATTCTCGCAGTGCCCTCAGCGAGTGCCTCAACCAGACCTGTCTCGTCTACCCGGGCCACGTCGACATCGCTCGACGACCAGGAGAACGCTGCCCCTTCCACCGCGTGGCCGTTCTCGTCGAACGCTTCCGCCGCGAGCCGTAGCGTGTCGCCAAGGGCGATCGTGCCCTCGGCCGGCGACACCACCACCGAGCCCGCCGATTGCGTCACCGTCACCACCACCGTGTCCGACACGTCGCCCGCCGCAACCGTCACCGTCGTGGTTCCGTGGCCCACGGCCGTCACCAATCCCACCGAGTCCACGACCGCCACCAGCGAGTCGCCGCTCGACCAGGAGACAAGGACCTCGGCCATCACCCGCCCGGCCTGTTCACGCACCTCGGCCTCCAGTTGCGCGGTCTCGCCGAGCGCCGTCAACGCGACCGTATCGGGGCTCACCGCGATGGTTGCCGGCAGCGGGGGAACCACCGTCAGCTCGGCCCCACCCGTCACCTCCGATGCCGTTGCCGTGACAGCCGCCTCGCCTTCGGAGACGGACTCGACCAGCCCCGATTCGTCCACCCGGGCCACCAGCAAGTCGCTCGAAGACCACACGAATTCCGTCACCGCCGCCACGGCGTGACCGTTCGCGTCAGTCGCTTCCGCCATCAGGCGGACTGTGTCGCCGAGCGCCACCAACGTGTCCGCTGCCGGCGACACCGCCACCGCGCTCACGACCTGGGCCACGGTCACCGCGGCAGTCCCGGAGACCGAGCCCGCATTCGCCGTGATCGTCGCACTTCCGTTCGCCGCCGCTGTCACCAGCCCGGAGGCGTCCACCGCGGCTACCGACGCGTCGCTGCTCGCCCACGCGACGACCGCCCCCGCCATCACCTGCCCGTGCTGGTCGCGCACTTCGGCGGTGAACCGGGCCGTCTCTTCCACCGCGGTGAGCGTGGCAGAACCCGGGCTGACCGCCACCGTCGTGGCCACGGGAGACGGTGGCGGCGGCGAGGGCTCGACGGCACCATCGCCGCAGGACTGCACCAGCACGGCGATTGCCACAACGGCTATCGCCGGAATCGCGGAGCTCGCGCTCAGCCGTCCCCGTCCTCCGTCGCTCCGCCTCCGGCGAATGTGCCCGCGTTGCAACCTTGCCCGACCGTCTTCCGGGCGCCTTCGCGATTGCATGTCCGTTGCTCCACGCCCCTGCCCGCTTCGATGTTCGCGCTTCCTTCCCACCGGATGAGCGCCGGCTGTGTCACGATTTACGTTCTAGCATGACTAACGCGCGAGCGTGGCGCTCAATGAAATGAGATTACCGTATCCTAGGAACAGCCTGCAAGGGCGCATCGATCGGGCGGCAGCCGGTTGGCGAGGAGCATCCAGAACCGATCGAGATCCGTGCCGATCTGAATCGGGACATCGGGGACGCCCGGCAGACGCTGGCCCTGGATGTTCCTCCGGTTCTTCGGAAAAGACCGAAGGCCCGCAAGGTTTCCCAGCGCGACTGGGACCGGTTCATCCAGGGGCGCCGCGCAGGCAGGGCTTCTCCTCGATTCCAACCCTCTGAGGGGCTTGAGGGTGCCCAGGGAGAAAACCCCGATCCGGGTGGTTCTCTCTCAGGCGGAATACGAGACCCTGCTCCGGCTCAGACCTCCGTCATGCGGATCGCCAGCTTCACGGCGCCGCGCTCGGGCACCACGGGGCCGGGGAGCACCTCGTATCCCAGCTCGGAGGCGATTTCGGCGACGGCCTCCGCCAGCCTGCCGCCCTCCCCGACCACCCCCCCGACGAAGGCTATCGGAGGACGGGCCTCCCACCCCGAGGTGCGCGCGAGCGCGGCTTCCATGAGGGCGCGGATACCACCCAGGGCATGGTGGATCACGCGGGCCGCGACCGTGTCGCCCTGCCGGGCCGCGGTCGCTACCGGGCTGAACAGAGCCGCGATCTCTCCCTTGGTCGCACCGATCGCCCATGCCGCCAGGCCGGACGGCCCGGCCGTCCCCGTCGAAGACAGCAACGCGGCGGTGAGCGCCGTCTCCGGCTCCCTGCCGTCCGCGCTGCGCAGCACGGCGCGCACCCCGTCCAGACCGACCCTGTACCCGCTCCCCTCGTCGCCCAGCAGGGCCCCCCAACCCCCCACCATCAGCACCTCGCCCCGTGGATCCACCGCGCGAAGGTTCGACCCCGTCCCCACGACCAGGAGCATCCCGGCCCCGGTGCCGAACGCATCGGCGTGCGCGGCGTCCACATCGGAACCGACGGCAACCCGTTCCGCGAGCCCCAGATCCCGCAGCCCCTCCTCCGCCGCCGTGCGGGCCCCTTCGTGCCCCGATCCCGCCAGACCGGCCCAGAGTGCCCGCACGGGGAGTTCCACGCCCGCGGCAGCCGCCGCCGCTTGCACCACCGAGGCCACTTCCCGCACCGCGCCCCCGGGATCGCTCGCATCGATCAGCCCCGGTCCACCTCCCGCGGCGCCGAGCTCCCGGCCGTGCGCGTCGCCCGCCATGGCCCGGGAGCGGGTCCCGCCGCCGTCCACGCCGATCCAGCAGCGCGTGGGGGATGTCACTGCCGGCGCCTGAACAGCGAGCCCGCGGCCACCGTGACCACAAGCCCGATGAAGACGAACCATGGCCACGCGACCGCATCGCGGGCCGTGATCCAGATCGCCACGACCGTGCCCACCCCGGCGGTCATCCCGACAATGGCCCCCGCCTGGCTCACACGGCGGGTCAGCACGCCGAGGGCGAAAGCGCCAAGGAGCCCGCCGTACGCCATCGAGGCCGCGGCGAGGGCAACCTCCACCGCCGCCGAACCCTGCGACAGCGGGATGAACACGATTGCGCCGACGACCAGGAGGCCCGCCCAGAGAAGGGTGAAGACCTTGCCTGCGTTCATGATCGCGCGGTCGTCACGCCGCCCGGTGGCGGGGCCCCAGAAGTCGTAGGCGCTGGCGGAGGCCAGCGAGTTGATCGACGACGACAGCGACGACATGGCGGCCGCGAAGACTCCCGCGATCAGGAGGCCGCGAAGTCCGGCCGGCATCTCGTCGATGATGAAGCGCGCGAAGATCTCGTCCGAGCTGGCGAAATCCTGTCCCTGGAAGAAGGCCCAGAGCCCGAGTCCCACGAAGAGGAAGAGCGCGAACTGAACGATCACCGCAAAGCCGCTGCCGATCAGCGCGCGCCGGCTCCGGGCCGCGTCGCGGCACGTCAGCAGCCGCTGCACGATGAGCTGGTCGGTCCCGTGGGACGCCATCGACAGAAAACCCCCGCCGACCAGTCCGGCCCAGAAGGTGTACGCCACCGCGGGCGACGGACTGAAGTCCAGCACCTGCAGCTTGCCGGCCGACCCGGCGCTTGCCAGGATCGCCGGCCAGCCGCCGTCGACGGCGCCCTGGAGGAGCAGCAGCGCGATCACGCCGCCCGCGACGTAGAGCGTCATCTGCAGGGCGTCCACCCAGACCACCGCCTTGATGCCGCCGAAGTAGGTGTACACCAGGGTGGCGGCGCCGATGACCAGGATCGACACCGGGTACGACCAGCCCGTGATGATCGCGAGGGGTATGGCGGTCGCGAACAGGCGCACCGAATCGGCCAGCAGGCGCGTGATCATGAAAATCCCCGACGCGTAGCGCCGCGCACCGCCACCGAATCGGGTCTCGAGGAGGGCGTACGCGGTCGACAGCTCGCCACGGTAGTACGCGGGGATGAGGATCCAGGCCACCACCGCGCGGCCCGCCAGGTAGCCGAGTGCCAGTTGCAGGAAGGCGAGGGTGCCGAGGTAGGCGACACCGGGGATGGAAAGGAAGGTGAGGGTGCTGGTCTCGGTCGCGACGACCGAGAGCATGACGGCCCACCAGGGCAGGTTGCGGCTTCCGAGGAAGTAGTCGGTGCCGCCCCTGTTGGTCCGCCCGAGCCATGCGCCCCACGCGATTATGCCCACCATGTAGAGCAGCAATACCGTCGTGTCGATGATGCCGAAGCTCATCGCGGCCCTCCCGGCGCCTCCTCGCGCGGCGACACGGGCGCATCGACGATCGCCCGGGCGACTCGGTCGTGCACTCCACGCCGCAGCGGCACGTGCCCGCTGTTCTCGCGCGTGGGGTTCACCCGGTTGGTGAGGAGGACGACGCCCACGTCCCGCGTGGGGTCGATCCAGATCGAGGTCCCCGTGTAGCCGGTGTGGCCGAAGGAGCGCGCCGAGAAGTAGTCGCCGGCCGACGAACGCTCCGACGGCGTGTCCCAGCCGAGTGCGCGGGTCGACTCCTCCGACTGCCTGCGGGTGAAGCGGTCGACCCGGCCCTGCCCGAAGATCGAGACCGGCGCGAAGCGGGGGCGGTGGCACGGCAGTCCGGAAACGCGATCGGCGTGGCAGGGCGCGGCGACGCCGCGGTCGAGCATCATCTGGACGAAGACGGCGAGGTCGCGTGCCGAGCTGAAGAGCCCGGCGTGGCCCGCGACTCCGCCGATCGCGTAGGCGTTCTCGTCGTGGACGACGCCGTGGACGTGGAAGCCGCGCCAGCTCTCGTCGAGCTCGGTCGTCGCGACCCGGTTCCACAGCGCCGGAGCCGGGGTGAAGCCCGTGTCCGCCATGCCGAGCGGGCGCCAGAGCTCATCGCGCAGAAACGTGTCAAACGGCTTGCCCGACACGGCCTCGACGATGAAGGCCGCGGTCATGAGGCCGATGTCGGAGTAGACGGTGCGCTCGCCGGGCGGGTGGTCGAGAGGAAGCGCGCCGATGGCGTCCTCGTAGGCGCTCCGGCCCTCCATCTCGAGGAAGAAGCGGCGGAAGGGAGGCAGCCCGGCCCGGTGCAGGAGAAGGTGGCGGATCGAGACCCCCGACTTAGCCGGGTCGCCGTCGTTCCACCAGGGGAGATGGTCGGTGACGCGGTCGTCGAGCGTGATCAGACCGCGCTGGGCGAGGATCATGACGGCCGAGGTCGTGCCGACCACCTTGGTGAGCGACGCGAGGTCGAAGATCGACGCCGGGGTGACCGGTGGCGCGTCGCTGTCCCAGTCCAGGCGGCCGTATCCCCGCAGCCGCACGAGCTGCCCCCGTCGCACCACGGCCAGAGCCGCGCCGGAGGCCGCCGAATCCGCGAGGGCGGCGAGGATGAAGTCGTCCAGGGCGGCGAGGGAGTCGGCGCTCATGCCGACCCGGGCGGGGTCGATCTCGCGCGGTGACGCAGCCGCGCGGCCGTCGCGGCAGAAGGCGTCGGCCAGATCGGACGGCGCGGCGGATGGCGCGGCCCCTTCGCCAGCGGGCGTGTGGGTGCATTCGGGGAGCGCGGCCCCGCCGGTCCAGAGCCCGGGTCCTCCGGACGCACGCTCGGCGCCGGCCTGTCCCCCGGTCGCGCTCTCCGTCCCACGGGCGCCCGGCACGAAGCCGGCCTCGCGGAGCGGATCCGGCTGGAGCTCTTCCCTGTCGTCCACGATCCGGCGGGACGGACTGCGGTCCAATCCCTCACCCGTCGCGTGGAGCGGCGGAATCGAAATCGGCAGGCGCCCCGTGATCGGGGCCGCGCCGATGACGGCCATGGCGGCGGCCCGTTGCGACACTTCCCACCCTCCCCAGGCCACAAGGTAGGTCCCCGCGTCCGGGAAGGCCGACAGCAGGTACGGGCTGCCGAAAGAGAGCACGGCGACGGGGATGTCCCCACCCCGGTGCAGCCCCTCCACGAAGCCGCGAAAGGCCGCGGGGACTCCGACCGAACCCACGCCCGAGCGCGGGGGCACGTAGGCCCCCAGGACGACGGCGTCCGCTCTGCGTGCGGCGTACAGGAGCGAGTCGTACACCGCCCAGGGCGTGTCCGGGCCGACCCGCGCGGTCGAGAGACCCCCGGAATGCCCCCGCAACCCGGCGTCGAAGGTCCTGCCCGCGAGAAGGTCGCCGGAACGCGCGTAGGTGACGCTCAGCACCCTCGAGCCGGGAGCAAGTGGCAGGACGCGGTCCCGGTCCCGCACCAGCGTCAGCGAGGCGGCCGCGGCCCGCTCCGCCAGGGCGCGATGTTCGGCCGTCCCGACCCGCTCCGCCACCGCCGCGGGATCGGCACGGCCGCCGTCCCGGTGAAGACCCAGCCGCGCCTTCGCCTCGAGGAGCCGCCGCACCGATGCGTCGATCCGTTCCCGCGTGACGCGGCCGGATTCCACCGCGGCGGTCACGGCGTCGATCGTCGCGCCGATGCCGTCCGGAGCCAGCAGCACATCCGACCCGGCCTCGAGGGCGAGCACCGCCGCCTCGCCCGCGCCGTAGCCTTCCGTGATCGCGCCCATGCGCAGCGCGTCGGTGAAGAGGAGCCCGCCGAAGCCCATCTCGCCGCGCAGCAGCTCCGTCATCAGACGGGAGGACATCGTCGCGGGGCGGTCGTCGCCGAGCACTCCCGGCACCGCTACGTGTGCGGTCATCACCGCGTCCACGCCCGCGTCGATCGCCATGCGGAAGGGGACGAGTTCCACCCGGTCGAGGCGGTCGCGGTCGGCCCCGATGACGGGCAGCTCGATGTGCGAATCGGTCCGGGTGTCGCCGTGCCCGGGGAAGTGCTTGGCGGTCGTGAGCGCCCCGCCCGCGCGCGCGCCCCTGATGAAGGCGGCGCCCAGCCGTCCCACCGCATCCGGGTCCTCCCCGAAGGAGCGCGTGTTGATGACCGGGTTGTCGGGGTTGCTGTTCACGTCGAGCACCGGCGCGAAGAGCCAGTGCACGCCCACCGCGCGCGCCTCCGCGGCGGTGATGCGGCCGTACTCGAAGGCGAGCTCCTCGTCCCCCGCGGCGCCGAAGGCCATCGTCGGCGGGAAGCTGTCCCCCGCCCTGCGGGAGGAGCGACGGGATCGCGTAGCTGTGGTTGATTCTCATCCCCGGGCCGCCGTTCTCGAAGTCCGAGGTCACCAGGAGCGGAATCCGGGCCCGTGACTGCAGTCGATTGAGCTTCGCGACATATGCGTCGGGAACGCCGATGGAAATCGACACGCCGCCCAGCCCCTCTTCGACCCATCCCAGCAGCTCCCGGAAGTCCGGGTCGCTCTCGGACGCGTAGCCGCCCGGGATCCAGGGGATCACCAGCTGGGCGACGGCCTCGCGCAGCGTCAGGCCGGCCACCGTCTCGTTCACCCAGCGGCTAGCGCCGGGGTCCAGTGTGCCGGAGGACGGGATCGGTGCGGCGGCCTGCGGGAGCGGGCCGGCGCCGGTGCACGACCCCAGCAGGGCCGCGACGATGGCGGCCGCGGCGACCCGCGCCCGCTTCAATTGCCGGGGGTCTCGCGGCGGGCGGGAATCCGGAGTCCGGCGCCGATCCCGAAGCCCCCAATCCTCGTGGGCGCCCTTCCCGTCACACCGATCCGGCCGAGGATGGCGTCGGCCGCGGCGCGCTCGGCGACCGGAACGCCGGACCACGCGGTGAGGTAGGTTCCCACTTCGGGAAACTCGGAGAGCAGGTACGGGTTGCCGAACGTGACCACGATGGACGGCCGCCCCTGCCGGGCCAGCCGTTTCACGAACCTGAGCGCGGGTGCCGGGAGCGCAACCGATCCGGAAGCCGTTCGGACGCCCACGTGCAGCGACACGATGGTCAGGTTCATCGTGCCGGCCCGGGCCAGGATGTCGTCGTACTCGGCGTCCGTCGTCCCCGGGTTCACGCTGACGGTCCGAAGGCGGCGATAGGTCTCGCTGAGTCCCGCGTTGAAGGAGCGCCCCGCCCGCAGGTCGTTCTGGCGGCGGTAGGTCACCGAATACACGCTGGCACCCGGCGTACCCAGGAGCGGAATCAGGTCGCGCTCGTCCTTCAGCACCGTGATGGAGCGACTGGCCACCTCGCGGGCGACACTCAGATGAGACGGAACGCCGACAACGCGGCGGACGCGGTCGATGTCGACCGTGCGCTTGCGGTGCAGTCCCAGCTTCTCCTTTGCGTGCAGGAGGCTGAGCACCGACCGATCGATGCGATCCTCGGTGAGGCGCCCGGAGCGAACCGCGGCCACGATCCCCTGCCGCGCTGCCGCGAGGTCCGGCGGCATGAGGATTACGTCCGCGCCCGCCTCGATGGCGCGCACGGCAGCCTCCCCCCGACCGAACATCCTGTCCACCGCGGCCATGTCCATGGCGTCGGTGAAGACCAGGCCGTCGAAGCCCATCTGGTCCCTGAGCAGATGTGTGAGCACCGCGGGTGCCAGGGTGGCGGGGGTGGTGGCGCCGGTGATCTCCGGCACCGTGATGTGCGCCGTCATGATCGCGCCCAGCCCGGCATCGACGGCGCGGCGGAACGGAAGCAGCTCCACCGAGTCCATGCGCTCGCGGCTCACCCGGATCACCGGCAGCGCGAGGTGCGAGTCGACTCCGGTGTCCCCGTGCCCCGGGAAGTGCTTGGCGGTGGCGATCACGCCGTGATCCTGCAGGCCCTTCACGAAGGCCGCGCCAAGTGTGGCCACCTGCTCCGGATCTTCGCCGAAGGAGCGCACGTTGATGACGGGATTTTCCGGGTTGTTGTTGACGTCCAGCACCGGAGCGAACGGTACGTGGACCCCGATGGCACGAGCTTCCAGCGCGGTGACCCTGCCCGTCTCATAGGCGAGCCCGGGCTCCCCCGCCGCCCCCAGCGCCATCAGCGCCGGGAACCGGGTCGCACCCCCGAGCCAGATGTTGGTGGGGGCGTGAACAACCCCGTCGAAGCGGAATCCGGCGCCGGCCTCGAGATCCGAGCCGACAAGAAGAGGGAGGCCGGAGAGGGACTGAAGCCAGTTGAGCTTGGCGGCCACCTCGGTCGGAGAGCCCACCGAGATGATGATCCCGCCGACGTGATGCTGCTCGACCATCGCCCGGGCCCGCAGGCTGGCACGCGATCCCTCGGGTGCGAAGTCGCCGATCAGGATCGGCATCATCAACTGGCCGACCTTTTCCTCCAGCGTCAGCGACTCCAGCGTCCGGTCGGCCCACTTGCGGGCGTCATGCAACTCGATGTCGATGGCGGGAGGGGTGTGCCTGGCCGGCGCCTCCGGTGGCTCTTCCGCAACGGTCGTGGGCCCCGGTCCGGCTGGCGGGGCACTGACCTGGCGACCGCAAGAAGCGAAGAGAAGGACCGCCAGGCCGAGAAGGGCGCAGAACCGAAACGGGAGCAAGCCGCGCGGCGTCACGGAACGCCGGACCGGAGTTCGTGCGCCCTGCCGGGGCACGGGGTCGTTGGAAGCGCCATCATTCAAGATAGTGCCAAACGGCCGGCCTCGTGATCGGGTGCTCCGCATCCGCCTTGACCCCGGTCTCGTCCCGGCACTCAATTTCGTTTGTCACCGGCGCCGTCGTGCCTCCATGCGACCGCTGCCGACAGGTACCCGCCCAAGGAGCTCCGACCGACCTTGACCACCTTTCCGCGCACATCCCGGGCCGATTCGGCACCGCGTGCCGAGCCGGCGAGCCCCACCGTCCCCCGGCCCGGCCGGCACCGCGGCGCAGTCCCGTTCCTCGCGCTTCTCGCCGCCGCCTGTTCTCCCGGGGACGATGGTGCACGACACGCTGCCTTCGTGGCTCGGGAAAGCACGCAGGCGGCATCCACGGCCTCCGTCCGCCCCGGCATCGAGGTCCTCCTGAGCGACTCCCTCTCGCTGGTGCGCGGTCGCAGGGTCGGGCTCATCACCAACCACACGGGACGGGACCGGAGCGGCACCCCCTCAATCGACCTGCTGGCCGCGCACCCCGAGGTCGAGCTCGTCGCGCTCTACTCCCCCGAGCACGGGATCCGGGGCAGCGCGGAGGCGGGGGTCAGGGTTGCGGGCGGCGTGGACGAGCGCACCGGGCTGCCCATTCATTCCCTGTACGGCGAAACAAGGACGCCCACGCCCGAGATGCTCGAAGGCATCGAGGTCCTCCTCTTCGACATTCAGGATGTGGGCGCCCGCTACTACACATACCTGTCGACCATGGCCCTTGCGATGGGAGCCGCGGGCGAACACGGCATCCCCTTTGTGGTGCTGGACCGGCCGAACCCGGTCGGCGGCGATCCCGTCCAGGGCAACCTTCTCGAC
Organism: Gemmatimonadetes bacterium bin94; assembly: GCA_002238865.1. GTDB lineage: Bacteria > Gemmatimonadota > Gemmatimonadetes > Longimicrobiales > Gaopeijiaceae > Bin94. The sequence goes on along the minus strand of MPNE01000009.1, from coordinate 126,108 downwards.
CCCGGCTTCGCCAGCTTCGTGGGTCTCTACCCCATCCCGATGCGCCATGGCCTGACGGCCGGCGAGTTCGCGCGCATGGTCGTGGGGGAGTTCGGCGTCCGCGTGGAACTGAGCGTGGCGGTCGCGGATGGTTGGGAGCGCACCATGCCCTACGGTGAAACCGGCATCCCCTGGGTCGCGCCGTCCCCCAACATGCCGTCGGTGGAGAGTGCGCTTCACTACCCGGGAACCTGTCTCTTCGAGGGCACGCCGATCTCGGTGGGGCGCGGCACCGACCGGGCGTTCCAGCAGGTGGGCGCCCCATGGCTCGACGGTGAGGAGCTTGCGCGCCGCCTGGGCGCGCTCGGGGTACCGGACACTCGCTTCGTGCCGGTGCGCTTCACCCCGGAAGAGCCCGGCGATGGCAAGTTCGGCGGCACCGAGGTGGGAGGCGTCCGCCTTCTGGCCGACGGCCCCGCATACGACCCTACCCTCGCGGCTCTGGCGCTGCTGGCCGAGACCAGGTCCATGTCGGGAGAGCACTGGAGCTGGCGCCCCGGCCACTTCGACCGGCTCGCGGGTACCGACGCTCTGCGAACCGCCGTCGACGCCGGCGCTTCCTACGGGGAATTGACGGATGGCTGGGGTGCGGGCATGGCTGACTATCTTGCCCTGCGTCGCTTGTACCTGCTCTACTAGCCGCCTAGCTGGGCCGCCCTCAGCTTCCGGTAACCGCCAGGAACCTCTCGAAGAGCTGACGCGCGACCGGGCCGACCTTGCCGTCGCCGATCGTTTTTCCGTCGACCTCGACGGCGGGCCTGACCTCGGTGGTGGTTCCCGTGAAGAACACCTCGTCGGCGCGGTAGAGTTCGTCGAGCGGTATGGCCCGCTCCTCCACCGGGATGCCCAGCTCCCCTGCCAGCTCGATGACGAAGTCGCGGGTTACACCGTGCAGGATGTAGTTGGATTTGGGCGCCGTCGCCAGCACGCCGCCGAAGACGGCGAACATGTTGTTGTGCGATCCCTCCAGCGCGATGCCGTCCCGCACGAAGATCGTGTTGCTCACACCGGCGTCCACCGCCGCCTGCTGCGCGAGCACGTTGGGCAGCAGGGCGATGGCCTTGATGTCGGCGCGGGCCCACCGCTGGTCCCCGGTCGTGATCGCCTTCGTCCCCTGCTCCCAGACGTCCATGCTCGCGCGATGATACTGGTTGGCGAAGCCGTACACGGTGGGCGGCACGGGGGGGTCGGGGAAGGCATGGCTGCGCGGAGCCACACCCCGCGTGACCTGCACGTAGACGTAGGCAACCGGGACGTCGTCGAGCCCGTTGCGGGCGAGAAGTCCGTGCTTCACGTCTTCGATCGCGCCGGCGCCGTAGTCGATCCCGATGGCCGCGAGCCCTTTGCGGAGGCGGGCCAGGTGGTGTTCGAAGCGGAAGAGGCGGCCACTGTAGGCCGGGGTCACCTCGTAGATGCCATCGGCGAAGACGAAGCCGCGGTCGTTGACCGACACGCGCGCCTCATCCCTGTGCAGGTATTCTCCGTTCAGGTAGACGACGCTCATCAGTGAGTACCGCCCTGGCGCTCGAGTCTGTCGAACTCTTCCAGCAGTTCGGCCTCGCGGATCGGTGGATCCTCGGCGGGCGCGGCGTCCGTCCCTTCGGCGTCGTCGGCCCCGGAGGCGTCGCTGCCCGACCCCAGCCGCTTGGGAGCGGAAGCTGCACCGGACGGCAACAGTCCCATCTGGGCTTTCAGGGCCGTGAGCTTGTCGTCGACTTCGACGCCGCTTGAACCCGACTCGAGGCGGAGGAACTCGGACTCCAGCGTGTCTCCGGCAAGCGCCTCTGTCACCTCCGCCTGTGCCAGGCTGCGCCTTTCCTCTTCCTCGATCTTATCGGCCATGCGGTTGAAGGCCTCGAACGCGGACGTGTCCGAAAGCCCGGACATGGTCTCGTGGATGCGCCTCTGGGCCTGTGCCCGCTTCTGCTTGGCGATCAGCAGATTACGCTTCCGCTTCGCCTCTTCGATCTTGTCGTTGAGCTTGCGCAGAGAGCCCTTGAGCTTCTCGGTCTCGTCGGCCTGCGCACGCCATGTGTTTTCCAGAACCGTGGCCCGATCCGCGTGCTCCTGCTGCCGGACCAGAGCCTGTTTGGCCAGGTCGTCCCGGCCTTCCTTGATGGCGAGCATGGCGCGCTGCTCCCAGTCGGTCGCCTGCTTGACCTCGTCGGCAAGCTGGCCCTTGAGCTTGCGCTCGTCGGCGATCGCGGCCGCGACTTCCCGCTTCGCCTTCGCCAGCTGGTCCCTCATGTCCAGGATGATCTGGTTCAACATCTTCTCCGGGTTTTCCGCCCGGGAGATGAGGTCGTTGAGGTTGGACTTGATCATCGTCGAGAACTTGCTGAAGATGCTCATCTTCTATTCGCCTCCTCTCGTTCCGGCGAGTGCCTGGATCCGCGAAACGTGGGATGACGCAGCGAGCTGAACGCTCTCCAGCGACGCCCTGAGTTCTTCGAAGTCGAGCGAGCCGAGTTGCAGCGTATCGTTCAGCACCAGCTCATTGTCTTCGATTCCGTATGCCCCGTGTATCACATCGGTGGCGTTGAGCCTGAGCAGGGTCTCGTACAGGTCGCCAAGGCCTTCCGCACCGGCGGGCAGGTCCATGACCTTCATGCGGACCAGCAGCAGCGGCTCGGAATGATGGACGACGACGGCGCCGCCGTTGTCCGTGCGGACCAGGAACATCCCGTCGTCCACTTCGTCGAAGTCCGCATCCATGCGGATCAGATAGCTTTCCAGGTCTTCTCGGGTAACCATACCCTTCTCCTTTGACGATAGTCACAGGGAATCATGCGGGGATGCACAACCCTACGGAACCGGCCGGGATTTTCTGCAACAGACGGCCCAGGCTTCGGCCCCGAAAATAACATGGGAGCGGGCTGGGAGCCAAAATCGATCCCGGGACCCGGGTGGCGGCCCCGTCCTCCGGACCTGCCACGCTCAGCCCTTCGTCTGCACGCCTCCGGCGCCCTGCCCGGCAACGCGGCCCGGAGCGCCGTTCCCGTCCATGGCGCCGGAAGCCGCACGTCCTGCCAGCAGCGGAGCCAGGTACTCACCCGTGTGCGATTCCTGCTCCCGTGCCACCGTCTCGGGCGTTCCCTCCACCACGATGTGCCCGCCCTCGTCGCCGCCTTCCGGCCCCAGGTCGATGACCCAGTCCGCCGTCTTCACCACATGAAGGTTGTGCTCGATGACCACGACCGTGTTCCCGCGCTCCACGAGACGGTGGAGGACGCCCAGCAGAACGCGCACATCTTCGAAGTGGAGCCCGGTCGTGGGCTCGTCCAGGATGTACATGGTGCGCCCGGTGGACACCTTGGAGAGTTCCGACGACAGCTTGATTCGCTGCGCCTCGCCCCCTGACAGCGTAATCGCGCTCTGCCCCAGGTGGATGTACCCGAGTCCCACGTCGAAGAGGGTCTGCAGACGCCGCTTGATCTGTGGCACGGCGGCGAAGAAGTCCAGTGCCTCGCGCACGGTCATGTCCAGGACATCGGCGATGTTCCGGCCCTTGTAGTAGATGTCGAGGGTTTCCCGGTTGTAGCGTCGCCCGCGGCACACATCGCAGGACACGTATACGTCCGGGAGAAAGTGCATCTCGATCTTCACCAGACCGTCGCCCCGGCAGGATTCGCACCTGCCGCCCTTCACGTTGAACGAGAAGCGCCCCGCCTGGTAGCCGCGGATCTGCGCCTCGGGGACACCGGCGAAGAGCTGCCGGATCGGCGTGAAAAGCCCCGTATATGTGGCGGGATTCGAGCGCGGGGTGCGGCCGATGGGCGACTGGTCCACCTCGATGACCTTGTCCACGCCCGAGAGACCGTCGATGCGATCGTGGGCCCCCGGGACGGATCGGCTCCGATGCAAGTGGCGCGAAAGGGCGCGGTACAGGGTGCCGTTGATCAGGGTGGACTTGCCCGAGCCGCTCACGCCGGTAACGGTGATGAAGCAGCCAAGGGGAAACCCGACGTCGATGTTCTTCAGGTTGTGCTGCGACGCGCCCCGCACCGTGAGCACCCGGGCGGGGTCCCGCTGGCGGCGCCCGGCGGGAAGGGGAATCTCCCGATCCCCGCGCAGGTACGCTCCGGTGATCGAGTCCGGCCGCGCCACGACGTCTGCGAGAGACCCCGCCGCCACGACCTCGCCACCCGCGCGTCCGGCGCCCGGCCCGAGATCCACGATGAAGTCCGCCGCCCGTATCGTGTCCTCGTCGTGCTCCACGATCAGGACCGAGTTGCCCAGGTCGCGCAGATCCCCGAGCGTGCCGAGCAAGCGGTGGTTGTCGCGCTGGTGCAATCCGATGGAAGGCTCGTCGAGGATGTAGAGCACGCCCACGAGCCGGCTTCCGATCTGGGTCGCCAGCCGGATGCGCTGGGACTCTCCTCCCGACAGCGTGGCCGCTGAACGGCTCAGCGCGAGGTAGCCGAGCCCCACGTTGCGCAGAAAGCCCAGCCGCTCACGCACTTCCTTGAGGATCGGGCCGGCGACCTCGGCCGAGAGGGGCTCGCCGGGCGCGGTCTCCGCACCGGTCAGAGGTGCCTCGCCCGTGACGGCAAGTGTCTGGATGAAGGCCATGACCTCGCCGATGGGCCGATCGACGACGCTGCTGATGGGCACGCCTCCGACTCGCACCGACCTGCCCAGCGGACCCAGCCGCGAACCGCCGCAGGTGGCGCACGTCTGGCTGGACATGTACTGGTCGAGCTGCGAACGCACATGCTCCGAGGTGGTTTCCCGATAGCGACGCTCCACGTTCGACACCACACCTTCCCAGTAGTCCTCGTAGTAGCCCTTCATCTTCCCGGCGTTGTACGGAAAGCGAATCTTCATCCTTCCGGATCCCGTCAGGACTGCGTCGCGGGCCTCTTTGGGAAGGTCTCTCCACGGCTTGCGGGGATTGAATTCGTACGCCTCGGCGAGACCCGGAATCACGGAGCCGCGCAGGTGGCCGCCTGGCTCGCCCCACGGAATGACCACCCCTTCGAGAATGGACAGCGACGGGTCCGCCACCAGGAGGGCGCCGTTGACCTCCTTGGTGGTCCCGAGGCCGCCACAGTCGGTGCACGCGCCGTGTGGAGAGTTGAAGGAAAAGACCCGCGGCTCGAGTTCGGGGAAGCTCATCCCGCACTCGGCGCACGCGTAATGTTCGCTGAAGAGATGGGACACGTCGCGGCTTCCACGCCGTTCCAGAATCTGTACGACGCCTTCGGCTGCCCTCAGAGCGGTCTCGACCGAGTCGGAGAGGCGGATCCGGTCCTCGGGCCTGATCACCAGCCGGTCGACGATGATTGCGATGTCGTGGTTTTCGTAGCGGTTGAGTCGGGGAATCTCGCGCAGGTCGTACACCTTCCCATTGACCATGGCACGCACGAACCCCTCCCTGCGCGAGCGGTCGAAGACATCCCTGAACTCTCCCTTGCGGCCGCGCACGAGGGGCGCCAGCACCTGGACAGGGGTCCCCTCTTCCATCTTCAGCAGCTGCTCCACTATCTGGGTCGCCGGCTGGCGCTGGATGGGCAGGTCGCAGTTCGGGCAGTAGGGTGTCCCGGCGCGCGCATACAGGAGTCGCAGATAGTCGTAGATCTCGGTTACGGTGCCGACGGTGGAACGCGGGTTCCTCGACACCGTCTTCTGCTCGATCGAGATCGCCGGCGACAACCCTTCGATCGAGTCCACATCGGGTTTCTCCATCATGCCCAGGAACTGGCGGGCATAGGCCGAAAGGGATTCGATGTACCGGCGCTGCCCCTCGGCGTAGATGGTGTCGAAGGCCAGTGAAGACTTGCCCGACCCGGACAGTCCCGTCACAACCACGAGCCGCTCTCTGGGAATCTCGAGAGAGACGTTCTTCAGATTGTGTTCACGTGCTCCGCGAACGACGAGATGCACCCTCAATACCCCCATTCGCGAAAGAACGAAAAGCCCCAGATGCGAGCCAGCTCAAGGGAGAGATCACCCAGCCCGCGGTACCTCTCCCTGGTGCATCTGCCCTCCAGAAATCCCTCCAGTTTCACGTCCTTCGGCATCTCGACCTCGACCCTGACCCCGCCGCTGCTGACGGGAAGCGTGGGATCGGCGCAGAAGCCGCGCTGGTACACACCGGTAAGAAACACATCGTCCAAAAGGTACCATCCCGCCTCCACCTGGAGCGACGACGCGCCGAAAGCCGCATTGGCCTGACTCTGCTCGGCCTGCGACACCGACAGATGATCGACACCCAGTTCCAGCGCCAGGACGTACCCGAGTTCGTTGAAGAACTGGCTCAGGAGCAGGTTGGTTCCCGCACCGACCGAGCCCGCGCCCCCTTCGCTGATCAGCGCCGAGGTCGGTCGTCCCAGAACCAGATACGTGACCATGTCGGCCTCCGACATGGCGAACGTCGCGTCGCTGGCAAGGGATATGCGAGGCGACAGCAGGGTTCCCGACAGGCCGGCGGTGATCAGGAGGGGCTCACCCTCGCGGGTGCGGAGTTGCCTCTCGGTGGTTACCGCAAGTCCGGGGTTGAACCCGGGCGTCCCCACGAACTGAAATGTTCCCTCGGTCATCGTCAGGGTGCTGGGACCGAGGCTGTACGTGCCCCTCACAACCTCGATTTCGCCCTGCAGGATCAACTGGTTGCCCTGTCGGTCGAAGGTGACCGAGAGGTCTCCCGCCGTCTCCACGTTCATGACGCGGGAGCGAAGCCAGTTGCCACGGCCCACGCGCAGATCGATCGCCACGCGCAGGTGCTCGAGGAACGGGCTGCGCTCCCGGACGCCGGTGCCCAGCTCCTCGTCATCGTCACTGACTCCGAACTCGGCGGTTGCCGCACTGAACAGGACCGGGTCGTAGAAGTCCACCGCTTCCGCAGTACGCTGGAACTCCTCGATGAAGACCGTGCTCCCGTTCACGTCGAGCTGTCCCTCGATGAAGGGGAGGTTGAAGGTGCCGGTCAGTGTGATCGAGTCACCGCTCACGGCGGCTTCCATGTCGCGACGGTCGATGATCCTGAATTCGCTGGGCCAGAAAGCGAGGTCCAGCACCACGTCGGAGGGATCCCCCGCCCCCACGGTTCCCCGCACCTCGATCGTCCCCCCCGACACACCCGAGCCGTCGACCGCCACGGTACCGTCGGGACTCAGGTCCATGTCGACGTCGACTCCCGACAGGCGGACCCCGAGGGGCGCGAGCAGGCCCGTGGCATTCTCCAGGCGAAGCACCCCATCCGGTTCCAGGTCCGACGAGCGGCCCCCTAGCCTGACATCTCCGGTCAGGGTGCCGTCGACCTCTTCCAGGCTCCGGAGGAAGCCAAGAGCCACGGCGGCCGGAAACGAGTCGGCGACGATGTCCAGATCCACGGCCTCGTCCGGGATCCGGGTATCCACACCCCGGAGCCGAAGGTCGATCGGCGCCTTGCCATCCATCCGAATCGCACGGCGTCCTCCGGTCCAGGATTCGATGCCGCCCTCGACGCTTCGGCCCGAGTACCTGCCCACGGCAGCCACGCGATCGAAGCGGATCGTTTCGTACTGCACGTCCTCCACCTGGAAGGAGCCTTCCCATTCGGGGTCCGCGCCGGATCCCGTCACCAGCACCTCGGCCGTGACGGTGCCAGCGGGAAAGCGCGGCAGTTGCAGAAGGCTGCCGACAATGCCGAGGTCCAGATCGCGTATCTCCAGTTCGAAATCGGACTCGGCCGCTCCGAAGGCGAGGGATCCGTCGGCGAGCGCGCGCAGGCCCTCGGTTCCGGGCCGGATCAGGCCGAAATCGTTGACGACAAGCGCGTCCCGGTCCCATACGAAGCTGGCCGGCCCCCTCAGCCCCCAGCGCCGGTCGTCGAAGACAAGGTTGAGCCGGTCGAGGTCGATTCGGCCACTCCCGTCACCAAGTCTGACGACCGCCTGGGCCTCATAGGACTCGCTCCGCGCGAGGGCGGCCCCGCCAGTGCGCACCACGACGGCGTGGAGCGGGCCGCCCGCATCAAGGTCGAATTCGCCCTCCAGCCGCGCGGAGCGGAACTCGCGGCCCTCAAAGGAGATCGAATCTCCTCCCACGGTGCCCTCAAACACCAGCGGCGAAGCTGCGGCCGAGGCCGAATCGGAGCCGGGAAGACCCACGCCCCGCACGGCGACGTCGAACTGCAGGAGGCCGGCCGAGTTGACACCGTACTCCAGACCCTCGATGTCGACATCCAACCGGGCCGTCACATCGTCCAGTCCACCGTCCAACCGGATCTCGCCGGCAACCGCGCCGTCGAAGCGGATTTCCCGCGCCGTGGGGAAGGTGTCCGGATCCACCCCGTCAAACTGGATCATGGCACTTTGTTCGATTGGCGCCAATTCGTCCCAGGCGAACAGATTCTCTCCCATGACGAAGTCGCGCAGAGGGTGGATCGACGGAGACGTCACAGCCAGAACGATCCCCTCTCCCGAGGTCCCCGGCGCCGCACCGATGCTCCCGTCGCGGCCCTGGACGACAAGCCCGCCCGCGTCTCCATACACGGACAGAACATGCAACACGCCATCGTCGTCCACCCACAGGTTTGCGGAGGCGGAGTCCACCCTGAGACGGCCGAGGCTGGACGGCCCGGCGTCGAAGTCGAGGGCGCCCCGCAGCGAACCGCGGTCGAACCCGCTCCCGTCGACGTTGGCCGTCCCCGAGACGACCGTGGAATCCGGCAAGGCGTCGATCAGCTCCGACAGGCGAAAGTCCTCCACCGAAGCCGCAACCCGGTACCCGGCGGCGGGATCGCGCACATTGACCGTCGCCCTGGCCGTCACCGCACCGGCCGGAGTACCCAGGTCCGCCGTGACCTCGAGCTCTTCCAGGGGCCCGATCAGGGAGACGGTTCCGTCGATTTCGCCCTCCAGGGGGAAGTCGGGGTAGACGGCGCGAATCGTCGCCGGGGACAGGGGGGTCAACGACGCATCCAATTGGATCAGGGAAACTGCCGTGTCTCCGTAGAGGGTGCCGGAGACCGCGACGGAACTGCGGTGTCCTCCCGCAATATCCTGACTTGCCACCATCCGGACCTGCATGCCGGTGCGCAGATCCCCCGTCGCCTGGAGGCTCACGTCACCCCGACCATCCCATTCAACCCCGGGGACGAAGTTGCGCAGCAGTGTGTAGTCGAGCGAGGTGACGTCGATATCGACGCCATCCACCACGCGGGGGCCCAATGTCGTGCCTTCCCCCACCAGATGGGCCAGCGTGTCCCGAGTGGCCTCGTGCACCAGCGCCAACTCCCCGGACATTTCGAGGCGCCCGGGTTCGCCGTCGAGCCGGACGTCGCCCGACAGTGCACCGGAGACGGGCACGGGCGAGGCAAGCCATCGGTCCAGCGCCGACGTGGCCAGCATCTCCGGCGCGATGCGAAGGTCGCGGAAGAGGGTGCCCCCCCCCAGCGACACGCCGCCGGACACCGCAAACCGTCCCGGGTCACCTTCCACACGGCCATCGGCCACGTCGATGAGCACTCCGCCGGGGCCGATCCGGATGAGCAACTCGCCGCGGGCGACGCCGGAATCGAGCCTCTCGTCGAGCCAGCTCAAGTCGGCGAGGGAGAGGCGCGAAACGTCCAGGTCGAAGGTGGCGTGCCAAAGTTCGTCCCGCTTCTCGGCGTGCAGGATCCCCTTTCCCTCGGACCCGGGGAGATGAAACCCGTCAGCGGTTACGGAGATCCCCCCGGCACCCACCTCTACGGCTCCCTGAACGCCCGCGAGGTCCAGCCTCCCGCTCCCCAGAGGATACGACAGCGCCACGTCTTCCAGGCTTGCAGCCAGGTCGACACCCTGACCCGGCCGAATATCGATCCGCCCAAGCGCGGCAGAAATGCGATCGATCCGCCTCTCGGTGCCGTTGTCGTCGAGCATGGAAATGGTGCCCGCATGAATCTGCGCACCCCTGATGCGGAAGCCGGGCGGATCGGCCTCGCCGCGCGGGTCGGGAGCAGCGTCCGAAGCCGCGTCGGTCCCGGCGAGAAGGCTGGAGAGGTCGACGCGGTCGCCGGGCGCGTGACCGAGGGTCAGCGTCGGTGACCAGACGTGCACGTCCGCGACCCCGGACGTGCCCGCGAGCAGTTCCAGAATCGAGTACCGGGCCCGGATCGAATCCGCGACCAGGACCGTCCGGCCCAGGCTGTCGCTGACTTCGAGATCGTGCAGCGTGGCACCGGTCAGGAGGCCTCCCGGGGCCACCGAGCCAACCCGGATCGAGCCGTTGATTGCCGGACGAAGACGGGACAGCGCCCAGTCCAGCACCACTTCGCGCCCGGTGGCGGTGCGGGTCAGCATGACCGCACCCGCCACTCCCGCCGAGACGAGGACGCTGACAGCGACAATCGCCCAGGGCAGGATGGCGGCGGGCCACGCCCGGCGACGCTCGCCGTCACGCGCGCCGCGCACCCGTTTCGCCGCCTTGCCGCTCATGTGTCAGAACGCCTGTCCGATGGAGAAGTGCAGCTGGAAGCGCCGGATCGAGAACCCCGGGTCGTCGCCGAACAGCACCTGCGGCCCCAGCAACGCGAGGTCTTCCGAAACCACCCAGTCGATGAATTCGCCCGGTGTGTTCGGAGGACCGATGTCGATCCGGTCGGTCGGATCGTCGACGCCGGGAAAAAAGGGACGGATCTGGGAGGTAACGACCTGCAACGGCTGGCGGTCGCGGAACGAATATGCAACGTCGAGGCGGATCGGGCCGAAGAGGGCGTTGTAGCGCAACCCCACGCCGGGAGCGACCTCGAGGTCTTCCAGTGTGAGGCCGTGCGGCCACACCTGACCCATGTCGACGAAGGCCGCACCGCTCCAGGGGCCGTCGCCGAGCGAAAACCGCAGTTCGGCGTTCGCCTCGACCGTGGCGAGGCCTCCGATCGGCCGTACCTGAAAGACGTCCGACGCGGCCAGCGGAGATCCGTCGCACGTGAGGTCTCGCACAGCGGCGGGGAGGCAGGTGGGACCCCTTCCGGCGCCCGGACGGCGCAGCAATTCTTCCACGCCGATGGACAGGCTCCTTGGTCCCAGGGTGCTTTGCGCGAATCCACGGATGCTGTTCGCGCCTCCACCGTAAAACCGTTTCTGGGGCGGCACCACCTCCGGGAGCTGCTGTCCGGGAGACACCAGACCCTCGAAACCGCCGGGATTGATCCTCCCGGCCCGGAGCCGCAGCGCGAGCACCGTACGACTGTCGATCGCCCTGTAGATGCTTCCGTCGGCAAACGCCCGGAAATAGGAGTAGTCGGACCCGGTGAATTCATCGGCGAACTCGAGGTCGACGACACCCCGAAAACCTCTGGTCGGGTTGAAGAGTTCGTCGGTCTCGTCCCGATTGAAGGACACGGCAACCGGCGAGAGCCAGTTGGCGGCGGACAGAACCTCGATATCCTCGGGCGCACAGGCGAGGAAAGTCGCGCAAAGGATCACCTCGGCTGCCGCCAGCCGATTGAGTTCGGGACGGAGCCTCACGTTCGCGAACGAATTGACTCCCAGCGCGTGGCTCATGCCGATGTCCAGGCCGTACGCGTCCCGCACGAAGATGTTCTTGCGGGACTGGCGCTCCGCGAAGAGTCCGACCAGCAGATTCGTTCGGGGCGAGAAGAAGGTGGGCTGGTTGAGGTCGGCCCCCACCCGCCAGTTGACCTGGCCGAAATCTCCGGTGCCCGCCTGTGCGCAAAGGGGAGTGGACTGGAGAACCGAGGCCAGAAGGTTGGAGATCCGCGCCTGGGCCTGAAGGATGCGGCCGCCGCCGAAGAAGTTTCGGCTCGCCCACCGTCCCTCGACGTTCAGGCACTCCGCGCTGTCCAGCCCCCCTTCGGTTCGAACCCGGCGGGCATCACCCTCCACCACCTCCACTCGAATCGGCAGTACGGAGTCCGACACGATTCGTGTGGTGTCGGGCCGCACAAGGGCGCGGGTGACGATATCGAGTTCGTGGAGACTGCGTTGCCCTTCCCTGATCTGCCGCTCGCGGAACAGCTGTCCCTCCCGAAAGGGCAAGCGGTCCAGGATCACGCTTGCGTCCAGAAGTTCGTTTCCCGCCACCTCGATGGAGCCGAAGGTGGTCAGCGGGCCCAGCTCCACCCGGTAGCTGACCGTAGCCCAGTCGCTGCTGCCGGGCCGGAAGAAGCCGGGGAAGACGTCCGCCGAAGCGTAGCCGAGGTTGCGGAGCTGACGAGTGAGGGAGTCGGCCGTCTCCTCGATGAGGAGTCCGCTCAGCGGGTCTCCCACGACGATGGGGAGCGATCCATCGAACTCCAACCCCGGTGGCAGGGTGTCTCCGATGAGGTTCACCTCGCCCACTCTGAACGGAATGCCCTCGTCGATATCGAAGGTGACGGACACGCTCCCGTTGTCGTTTTCGACGACCTCCGGCTCGAACTGGACTGCCCGGAAGCCGTGAGCATGGTAGAGAATGCGCAGCCGCTCCACATCGTCGTCCAGGACCCGGGGGCTGTAGTAGGAGCGATCCCTCCCCCAGTCGATGCCGAGCAGGCATGTGGTAACCGCCAGCACAAAAGGGCACCGCGAAGCCTGGGTGAACACCGCCCGCCGCAATTCCACGTCGGTGAAGGCTTCGTTGCCGACGAAATCGACGGCGGCAATTTCCTCGCGAACGCCCTGTGCCCACGCCGGGGCAGGTTGACCACCGACGAGCAACGCAGCCGCGACAAGTACGAATCCCGGCAAGCGCCGAGCGCGGCGAGGTGCCGCGCCGGCTCCCGGGGTCACCGATGCCACGTCGACGCTCGTGGGCCTTCTACGGATGTGCACCTTCTTCACCGCGAGGACTCCCCCTCTCCACCAGTCCGCGGGAGGGACGGGTCACCCGGACTCCGGGATACCGGCGGCCCTCCCCCGGCAGAAAGCATCCGGCGTCCTGCGAATATAGATACGCGGTGGCCTCGATGCCCGAATGTTGGACCCGGACCAGGTTGATGGAGTTCCGCCCCGCTTCCTTCCCCCGTCCCCGGCTCGACGACGCCGTGCCGGCAAGGACGATGGGCATCCCGCACTCTGTCGACCCCGGCTCGGGAAAGGCACTCCCGCCCCGGGCAAAACAGGTCTGGTGGATGTGTCCCGAAAGGATCAGGTCCACACCCAGACCTTGCATGAATGCCATGATGCGGTCGGCTCCGGGCAAGGGCGCGGCAGTCTTGTACCCGGGCGGCGACACGAGGTTGTGATGGACGACCAGCACACGAACGGTATCCGGGCCGGCCGACTGGAACGACCTCCTCGCAAAGTCCAATTGCCGATCGAAGAGCCGACCGTTCACGACGGCGGTGCGCGGCGAGGACGAGTTCAGCGCCACCAGGCGGACACGCCGTTCGCCGCGTTCGGTCCCGACATCCAGTACGGAGTCGAGCTCCGGCGAGATGGCGGCGCGGTAGTTCCGGTACGGTGCGAAGAGCCTCTCCCAGATGCGGTAGAGGGGTACATCGTGATTGCCCGCCGTGACGATGACGGGGTGGGGAGCCAGCCGGTCCAGAAACGCCCTCGCGGCGCGGAATTCGCTGCGCCGGGCCCTCTGGGTGAGGTCCCCGGAGACGACGACGGCGTCCGGACACTCGTCGTGCGCGAACCGTACCACCGCGTCCCGCACTGCCGGAAGGTGCGGCTTGCCGAAGTGAACGTCCGAGACGTGGAGTATCGTCACGCAGCGGTGGCGCCCTTCTCCCTTCGGAGCTTCGCCATCCAGACGACACCGACACCGACCAGCATCAGCGAGATCACCTGGGCCAGTGTCAGCACGCCGAAGAAGCGGTCATCCTTCGCCCGGAAGATCTCTACGACAAACCGCTCGGCTCCGGCGCAAGCGAGCCACACCATGAACAGCCATCCCGCATGATGCTGGTGGCGGCGCAACGTCCAGAGCACGAAGAAAACGAGCGTGGATATGCCGGTCTCATAGAGTTGCGTGGGGTGTACGGGAAGCACCTGTCCGTACTGCTCGACCAACGCCGGATCGACGGTGATCCCGAACTGGCCCGATATGGCGTCAGCGGTGCTGGGCGGCGTGCCATTGGGGAATGCGACCCCGACCCAGGAGTCTGTCGGCCGGCCGTAGTCGTCACCCACCAGAAAGCAACCGATCCGTCCGACCCCGTAGGCCAGCGCCAGCGCGGGCGCGGACGCGTCGGTGATCCTGCCCATGGGGAGCTTGAGCTTGCGAGCCCTCCACAGGACGAGGCCCGCGGCAAGCGCGAAGCCCCCGTACCACACCATTCCGCCACGGGAAAAGAGCATGCCTGCAGGGTCTTCCACGAGGCGAGGGTAGTTGAGGAGGACATAGTAGAGCCTCGCGCCCACCACACCCCCGATCACCCCCATGAACAGAAGATCCCACGCTTTTTCGGCATCGTAACCCATCCGGAGCATCTCGGCCTTGAGGACGTAGCCCGCCGTCAGAAAAGCCAGCAACATCATCACGCCGAAGGTGGTGATCGGCTCGCCGCCCAGGAACGGGAACCACTCGGGGAATCGAAACAGGATGGGGTACACGGCGACCTGACCTTGTCAGTGGGATGTTCTTGCCCTGGATGATATCTGCGGACCTGACGGCCCCGCACCCTTCGGCGGCGAGGGGGGCGGCGGCCGCGACGAAGCGAGACGGGCAGCAGGCTCCCAGGGGCGCGCCCCCGGGATGGGAACGCTGGCGATCGCGTCCGTGAGGCCACCGTAGCTCCCGGCAGCCAGGCGGAACAGGCCGGCGCGCGCGATCATCGCGCCGTTGTCCATCGACAACCTGACCGACCCGGCAAACAGGCGGCCCGGGCCGATGTCTTCCCGGAGGCGGGAGCGCAGCGCCCGGTTGGCGGCCACACCACCGCCCAGCACCAGTCTGTCGCAGCCGACGATGTCCATCGCGGCCCGCGCCCTCGCCGCCAACACATCGATGACGGCCTCCTGGAAGGATGCCGCGAGGTGAGGTCGCTCCGCGTCCAGCGCGTCCGCTTCGGCGAGGCGTTCCACTGTGCGGGCCACCGCGGTCTTCAGACCCGAAAACGAGAAGTCGAGGCTGCCCTGAGCGGTCGCCGCGGGTGTGGCACCGCCTCGACGCCACCCTCCCCCTTGCAACATCGGCCTGGGGAAGGAGTACCGCTCCGGATCGCCGGCGGCCGCGGCCCTCTCGATCGCTGGGCCCCCGGGGTACGGCAGCCCCAACAGCTTCGCAACCTTGTCGAACGCTTCGCCGGCGGCGTCGTCCCGGGTCTCGCCCATGAGGAAGTAGCGGCCCCACTCCGGGACCCACAGCAGCAGGGTGTGTCCCCCCGAGACAAGCAGGGCCACAAACGGGGGCACGGCGCCGGGGTCGTCCAGCACCGGGCCGAAGAGGTGGCCCTCCATGTGGTGAACCGGAATCATGGGGATGCCCAGGGCGAACGCGGCCGCGCGGGACCACGTCACGCCGACGAGCAGCGCGCCGATCAGGCCGGGGCCAGCCGCGACGGCGATGGCCCCCAGGTCGCGCCGACGGGTTCCCGCGTCTCGCAAGGCGGCGGTGACGACCGGTTCGATGCGTTTGAGGTGGTCCCGCGCGGCGAGCTCGGGGACGACGCCACCGTAGACCCGATGCACATCCTGCGAGTGGATCACCATGCCGAGGATGGTCCCGTGCTCGTCGAGAACCGCGGCCGACGTCTCGTCACAGGTGGTCTCGATGCCCAGAATCGGCCCGCTCACGGTGTGCCGGATCCCCTTACGGTCACCGAATCCACGCCGAGCGTGCCCCCCACCCAGCGCGGAAGACCACTCAACGTCAGCGGAACTCGAACCGCCGCGTCTTCCTCCAGCTGCCGCCTCAGCTCTTCGGGGTCGACATTCACGAGAACCTGCACGGCGGCCGAGTCCACCGCACCCAGACGCTCCTCGGCGCCGAACAGCGTCACGGTCACCGCTGCAGGCTCCAACGCCAGATCGTCCCCCGCACCCGCAAGCTCGATCAGCGACAAGAGGCTCCGGGTCGTCCTGGTACTTGCGTCCACGGTCAGTGTCGCCGTCGTGGGACTCACGACCAGTCCGTCCAACCCTGCGGTGTCGACCGGGACTTCGAAGCGCCCCGGCCCCGTCACCGAGCCCAGGTCGAAGGGCTCCAGGAAAACGGTCTCGAGCGCATCGACCGACGAAGCCGCGCCTCGAACCCGCGCGAACAGCAGGTTGGCACGCGGCTCGTTCACCATTGCCAGGGAGTCGGGAAGCGCCCCGATGAGCCGGACCGACACCGGGATCTCTTCTTCCTTGTTCCTTTCGAACAGGAGTCGCACCGAGCTCGGCGCGAAGTTCTCGATGGTGACGCTGCTCCGGTCAACATTGCTGACCCAGTCGGGGATCAGCGTCAGTACCGAGTCCTCCTTCAGAACGGAGTCGACTCTGACGACGATCGCCGGCTGGGACATCGCCACACGAAGAAGTTCACCGATCGGACCACTTACGCTCATTTCCACCGTGGACGGAAAGGGGGCCTGGCGCAGATACCAGTCCCTGTGGACCTGCTCAACCCTGACCTCGACGTTCGGCAGGCTCAGGCGGCTGACGCGGTCGTCACTGAGCCGCATCGTGACCCACAACAGCACGGCAAGCACGAAGGCCGCGATCTTGAGGCGCCAGTTGCGCACGATGAATCCCGAAAGGGACAACGGTCAACTCCCTTCGACCAGACGGCGAACGAGCGCGACGTTGGCATCCGAGTCCCACCGTGTCGATCCCGCCACCTTCTTGTAGATCACACCGTCGGGACCGATCAGGAAGGATTCGGGAACGCCCGAGGTCCGGTAGGTCCGCTGAACGTCGCCGGACGGATTCAACAGAATCGGGAACGTCAGATTCAGTTCGCGCGCAAACGCGACGGGATCTCCGCCGGGATTCCCCGAGGCGTCGAACCGGCCCGGGAGAGCGTCGACGCTGATGGCCGCAATCTCGAACTCTTCACGCGAGAAACGGTCGTAGAGACGCTGCATGGAGGGCATCTCTTCCCGGCAGGGACCGCACCAGGTGGCCCAGATGTTGAGCAAAACCACCCTGCCGCCATAGTCGGCCAGAGACACGGGGGCGCCTGCGGCGTCCGTGGCCGCGAAGTCCGGCGCCGGGTAGCCGGAGACGACCGGCTGGATGCGGTTGCGGCTGAACCATGCGAGCGCCACAACGGCCACGACGAAGACCGCCGCCAGACTGTACGTTCGATTCATCGCAGGCCGTCCCGACTCGGGCGCATCTCCTCGCCGACGATCACACGCACCGGGGTGCCCAGTTCAACGGGCATGTCCGGTTCAGGATACTGACCAAAGACAAGGTCTACGTTCAATATGCTGTACCGCAGCTCCACGCCGGACAGGACCAGATCCAGGGAATCGAGCACACCCAGCATCTCCACTCGAGTCACGCCCGACAGATCGGGCATGGGGAAGGTGGGCGGCCCGAGACTCACCTCCAGCCGTACGTTCCCGGGCAGGGCCAGCTCAGTTCCGGGCACGGGATCGATGGCGGTAACCCTCCCGGCCGGAGCATCAGATTCGACGGTGTCCACCTGGACCACGAACCCGCCGGACTCGAGGAGCACGGCGGCCCTCCCTCCCCGCAGACGGGTCACGTCGGGCACGGAGCGCAACTCCGGCCCCTGCGAGACCGTGACTCTCACCGGTGCGCCAGGCAAGGCGGTGCGCCCGGGAAGGGGACTCTGCCCGATCACCACGCCCGCCGGCACCTTGGGGTGGCGAACGGAATCGACCCGGCCCACGGCAAGCCCCGAATCCGCCAGCAGGGTCACAGCCGATTCCAGGGGCTGTGCCCACAACTCCGGAACGCCCTGGAGCACCGGCGGCGGTTCCGGCGGCGGGAAGAAGCCGATGGTGGAAACCATGTACCCCGCCACCAGCCCTGCTGTGACGACAAACAGGGCGATCCCGGCGGTGCGCACACGCGGTCCCCCCTGGGGCGGCGCCTTCGTCCGCCTCTTCCTTGCCGCGCCAACCGTCTTCCGCTCCCCCTGGGGCGCGCGGCGGGGACGCTTCCGCCTGCGGCGAATCGAGCTGCCGAGATCCATCAGCGCGACATCCTTCTTAGCCTTGCAGCGAAGGCACCATCGAATCCACTCCTGCCCGGCAGCACACTCAGGCAGCCGTTCGAGTCCAGCCACTGCCCGGGGGCGGCGCCCGCTTCGACGCGGAAGTCCGGATGACGTTCAAGGAAACTCTCCACCTGACCCCAGTTCTCCTCTGGCTCGAGGGCACATGTAGCGTAAACCAGCAGCCCGCCTCGGGGAACCATGGACGCGGCGCCGTCCAGAATCGAGCGTTGCACGCCGGCCAGCAGATGGATGTCGGCTTCCCCGACGCGCCACCGACCGTCCGGGTGCCTCCGCAGGGTTCCCGTTCCGCTGCAAGGCGCGTCGACGAGCACCGCCGGAGCTTCGCGAAACGGGGGAAAGCGCGCGTCCGCGACCACGGGCCAGACCCGTGCCGAGAGTCTGCGCCGCGCCTCCACGAGCCGGGCCACGCGCCGAAGGGACAGGTCGGCGGCAGCCACCCCCGCGACCCTGTCGCTGAGGGCGAGGGCCTTGCCCCCCGGAGCAGCACACAGGTCGGCGACCCAGGACTCGGGAGCAGGCGATGCATACTCTACGACCAGCGACGCGGCCGGATCCTGAATCACCCCGGGCACCGTGGCAAGCGCGGCGCCGGGATCCGCCCCGCGCCGGAGGCGGATGGAACAGCCACGCCGGGGCCCTTCCGCCGCGACCCCCGCCTCCTCCAGTGCCCGCTCGGCAGCGTCCGGGTCCACTCCGACGGGACGGAGGTACACGTCCGGCTCTCGATTATTCGCCTCGACCAGCGCCCGCGCGGCCTCGGCCCCGAACGACCGGACCCACCTCCGCACCATCCATCGCGGGTGGGAGCCCCAGGTAGAGAGATAACCCTCCAGGTCCACCTCCGGGTCCGGGAACGATCCCTCCCCGGGGCGCGAGCGGACCACGTTGCGAAGGACGGCGTTGACCAGCCCCGCGGCTGCACGGCGGCGCGTGCCCTTGACCTGCTCGACCGATTCGGACACCGCGGCATAGTCCGGGACCGAGCCCATTTCCAGGATCTGGTACACGCCCAGCCGCAGGATCCCGCGCACTTCCGGATCGAGGTCGCGGGGATCGCGGCCCGCCACCCGGGAAAGGATGTGGTCGATTCTTCCGCGCAGGCGCACGGTACCGTAGACGAGGTTGCGGATCCACGCGCGGCCCGGCTGCGCCGACGCGCCGGAAGCCTCCCAGGCGACGTCCAGGCGCCGGCCGGATTCGACCTCGGCCAGGATGGAGGCCGCCAAAACCCTGTCCGGGGACACCCTCTCCGCGTTCCGGCGCCCGGGATCGGGCCGGGTCAAGGCGTCTCCCGGTCCAGCATCCCCGCGGCCGGAGACGACGGTACCGCGATCTCCCGGGCAGGCATGCGCCCGGCGAGAAACGCTTCCCGCCCGGCCTGAACCCCCAACCGCATTGCGAGCGCCATGCCCACCGGATCGGATGCGGCTGCGATCGCGGTGTTCATGAGGACCCCGTCCACGCCCTGCTCCATCGTTACGCACGCGTCCGAAGCCGTGCCGACGCCGGCGTCCACGATCACCGGAACGGTCAGACGGCGCTTGATTTCGCGGATGTAGTAGGGATTCACCACCCCGAGGCCGCTCCCGATCGGACTCGCCAGCGGCATGACGGAGACACAGCCGGCGTCTTCGAGGCGGAGTGCGGTGACCAGGTCGTCGTTGGTGTAGGCCATGACCTTGAAACCGTCGGCGACGAGTTCGGCCGCGGCCTCGAGTGTTGCGGCCGTATCGGGCAGGAGGGTGCGCTCGTCGCCGATCACTTCCAGCTTGACCCACTCGTTCAGCCCCGCGGCGCGTCCGAGGCGGGCGTAGCGGAGGGCGTCATCCACCGTGTAGCAGCCCGCGGTGTTGGGCAGCAGGAAGAACTCGGCGGGATCGAGGTGATGCAGAATGCCCTCTTCCCGGCTCCGATCCAGGTCCACGCGACGGACGGCGACCGTCACCATCTCTGCGGCGCTGGCCCGGATCGCGGCGACCATTTCACCGTTGGTGCGGTACTTCCCGGTCCCCACGATCAGCCGGGAGGCAAAGGTCCGGCCCCCGATCACGAAGGGCTGGTCCGGGTGGCCACTCGTCACTGCCTATCCTCCTCCCACAAAGTGCACGAGTTCGAACCGGTCTCCGTCCTCGACGGGTACGGTTCCCAAGGTATCTCGCGCAAGTATTGCGCGATTGCGCTCCACGACCACCATCCCCGGTTCAAGGCCCAGCTTCCGGAGCAGACCGGCCACGCTGAGACCGGATCCCACGACACGGCGCTCGCCGTTGAGGACGATGGATACGCGGCCCGTCGCGGCGCTCGCCGCCTCGCCGCCCTCGTTCACCCCCCGTTCCCCTGAAGACCTCATGTCGTGTCCTCCGTGTGCCTCTGCCCGGGCAACACTTCAAGGTAGCGAGTCACCGCCGCCGGCGGGTCGGGAGTTCTCCATACGCCGCTCAGCACCACGATGCCGTGCGCGCCCAGCGACACCTGCACGGAGGCCGTCGCGGGCTCGATGCCTCCGATGGCGAGAACCGGCAGGTCTGCCGCCCGCACCGTGTCGGCAACGGCACCGGTCCCGATGGAACGACCCCCGGGGTGCGAGCGAGTGGGGTAGACGGCGCCGACAACCAGGTAGTCCAGCCCGTCCCCGGATCGTCCCGCGGCCTGCGGCGGCGCGTGGATCGATCTGCCGACGAAGAACCGTCCGCGCCGCGCTTCCACGTCGTCCGCCCTCCCCGGGAGGGCCCGCCCTCCGCGCGCCTCCGCCGCGTCCGCGATCTCGCGTGCCAGGGGCGGAGGAATCGAGTCCTCGCGCAGATGGACGCCGGCAGCGCCCGATGCCAGGGCCACATCCACGCGGTCGTTCACGATGACCATCGTCCCGTACGCCTTCGCCGTTCCGGCCAGCCAGCACGCCACCTCGAAAAGACGCGCGGCCGATGTTTCCCGCGCCCGCAAGTGAAGCGCCAGACCTGCTTCGCCGGCCTCCAGCAGCGGACGCAGGCGCTCCCGGTAATCCCTTGCGACGAGGATCCCGTCACCCACGATCACGTGAAGCCGCGGCAGCCCCCGCGTCCCGTCAACCGTCATGCGGCTACTCGAACCGCTCACCTGCGCGCGGTCCCCCGCCACGCAACCAGGCGGCCGATTCCATCCGCCGCTTCCCCGGCGGCAGCACCTCTCCGATCCGGAGCGCGCCCCTGCCCGTGGCAACCACGAGGCCGTGCCGGGGGTCGGCGGCCAGCACGCGTCCGGGGTCCGGGGGCCGGCCTGCGGCAGACTCCCGCCACGTGTCCCGTCCGGCGGCGGATTGCCGCCCCGTGACGTTTCCGCCCTCCACCGGCTCCGGTGCGAACAGCTTGACCGGCTGGCCCTTCCACACGGTCCACGCACCCGGCACGTCGTCCATGCCGCGAATCAGGCACCCCACGGCCCGCGACTCCCCGGTCCAGTCGATGCGAGCGGCCGTGCGGTCCACCTTCGGCGCATACGTGGCCGCCGCGTGATCCTGCTCGATCTCGTCGACAGCTCCCGCCTCGAGCCGGGCCAGCGTCTCGGCGACGAGATCCGCGCCGAGTCCCGAGAGGCGGCGAGACAGAAGCGCCGCCGTGTCAACCCGGCCGATCGGGACCTCTGCCCGCGCCAGGATCGGCCCCGCGTCCATCTCCGTCACCATGCGCATCACCGTGACCCCGGTCGCCGCGTGGCCACGCGCAATCGCCCAGTTGATCGGGGCCGCGCCCCTCAGCGCGGGGAGCAGGGAGGCGTGGAGATTGACCGACCCGTGCCGGGGGGCATCCAGCACCGGCCGAGGCAGGATGCGCCCGTACGCAACCACCACCGAAATGTCGGGACCGATGGCGCGCACCATATCGAGGAACGCATCGCCACGAGGGGCCTCCGGGGTCAGCACCGTGTAGCCACGCGCCGCCGCCCAGCGCTTGACCGGGGACGGCGAAGCCTTTCGGCCACGCCCGCGCGACCGGTCGGGACGGGTGACGACCCCCGCGATGATGTGACCTGCCCGAGCGACGGTCCGGATGGCTGGAAGCGCGAAATACGGAGTACCCCAGAAGAGGACCCGCATGTCAGGACCGCGGCCCGCGGAAGGATCCGGTCGAGCCGGGAGAGCGGCGTGGCGCCGGACAGGCTGCGGCGGTCGGGAACCGCGGCCTCACCGCGCGTTGCCGCTTCTGCTCTTGCGCCACTTCCTGAGGAGAATACTCCGCTTGAGCGGCGAAAGCCGATCGATGAACAGGATGCCGTCGAGGTGGTCCACTTCATGCTGAAGGGCCCGCGCCAGCAGGCCGTCCGCTTCGATCCGCACGGGGTCGCCGTTCGGTGTGAGCGCCTCGACGACCACGGTGGCCGGCCGGGTCACCGACTCCTCGATTCCCGGAATGCTCAGGCACCCCTCGCTCGCCTTTTCCGTCTTCTTGCCGAACTCGACGATGACGGGGTTGACCAGCGCATGCATGTGCCGGGTCTCCTCCTCGTCCGCGACATCCACAACGAGGATGCGCTGGGAGACTCCCACCTGGGGCGCCGCCAGTCCGATCCCCTCCGCGTCGTACATCGTGTCGGTCATGTCCCGAACCAGCCGCCGCAGATCGTCCGTTACCGACTCCACCGGGGCAGCCTTCTCGCGCAGGATCCCCGATCCGAGGATCTCGATATCCAGGATGGCCACCGCCGTGCTACTGCTCCTCGATCTTGCGCGCGATGTGGCCCCGGTCGACGACGAGGCGCGTCTGCTCTCCGGTACGGATCGTCAACTCCTGCTCCGCGGCATGGATGATCACACCGAGGATCCCGCCGTTGGTCATGATCCGGTCCCCCTTGACCAACTGTTGCAGCATTGCCTGGTGACGCTTGCGCTCCATGCGCTGCGGCCGGATGAGGATGAAGTAGAAGATCCCGATCATCATCACGATCTGGAACAGGAACACGCCCATTGAATTGCCCCCCTCCCGGGGGACCAGCGCGGGCGTCGGAGTCGGCACCGTCAGCGCCGTCGCGAGTGTGGTGGAAAGTGGCACGTACATTGTTCCTCGGGGACAGGGTCAGGAGGCTTCAACGGGCGATCCGGCCGGCACGGTACCGTTCCAGCCATGATCGGACCCACATAGTAAACGTACCTTCACGGATATGTAACCGTGAAGCGGTTGCCAGATTGATCAGGAACCGAAGGTTGTGGATGGAAACGAGGCGGTGTCCGAAACGCTCACCCGCAATCAGAAGGTGACGGATGTAGGCCCGGTCGTATAACCGGCATGCGTAGCAGTCGCATTCTGGGTCGATGGGATCCCGATCGAGCCGGAAGCGCGCGCCCTTGAGGTTGACCTGGCCCTGGTCGAGCGACCACGCGGTCCCATGCCGCGCGTTCCGGGTTGGCGCGACGCAGTCGAACATGTCGCAGCCACGGGAGATCGCCTCGAGGAGGTCTTCCGGATACCCCACCCCCATGAGGTAGCGGGGGCGCTCCCGTGGCAGTCTCGCATCCAGCCCTTCAAGGGTGCGCCACATGTCCCCCTTCGCCTCGCCCACCGAAAGGCCGCCGATGCCGAAGCCGGGCCAGTCGCCCAGGGCCATCGCCCCTTCTACCTGCTCGGCCCGGAGATCGTCGTAGACGTTGCCCTGCAGCACGGGAAAGAGAGCCTGGGGCGTGCGGGCGTCGGCCTCCGTGGCCTCGAATCGGGTACGGCAGCGTTCGAGCCACTCCAGCGTCCTCCGGTTCGACCGCGCGGCATCTTCACGGCTCACCCCGCCGGGTGAACACTCGTCGAAAGCCATGATGACGTTCGCACCCAACCGTCGCTGGATGTCCATCACCCGCTCCGGCGTGAAGTGGTGGCTGCTTCCGTCGATGTGGCTGCGAAAGGTGACCCCGTCGTCGCCAATGTCCCTGATGGCGGCCAGGGAGAACACCTGGTAGCCCCCCGAGTCCGTGAGGATGGGACCGTTCCAGCGCATGAAATCGTGCAGTCCGCCGAGTTCCCTCACCACGTCCGCGCCGGGACGCAGGTAGAGGTGATAGGTGTTGGCAAGGATCATCGAAGCGCCTGCTCCGGCCAGCTCTTCCGGTGACACCCCCTTGACCGTTCCCACCGTGCCGACGGGCATGAACGCGGGCGTCTCCACCACCCCCCCCGAGAGGGTCAGGCGCCCCGCCCGGGCTCGTCCGTCCACCGCGTCGAGGACGAAACGCGCACCCCCCATCACGGCGCTCACGGGATCACCGCCATCGCATCGCCGTAGGAGTAGAAGCGATACCCCGCGCCGATCGCCGCCGCGTAGGCATCGCGGACGGTGTCCACGCCCGCCAGGGCCGCCACCAGCATGAGAAGGGTGGAGCGCGGGAGGTGAAAGTTGGTGATGAGGCAGTCCACGGCCTTGAAGTCGTGGGGCGGCCGGATGAACAGATCGGTGGTGCCCGTCCCCGCGCGGATGCGGTCCCGGCCATCGCTCACGGACTCGAGCGTCCGAACCACAGTGGTGCCGACCGCCCACACGCGTCCCCCGCGCCGGCGGCAGCGCCGGTACTCCATGGCCGCCTCGGCGGAGACCTCGTAGCCCTCGGAGTCCATGACGTGATCCGCTGGATCCGCGACGTCCACGGGGCGGAACGTCGCCGCCCCCACATGCAGGGTCAGTGCGACCCGTACGGCGCCCCGGGCCTCCACCTGGCCGAGCAGCTCACCGGTGAAGTGCAACCCCGCCGTCGGGGCCGCCACCGAGCCCCTGTGACGCGCGTAGACCGTCTGGTAGCGTTCCCGGTCGAGTGGCTCGTCGTCCCGCTCCAGGTATGGCGGCAGGGGTACGCGCCCGAACCGCTCGATCGCCTCGCGAACGCCGATCCGGCTCTCCAGCCGGACGATCCGCCGCCCGTCCCGACAGACGCCCAGGATCCGCACCGACAGCTCCGGCGACACGACCACCACACGGCCCGGCTTCAGCTTCCTCCCCGGTCGCACGAGCGCCTCCCAGTCGTGGTGATGCTCGCCGGGCGGGATGCTCCTGACCGCATCCGGCTCGCGGCCCGGCGCCCATTGCTGAGCCGCTTCCTCCGCATCGCCGCTCACGGGACGGAGAAGGAGCACCTCCGCCGCGGCGCCGGTCAGCTTCCTCCCACGGAGCCGCGCGGGGAAGACGCGCGTGTCGTTCACCACGAGCAGGTCCCCCGGATCGATGAGCGCGGGAAGGTCGCGGAAGCGGCGATGCTCGACGGCGCCGGTCGAGCGGCTCAGAACCATGAGGCGCGAATCGGAACGCCGCTCCAGGGGGTACTTCGCGATGCGCTCCGGCGGAAGTTCGTAGTCGAAGTCCGCCGTGGACACCCCGCTCGGCGCGAGCCCCTTCTCCACTCAGTTGAACAGGTTGGGTTGGTTGCCCGTGGGCGGCAGGCCGGGCGCTCCACCCGTCTCGTCCGGCGCAGGCCGGCCGAATCGCGTGTACGCCTTCGCGGTGGCGACGCGTCCCCGCGGCCCGCGCATCATGAATCCCTTCTGGATCAGGAAGGGCTCGTACACCTCTTCTATCGTGCCCGCGTCCTCGCCGAGAGCGACGGCCAGCGAGTTCAGGCCGACCGGCCCGCCCTCGAAGTTGTCGATGATGGTCATGAGGATCCGCGCGTCCATCCCGTCCAAGCCATATTCGTCCACGTCGAGGAGCTCCAGCGCATCCTGCACGACCGCCACTTCGAGCACGCCATCGGCGCGGACCTGAGCGTAGTCACGCACCCTCCTCAGGAGCCGGTTGGCAACACGGGGCGTCCCCCGCGCGCGCTTGGCCAACTCGTACGCGCCCCCCGCGGTGGTCTTCACCTCGAGGATCCCGGCGCTCCGCGTTATGATCCGCGCGAGGTCGGCAGGCGGGTAGAAGTCGAGGCGATCGGTGATCCCGAACCGGGCGCGCATGGGTGCGGTGAGGAGGCCGAAGCGGGTCGTCGCCCCCACCAGGGTGAAGGGCTCGACCGCCATCGTCATGGTCTGCGCCTTCGGCCCTTCGGAGAGTCGCACTTCCACCCGGAAATCCTCCATGGCCGGGTAGAGGAACTCCTCGATCACCGGACGCAGACGATGGATCTCGTCGATGAACAGGATGTCGCCCGCGCGCAGATTGGTCAGAGCCCCCACCAGGTCGGCAGGCTTCTCCAGCACCGGCCCTGAGGTCGTCGTGATACTCACCCCCATCTCCCGGGCCAGAAGCATGGCGAGCGTCGTCTTGCCAAGCCCGGGGGGACCGTGAAAGAGGACGTGATCGAGCGGCTCCTTCCGGGCGATCGCCGCCTCGATGGAGATCCGCAGACCCGCTTTCACCTTGCCCTGCCCGACGAAATCCGACAGGCGCCCAGGCCGCAACGACGCGTCGGCACGCGACTCGCGGGGGAGAACCTCTGGCGTGGTGATCTCGGTGCGCTTGGCCACTGTGCTACCTGTCCCGGCCCGGTCCGCGCCGTGCAAGAATGATGCGAACGAACTCCTCGGTGCTCTCCGCGCCGGTGGCGCCGGCGACTTCGCGCACGGCCGCATCGGCCTCCGCGAAAGTGTACCCCAGGCTCGTGAGCGCCGCCACCGCTTCGGTCGCCTGCCTGGCTTCCGGGCCGTCCACGGTCTCGGCGACGGCAATGTCGCGGACCTTGTCGGCCAACTCCAGAATCACCCTCTCGGCCGTCTTCTTTCCGAGACCGCTCACCTGAATGAGGACCTTGGCATCGCGCTCGGCGATCGCCCGGGCCAGACGCCCGGCATGGTAGGCGCTCATCATGGCGAGGGCCAGACGCGGGCCAACCATCTGGACGGTCAGCAGGCGCGAGAACAGAGAGCGTTCCTGCGCATCGAGGAATCCGTACAGGCTCGGTGTGTCGTCGCGGACAATGTACGCGGTGAGGAGTTCCAGATCCGAACCCACGGCGGGAAGGCGGTTGAAGACCGTGAGGGGAACGTGGACCTCGTACACGACCCCGCTTGCGGCCGCGACCTCGACCCTGTCCACGTCCAGGCTGACCAGTTCGCCCCGGACCCGACTGATCACGGAGCCGCCATCGCGGACGCCTGCCGCGCGGGAATGTCCCCGGTGAGTGCATGACACAGGGCCGCAGCTACCGCATCCGCCGCGTCAGCCGGCTCGGGATTCGTGCGGAGGCGCAGATGGCGGCGCACCATGTACGCGACCTGGTCCTTGGTCGCGGCTCCCGTTCCCACGACGGCCTTCTTGATCTCCCGCGGCGCATACTCCGACACCGCCACCCCGCACCGGGCCGCGGCCACGATGATCGCACCCCGGGCCTGACCAAGCGTGAGGGCGCTCCGCACGTTCTTCCCGTAGAACGCGGACTCGACGGACATCACCGCGGGGGCAAACTCGCTGATGAGCTCGGCCACCGCATCGTGAATCTCCAGCAGTCGCGCCACCAGGGGAGTCTTCGGCGAGGTGCGGACCACGCCGCACGCGACCAGCTCCGTCCTGCGGCGCCGATCCACCGTTACGACACCGAACCCCATGACGGCCGTCCCGGGATCGATGCCGAGCAGTACGCCGCCGTCTTCGCCGCCGCCCGCGCTCACAGGGCCCGGGCCAGAACCGACTCGTCCAGGTCGGCGTTGGAGTACACCTGCTGAACATCGTCGTGGTCGTCGAGCGCTTCGAGGAGCCTGAGGATCCGCTCTCCCGACTTCCCCGTCACCCCAACTTCGTTCCTTGCGACCATCGCGAGGTGAGCCGATTCCACCGCCAGACCCGCGGCCCCGAGTGCACGTCGAACCTCGTGCAGGTCACCCGGCTCGGTGGAGACCACGTATTCCTCTGCTTCGCGGCTCACGTCCTCGGCTCCCGCATCCACCGCCGCTTCGAATACGGTGTCTTCGTCGAGACCCGCCCCGCCGATGTAGATCATCCCCTTGCGGTCGAACTGCCAGGCCACGGAACCCGCCGTCCCGAGGTTGCCTCCGTTCTTGTCCAGAAGGTGGCGGACTTCAGCCACCGTGCGCTTCTGATTATCGGTCAGGGTCTCGATGTACAGAGCAACGCCCCCGGGTCCATACCCCTCGTACACGACCTCCTCGTAGGTCACCCCCTCCAGCTCGCCGGTGCCGCGCTTGATGGCCCGGTCGATGTTTTCCTGGGGCATGTTGGCGGCCTTGGCCGCATCCACTCCCAGCCTGAGGCGGGGATTGAAGTTGGGATCTCCGCCTCCCTCCCTGGCCGCCACGGTGAGCTCGCGGATGAGCTTGGTGAACATCTGGCCGCGCTTCTGGTCGTTGACCGCCTTCTTTCGCTTGATCTGCGACCACTTGTTGTGTCCCGCCAACGCTCGCCTCCATCCGGGCGGCCCCCGGCAATCCGCTTCGCCTGCAGCGACGCTCGTGCACGCCCGCCACCGCCGGCTGTAATATAGTCCACCCCACCATCGAACGGGTTCCACGCGGGCTTCGAACCACTCCGGAATCGGTGCGCCGCCCCAATCGGGAACAACGGCGCCGTGTCACATTTTCCGCGCAGGAACGATATGGTATTGAGCAGTGGTATAGTATTGAGGCAGTCTTTGAGTGAATGATGGTCGCAGTTCCGGCCCGACCCTGAAATCCGTACCCGTTCCGAGCCATGACGATGTTACAACGCGAGCCCGCCCCGGCACTCCGTGGAGTGAACCCTTCCGGCATTCGAGCGAAAATGCATGCGCGCCGACCCCTGCGCGGGCTGCGGGCGCCCCCGGGCGAAGGCGCGTTCCCGCGGCGAATCGCGGTCGGCGCACTCGGGGCCGCGACCATGCTCGCCGCATTGGCGACACCTCTCCCGGCACAGGAGGACCAGGGCCCCACCGGATCCATCGTGGGGCTGGTATTCGACAGCACCACCAGCGCCCCCCTGGCCGACGCCAGAGTGGCCGTGGTGGGCACATCGGTGATCGCCGATTCGGAC
Organism: Gemmatimonadetes bacterium bin94; assembly: GCA_002238865.1. Classification (GTDB taxonomy): domain Bacteria; phylum Gemmatimonadota; class Gemmatimonadetes; order Longimicrobiales; family Gaopeijiaceae; genus Bin94. The sequence goes on along the minus strand of MPNE01000009.1, from coordinate 97,110 downwards.
GAATCCGGACAGTTCCGCCTTGACGCGGTTCCGGTCGGCGAGCACACGGTCATGTTCTTCCATCCGCGGCTCGGCACGCTGGGGGTGACCGGCACGACGCAACGCGTGGTGGTGGGAGACGATGCGGTCGTCGAGGCCTTCCTGGCGGTGCCGTCCCGGGAGACGATCCTGTCGGCGTGGTGTGCGGCGGCAAGCGGGATGGGCAACACCTCGGTCGGCGGGCTGGTCACCGACGCGCTGACCGGGGTGCCGCTACCGGGGGCCAGGGTGAGCGCTCTCGGGGATCGCGTGGGGGCGCTGCAGAGGAGACGGGTGGTCGCCGAAGCGCGCACCGAGAACTCCGGCGAGTTCATGTTGTGCGGCCTCGACGCCACGGAGGAGCTTTCGGTCATGGCCACCTTCGGGACGAACGAGGCGGTGCCGATCGAGATCGACCAGAGCGGAACCCACGTCCTCGACCTGATGATCCACATCTCGGACCCCGTGACGATCACGGGGTCGGTGGTGAACTATGCCGACCGGGCCCCCATCCGGGGTGCGCGGGTCCAGCTCGTCGGCACGAACTACGACGTGCTTACGGACTCGGCGGGACAGTTCGGCTTCAACGGCGTGCCCCCCGGCAAGCAGATCATCCAGACGGAACAGCTGGGCTACGCCACGAGGATCGATTCTCTCACTGTCTTCAGCCAGGAAGCCCTCGGGCTCGAGATCCTCCTGTCGACCGAAGCCATCGTGCTGGAGCCCCTGATCGTCACGGGGAGGCGGAGCCGCGGACCGGTCCTGACGACCACCGGAACCCGTTTCTCGGGGCTGACCGAAGCACAGGTCGACTCAATCCTTCCCAGGGTGGCCGACTTCGCAGGCATGGCCCGGGCCGTGCGCATGCCGGGGCTGTCCATCACGGAAAGCTACATCGCCAACGCCTTCGGGGATCCGCAATTGGGCGTGTGCATCGAGATGCAAAGGAGCCGGAGCAGCGCGACGACCAACACCTGCAACATGGTGGAGGTCCGCATCAACGACGGGCCGGTTCCCGACCCCGCGTTCTTCATCATGGACCTGAATCCCCAGGACATCCGGCGGATCCAGTTCATCACGCCGCTGGAAGCGGGGCTGCTGTACGGTCAGCGCGGAGCGAACGGAGTGTTGCTGATCTACACGCGGTAGCCCGCCCGGGCAGGACCGCCGCCACCGATTCGCGCGGCGACTCGCCCGGCCAGCCCGCGGAAACCCACCCGGCATTCGCGCGTCAATGCATCCTGGGGGCTGCTACCGTTCCTCCTCTGCCGCCGCGGCCACGATCTTGGCGGCCCGAAGCGGCGGCACGATGTCGTAGCCGAGCAGCTTGCGGCGGTGGTGTCCCCGCCCCTGGGTGATCGACCGCAACACGGACGCATACTTGTAGAGCTCCGCCTCGGCCACCTGCGCCATGATCGCGGTCTTGCCTCCCATCGGCTCCATGCCCAGGACCCGCGCCGAGCGACCGTTCAGATCTCCCATGATGTCGCCCACGTACTCGTCGGGCGCGGTCACCGTCACCTCGATGATCGGCTCCAGCAGCGCCGGCCGCGCCTTCGCGGCCACGTTCCTGAACGCATACGATCCGGCCACCTTGAAGGCGATGTCGGAGGAGTCCACCGAGTGATACGAACCGTCGTAGCACTCAGCCGTGAAATCGACCATCTGATAGCCCGCGACCACACCCTTCGCGGCCGCTTCCTGGATGCCCCGGTCCACCGAGGGCACATACTTGGTCGGAATCACTCCGCCCTTGATCGCGCTGGTGAATTCGTACCCCTCGCCACGGCTCCGTGGCCGCAGCCGGATCCAGCAGTCTCCGAACTGGCCCCGGCCACCCGTCTGCTTCTTGAAACGGCCCTGGCCCTCGGCAGGCGCGGTGATGGTCTCGCGGTACGCGATCCGGGGCTGTTCGGTCTCCACCGACACCCCGTACTTCCGCTTCATCCGTTCGAACTGCACGTCGAGGTGCAGCTCCCCCAGTCCGCGTGCGATCGTCTGGCGCAGTTCCGGGTTGAACTCGGCGACGAAGGTGGGGTCCTCCTCCTGGAGCCTGCCCAGCGCCTCCCCCATCTTGTCCTCGTCGGCGCGGGTGGCGCCCCGCACCGCCGTGGAAATGTCGGGACGCGGGAACGCGACGCCGTCGAGCGTGACGGGGTTCGTGGGCGCACAGAGCGTGTCGTTGGTGTGGGTGGACTTGAGCTTGGCCACGACCCCGATGTCCCCCGCGTGCAACCCATCCACCTCGACGCGCTCCCTGGCCTGGGGTATGGCCAGGTGGTTGATGCGCTCGTTGGTGTCGCGAGCCGTGTTCCGCAATTCGGTGCCGTTGACGACCATGCCCGAATACACGCGGAAGAGGGACAGCTCGCCGACGTGCGGTTCCGCGCTCGTCTTGAAAACGAGGGCGCTGACCGTCTCGTCGTCCGCGATCCGCAGCTGGACGGCGTCACCGTTGTCGCCGGCGGCTTCCACCTCACCCGCCTGGCCGGGATGCGGCAGCAGTTCCACCATCCGCTGCGTGAAGGAATGGACCCCGAAGGACTGCTCGGCCGCGCCGCAGAAGACGGGGACGACTTCTCCATCGGCCACAGCGCCCGCCAGCGCCGCGACCACCTCTTCCGGAGCGATCTCCTCGCCCTCCAGGTAGCGGTCCAGCAAGTCCTCGTCGGTCGTGGCAAGCGTCTCCATGAGCTCGGTCGACCACTCCTCGACGTCGTCCGCCACCTCGTCCGGGATGGGCCCTTCCTCGTACTCCCCGGTCATCGTGCCGGGCTTGAAGATTTGCGCCTTGTTCGTGAAAAGATTCACAACCCCCCGAAAGTCGCTCGCAGCTCCGATCGGGATCTCGACCGGAAGGGCTCCGGGGGCCAGCAGTTCCCTCACCTCCCGGATCACCCGGCCGAAGTTGGCGTGCACCTTGTCCATCATCGAGACGAAGATCATGCGGGGGAGCCCGCGCTTCTCGCACAGCTCCCACACCATCTCCGTCCCGACCTCGACTCCGGATGGGGCCGTCACCGTCACAACCGCGGCATCGGCGACTCGTACCGCGGCGGAGGCATCTCCGACGAAGTCCATGTACCCCGGCGTGTCGAGAAGGTTGACCTTCGTCCCGTTCCAGATGGCATGCGCGACCGTGAGCTGCAGTGACATGCCGTGACCGGTCTCTTCCGGCGTGGTCATCGTCAGCGCGGTCCCGTCACCGACGCTCCCCTTCCTGCGGGACGTCCCCGATGCGAAACACACCGCGTCGATGAGGGTCGACTTGCCCGACCCCCCGTGCCCTAGAACCACTACGTTACGGATCTGCTCCGTTCTGAAAGATCTGGCCGCGGCCATGCCACCTCCTGTTGGTCGTTGCTGGATTCGCGTTCAACCCGAGCCCGGAGCGGCCCGCAACGGTGCCGCCGCCCGGGGATCGACAACCCCTTCGGGTTGAAGCGAAGGGTCCGGGATTGTAGAAACCCCGTTGCGGCGGGGTCAAGGCGGGGCGACGTACCACGGCCGGCGAACCGCCTTCAGTTGGCCTTCGTCTGCTTCGAAACCCGGTCCAGCAGGTCGCGCTCCTCGGCTGTGAGCGAATTGATGCCGTGGGCCGAAATCTTGTCGAGCACGGCGTCGACCCGGTCGAGCTCGGCTCGTTCCTCGGACATGCGCTTCCGCATCTTGCGGCGCTCGAAGGCGTCCCCGATCGGGGTGGAGGACGCGGAGGCGCCCCGTCGCTTCGCAGGCTGGCCGGGCCCCCGTCGCCTTGCAGTCCAGGTGGACCCCCGCAGCTTCTCGGTCCAGCTGCCACCCCGCTGTCCCCGCCCGCGGGCAGAGCCCGGCCGCTTCCGGGCGCGGGTGCTGCGTGGCCGCTCCCACGAGCCCGCCGGCAACCAGCCGCTCTTCACGAAGAGGAAGCCGGCAATCGCACCGCCGAGGTGGGCCAGGTGAGCCACCCCGTCGCGGCTCGGGCCAATCGCACTCGCGAAGCTGATCGCCACCATGAACGTGACCAGCCACTTCACCTTGACCGGCCACACCCCCCACACGTAGACCGGCTGGTTCGGCCACGCCATCGCGAAGGCCAGCATGATCCCGTAGCACGCGGCCGACGCACCCACGATCGTAGCCTCCGCGAAGAGGAAGCTGAGGAGGACCCCGCCCAGGCCGCAGACGAGATAGAACTTCAGGAACATCTCCGAGCCCCAGCGCTCTTCGAGGGGCGGCCCGAAAAAGAAGACGAACAACATGTTCATCAGCAGGTGCCAGAAGCCCGCGTGCACGAACATGTAGGTCAGCATGCCCCATGGCTGCTGCAGGATTCGATCGGGCGTGAAACCGAAGAGGTCGAAGATCGGACCCCTGCCCACGGCCAGGGTCACCAGGTAGATCGCCGCGTTCGAGATGAGCAGGATCTTGACCCAGGGGGTGACGTGGAGGCGCATCGAGGCCCCGCCGAAAGCCGGTGGCTGGTTCGTGTATCGCATCATCACCACGTCCCGCGCCGGGCGCCGGTGTCCCGGCCCAGCACGCAAATCCGCTCACAGAGCCGACTGAACTCCAACCCCGCCGCCCCGGCCGCCTTCGGCAGCAGACTGTTTCCGGTGAGCCCCGGCAGCGCGTTGGCCTCGAGGCACCAGGTCTTCCCTTGCCTGTCCACCATGAAATCCACCCGTGAGTAGTGCTTCAACCCCAGCAGGCGGTGCACCTTCAGCGCCGCCGACTTCAGTCCCCCGGCCAACTCCTCCGGGATCCGTGCGGGCACCGTTTCCACCGCCATGCCCGTCTCGTACTTGCAGTCGAAGTCGAAAAGCTCATTGACCGGTTCGATCTCGACGACGGGCAGTGTCTCTCCATCCAGGACACCGACCGTGAACTCGCGCCCCTCGACGTATGCCTCGTACATCACCGTGTCGCCTGCGCCGCCGGCCACCTCCGTGGCCGCGTCCACCTCGCGGGCCGACCTCGCCAGCGTCAACCGCACCGACGATCCTCCGGACACGGGCTTCACGATCACCGGCAGGCCGAGCCGGTTCGCCACGACCGATCCGGGTGCCGAGCCCAGGATCCAACCGGGGGTCGCGATGCCCTCGTCTCTCAGCAGCCTCTTGGTCAGGTCCTTGGACATCGCCAGCGCGCACGCCACGGGGCCGCTGCCGGCGTAGGGCACGCCCGCCACCTCCAGCAGGGTCTGAATGGTGCCGTCCTCGCCCGCGCCGCCGTGCAGCGCGAGGAAGATGACGTCCGCGTCGGCAAGCGCGGGCTCCGAGGCAATGACCGCCGCGTCACGCAGGGTGTTCGGGTCGCCCGCGGACGGCACCGGCACCTCGGCCCGGCCGATTCCCGAGTCCAGAATCTTGCGCTCGAGCGCAGGTGGCATCGCTCCAACCGCCGAGTCGATGCTCGTCACCCGGTGCCCCGCGGCGCGCAGCGCGGCAGCCACCTCGCACCCGCTGGCCAGGGAAACGTTCCGTTCCTCGGAGCTGCCACCCATCAGCACCGCCACCCGGAGCGGATTCCGCGGCTGCGCCTTCGCCGCTCCACGCCCGGCTCCCCGATCCGCCACCACCGATCTCACGGCGAGGCCGCCAGCGAACGTACCAGGTCGTATCGGGTGAGAATGCCTTCCAGCGCGCCACCCGAACGGATCAGGACGGCGTGCGCACTCCCGCTGAGAAGCCGTGTGGCGGCTTCCGCGTCGGCGGTCTCGTCCAGTACGGGATACGGGGCGGCCATCACGGTTTCGACCTCCTGGTCAAGCACGGCGCGGTCGGCCAGCACTTCGCTCATGAGCTCGTTTTCGGCGATGCTGCCTAGGCACTCGCCCGCGACCACAACCGGAAGCTGGGACACGTTGTGGGACGAGAGCGTCGAGATAGCCATCCGCACCGGCGTGGAGGGCGCCACGGTCAGCAGACCCGGCAGGCGCTCCAGCTTGGAGGCGGCCATCTCCGCCACCGTCGCCCGCTTGCGAGCCAGGAACCCGTTGTTGCGCATCCATTCATCGTCGTACTGCCGGGTCAGGTAGTGCTCGCCCCAGTCGCACAGGACGGCAACCACGCAAGCTTCGGGGTCGTCGATCCGCCGGGCTTCGGCAAGCGCGGCGTGCACGATCAGGCCGCTGGAGCCGCCAACGAACAATCCCTCTTCGGCGACCAGACGGCGGGCCATGGCGAAGGCCTCCGCATCGGTCACCCTCCGGTACTCGTCGATGTACTCGAAGTCCAGCGTGCCCGGAATCTTGTCGTTCCCCAGGCCTTCGACCTTGTAGGGTGCGCCCGCGCACACCTCTCCCGTCTCGAAGAAGCCCGCAATGACCGATCCCACCGGGTCCGTGCCGATCACGCGCACCGCCGGATTCTGCTCCTTCAGGTACTTGCCGGTTCCCGAAATCGTCCCGCCCGTGCCGGCCCCGGCGAAAAAGTGGGTGACGGCTCCTTCCGTCTGCGCCCACACTTCCGGGCCGGTGGTGCGGTAGTGAGCCTCGGGGTTGGCGCGGTTGTAGAACTGGTCCGCCAGAAAGCCCCCCGGCGTCGACTCCGCGATCGCGCGGGCTCGATTCACGTAGTGCTCCGGGTGGTCGGGCGACACGGCGGTGGGCGTGATCACGACCTCGGCTCCGAACGCCCGCAGCAGCCTGACCTTCTCCAGGCTCATCTTGTCAGGCATGGTGAAGATGCACCTGTATCCCCGCGTCGCCGCGGCCATTGCCAGCGCCAGCCCGGTGTTCCCGCTGGTACCCTCGACGATCGTTCCACCCGGCTCGAGCAGCCCCGCGGCCTCGCCCGCCTCGATCATCGCCAGGCCGATCCGGTCCTTCACGGACCCGCCCGGATTCATGAACTCGGCCTTGCCGTACACGGGTGTGCGCGTGCCCTCGGCGACCCGGTTCAACCGGATGAGCGGTGTCCACCCCACCAGACCCATCACATCGCCGTACGGGTGGGCATGGCGCCGGATCGAGGGTGCGGTCGCCACCGGAGTCACGCGGGACCGCCTTCCGGCAACCCTGACGTTACGTCAGGCTCCCCCCGGGGCCCATCATCCATCGGCGGCCTCCCGTCCTTCGAGAAATGAACCGGAACCCGCGCCCAGACACGCAACGGCTCGCCCCTCTTCCGGGCCGGATCGAATTCCATCGCCATGGCTCCCCTTACCGCGGCCGAGTCGAGGGCCACATGGCCACTGCTCTCGACCACCATCACGCTGTCGACGCTTCCCTCCTCGTTCACCAGTACCCGAACCAGCGTACTTCCTTCCACATCCTGGTCCCACAGCTCGAGCGGGTATTCCACGGGACTGGCCGTGAACAGGGCCGTGGGCCGTTCGATCCCCAGATCACCACGACATGCAGCGGTCATCAGCGCCACCAACACCACCGTGCAGGCGCCGCGCGGCACTGCCCCGAAAAAGCGGACAGGCCCGCCATCGCGCTCCGCGCGGCGGAGCCATCCCGGCACCTCCCGGGCGTCCCTCGCTCTCGTTTCCACAGTGACTACCCCTCCGCGGCCGCGGCCTTGAGGTCGTACAGCAGCTTCAGCGCCTCCAGCGGCGACATCCCGTCCGGGTCCGCATTCAGGAGGCGCTCGACCACCGGATGCCTTACCTCGAACAACGACAACTGGTCCCGGTTGGTTCCGGCAGCCGCCCGACCACCTTCGCCGCGACCGAGTCCATGACCGTCCCCCGAGTGTGTTCCCTCCAACTCGACGAGAAGTTCCATCGCGCGGGCAATCAGGTCACGCGGGAGGCCGGCCAGACGGGCGACCTGGATCCCGTACGAGCGATCCGCCCCCCCGTCCTCCAGGCGACGCAGAAAGACGATCCCCTCGCCGGCCTCGCGCACGGCCACGTTGAGGTTCCTGACGCCCGGAAGAAGATCGCCCAATTGCGTCAGCTCGTGATAGTGCGTGGCGAAGATGGCCTTGCACCCCACCTGCTCGTGAAGGTGCTCGGTGACCGCCCAGGCGATGGAAACGCCATCGTAGGTGGACGTCCCGCGCCCGATCTCGTCGAGGAGGACCAGGCTCTGATCGGAGGCTCCGTGGAGAATCGCTGCGGTTTCGTTCATCTCGACCATGAAGGTGGACTGGTTGCGCGCCAGGTTGTCCGAAGCGCCAACCCGTGTGAAGACCCGGTCGCAGATCCCCAGGCTCGCGCTTCCGGCCGGCACGAAGGACCCGACCTGCGCCATGAGCTGGATAAGGCCGACCTGGCGAAGGACCGTGCTCTTCCCGGCCATGTTCGGGCCCGTGAGAATCACGATGCGTCCGTCCTCGTCCAGGTGCAGATCGTTGGGGATGAAGTCCTCGCGAGGCATCATCGTCTCCACGACCGGATGACGGCCCGCGACGATGTTCATCCCGAATCCGGTCGTGATCTCGGGCCGCACGTACCCGCGTGCCTCCGCCACCTCCGCCATCGACAGCAGCACGTCCAGGACGGCGATCCGCTGGCTGGTTCGCTGGATCCGCGGGACCGAATAGGACAATTCGCCCCGCAGGCGCAGAAAGAGGGTCTGTTCGAGTCGGGCGATCCGGTCGTCGGCGTCGAGCACTTTCTCTTCCCACTGCTTCAGCTCCGGGGTGAAGTAGCGCTCCGCACCGGTCAGGGTCTGCTTCCGGATATAGTGCTCCGGGACGCGTGAGAGATTCGCGTTCGTGACCTCCAGGTAATAGCCGAAGACCCTGTTGTATCCGACCTTGAGCGAAGCGATGCCGGTCCGTTCACGCTCACGGACCTGCAGACCCGCGATAAACTCCCGCGCGCCGTCGCGAACCGTCCTGAGTTCGTCCAGCTCCCCGCTGAACCCCTCCCGGATCACGCCGCCGTCGGACATCGAGGCCGGAGCGTCATCGGAAATGGCCAGGGCGATCCGCGATTCGACGTCTTCCAGGGTGTCGAGGTCCCCAATGAGCCCCGCCAGAGTCTCGCTCTCCAGCCCGGCTCCACAGCTGGCGACCTCGGGCAGCCGTCGGAGCGACAGCCCCAGGGCCAGCACCTCGCGCGGGGTGCCGTGACCCGACCCGATCCTGGTTCCCAGGCGATCCAGGTCCCGGATCTTCTTCAGCGCGGCGCGCAACCCGACGCGTGCGCGCGTGGCTTCCAGGAGCTCGGCGACCCCGGATTGACGGCGCCAGATCCCTTCCGCGTCGAGCAGGGGCCGGAGCAGCCACGCCCGCAGGAGGCGCGCACCCATGGGAGTGGTCGTGGCATCCAGCACCGACAGCAGAGACACGTCACCGTCGTAGGGACGCAGCGCCTCGACCAGCTCCAGGTTGCGGCGGGTCATCGAATCGAGGGTCATGACCGCCTCGGGCCGCTGGATCCTGGGCGGACGCAGGTGCTCCCCCGACCCGGGGCGAACTTCTTCCGCGTAGGCGACAAGTGCGCCCGCGGCCCGGATCAGCAGCTCGTCCCTTGGCTCCAGCCCGAAGCCGTCGAGCGACAGCACCTCGTAGCGCCGCTTCAACTCGTCACGGGCTGTCTCCACCTCGAACACCCAGTCCGGCCGGACCGTGCGCACCGCGCCGGCGCGTCCCTCGGGGAGGCCGTCATCCGATTCGGGCACGAGGAGTTCGCGGGGCTCCAGCCGCTCAAGCTCGTCCTCGACCTCGGCGGGGCCGGCCTGCATGAGCATCAGCTCTCCGGTCGATACATCCATGGCGGCCAGACCGATGGCCGCATCCCCGCCGACGAGCGCGACGACGAAGTTGTTGCGTCCCGCTTCGAGAAGCGCCTCGGAGATCACGGTGCCCGGAGTCAGTCGCTCGACGATCTCCCTGCGCACGATGCCCCTGGCTTCGGCCGGATCCTCGACCTGATCGCAAATCGAGACGGTCCTGCCGAGCTTCACCAGCCGGGCCACGTACTCGTCGACGGCCTTGGCCGGGACCCCCGCCAGGGGGACGCGGCTGGCGGCCCCGTTGTTGCGTGACGTGAGGGTCAGACCCAGGAGCCGGGAGCCTTCCTCTGCGTCCTCGCAGAACAGCTCGTAGAAGTCGCCTACCCGGAAGAAGACGAGATCGTCCCCGGAGCGGGATTTCGCCTCCCGCCATTGCCGCATGAGCGGTGTGTCGAGGCCGCGGTTCAGGGACGTAGCCAAGGGCGATGCAGGTGCTCGTTGCGCCGGGGAACGGGAACCGCCCGGCAGTGCGTGGTAACCTCCGCGTCGCTACCGAAAGTGGCGAGGCGCCCGAATGCGTACGATACCGCCGCCGGGACCGGCGATCAACGGGCGCGGGTGGGTTGGAAGCGTCGCAGCCGGTTCGCGTTGGCGACCACCGTCACGGAACTGAAGGCCATGGCCGCCCCTGCGATCATCGGCGACAGCAGCAGTCCCAGGGACGGGTAGAGCGCGCCGGCGGCAACCGGGATGCCGACGACGTTGTACGCGAACGCCCCCACCAGATTCTGCGTAATGTTGCGCTGGGTCGCCGCCGAGACGCGGAGCAGGGTCTCGACCCCCTGGAGCGAATCGCCGAGCAGCGCCACGTCGCCGGTGCGGATCGCGACCTCGGTTCCGCCCCCCATTGCGATTCCGACATCCGCCGTGGCCAGGGCAGGCGCATCGTTGATCCCGTCGCCCACCATGGCTACCACCCTTCCGCGGTCACGCAGCGCCCGGATCTCCGCGGCCTTCTCCTCCGGGGAGATGCGGGCGCGCACGCGTGCGATGCCCGTGCCGGCCGCGACCCTGTCCGCGGCGGCCTCGTCGTCGCCAGTCAGCATGATCACCTCGATCCCGCGACCCTGCAGCCGCTCCACCGCGGCGCGCGCACCCGGCCGCACCGTGTCGGCCACCCCGAACACCCCCGCCGCCACCCCGTCGATCACGACCACGACCGGAGTCCCCCCCTCCCCCGCCACCCGGTCGAGGTGCGCGCCAAGCGGCTCCGTGTCCACGCCTGCCGCCTCCGCAAACGACGGCGACCCGACGAGCACCCGCTTGCCCGCGACCACCGCGGAGGCCCCCCGCCCGGGATGCGCCGCAAAGTGCGCCGCCACCCGGGCGGCAACGCCCCGCTCCCCCGCGTACCGCACGATAGCCCGCGCCGCGGGGTGTTCGGAGGCCGCTTCCACGCTGGCCGCAACGTCCACAAGCTCCGCTTCGGAAACGGCGCCGGCGGTTCCCGCATACATCACCGCGGGCCGACCGATGGTGAGCGTCCCCGTCTTGTCCAGCGCGACCGTGTCGACCCGGCGCGCCCTCTGCAGGGACTCGCCGTCCCGGATCAGCACCCCATGCCGTGCCGCCTTCCCGATCGCGATCATCACCGAGATGGGCGTCGCCAGCCCCAGCGCGCACGGACATGCGATGACCAGCACCGCGACGGCGGTGACAACGGCGAAGTTGAGCCCGGGTTCGGGCCCGGCCAGGTACCAGATGCAGAACGTCGCCAGAGACACGAGGATCACGGCCGGGACGAAGATCCCCGCCACCGCGTCCACGGTCCGCTGGACGGGGGGCTTCGTCGCCTGGGCGCGCTGGACCATCTCCACGATGCGCGCCAATACGGTGTCCGCGCCGACCCGCGTCGCCTCCATCGTGAGGGCGCCGGTTCCGTTGACGGTGCCACCGACCACGTCGTCGCCGGTTCTCTTCGCCACGGGGACGGATTCGCCGGTCAGCATCGATTCGTCGACCTCGCTCTCTCCACCACGGATACGGCCATCCAGGGGAATCCGGCCGCCGGGCCGCACGAGAAGCAGGTCACCCGGCCGGATCCGGGCCACCGGAACCGTCTCGGCCTCGCCGTCGATCAGCCGGTCGGCCGTCTCGGGGGTGAGGTCGAACAGGGCCCGCAGCGCCCGCGCCGTCCGGCCCCGGGCCCGGGCCTCGACCGCCTGGCCAAGGACCACCAGCGTGATCACCGCCGCCACCGCCTCGTAGAAGGGGCGCCCGCTCCCCCCCGGGAAGATGTGGGGCACGGCCAGCACCGCCGTGGAATACAGCCACGCGGCGCCCGTCCCGAGCGCAACCAGCGTATCCATGGTGGAGGTGCGCCTCCGCGCGGCGGCCCACGCCCCCGTGAAGAACCCCCGCCCCACGTACGCCATGATCGGCACGGTGAGCACGCAGGACAGCCACCACGCAACGCGCTCGGCGCTCGCCGCGAGAGGCGGCAGCCCCGGAATCATGTCCCAGTGTCCGATCATCACGACCGGCAACCCGCACACGACACCGACGCGAAACCGCCGCATCAACCCGGCGTGCTCGGCGTCCTTCTCCGCGTCCCGGGCGAGGGCCGAATCGATCGCTGCACGGTCGCTGTCGAGCACCTCCGCCTCGTACCCCGCCCCCTCGACCGCGCTCACCAGGGCCGCGCGGCTGGTTCCACCCGCACCCGACCGGACCCGGGCGAGCTCGTCGACCAGGTTCACGCTGGCCCCCGACACGTTGTCCACCGCGTTCAGGGCCTTCTCCACGGTCGTGACGCAGGCGGCGCAGTGCATTCCGCGAATGCGCAGCCGGACATCGCCACCCGGCTCCCCACCGGGTTCCATCTCCCCGGCGTTCACACCGCGGTCCTCTTCGGTCCGGACGCGCATCACGCGGCGCCCACCGCTCCCCCCGACCGCACCATCAGTGCGAGCAGCCACTCCTCCACCAGGACCTCGTCGGGGATTGCGCTGGCCTTCAGGAGCTGGTCCAGCCGCCTCAGCCCGCGCAGCGCTTCCGCGAGGTCGGCCCGGGTCCAGCGCCTGGCCTGCCCGAGGATTCGGCGCGCGAGGAACCGTTGGTATGGCGGCAGAGCGGACTGCAGCGCGGGCTGACCCCCCTCGACGGCCACACCGATTCTCAGCAGGTGGGTCGAAAGACCGATGACGAGCCCGACTGCGGACTCACCCTGCGAAAGCAGGACCGGAAGACCGCGCGCCGCTTCACGGATCTGCCGGTTGCCGACCAGGTCGAACCAGGCCCAGCGGTCCTGACGGGGCAGTCTCAGCCCCCCTCTTCTCACGGCTTCCACATCCACCGCGGCGCCGTCGCCCACCATCTCGGCCAACTTCCGCACTTCCTGGGTGAGCATTCCCAACTCCGTTCCGGCGGCACCCGCGAGGGCCCTCGCGGCCTCGATCTCGATCGTCACCCCGGCTTCCTCGCGCGCCCACGAGACCAGCCACCCGGGTACCTCGTCGGCTGGGACCGGCTTGAACTCGACGGCGGTCGCGATCCGGGCGAGGTCCTTGTAGAACTTGGCCCTGGACCTCGCGGGGACAGTCGCCTGCAAGATGAGCACCAACCCCGGCGGGGGATTCTTCGCCGTGTCGAGGATCACCTTGCGCGCGCTTGGGCTGCCCGCCAGCGACTCCGCTTCCTTCAGGTGGACAACGCGCCACTCAGCCATCATGGGCGGTGTCGCGATGACCGAGGCAAGCCGTCCCACAGACGTTTCAGAACCCTCGATCAGGTCTACGTTGAAGTCGCGGGTGGCTGGATCCGCGTAGCGATCCAGCAGGAGCTTCGCGGCGACCGACTTGCGGAATTCGTCACCACCATAAAGAAAGAAAACGCCCCCGTTCCTGGCGGTCGTCAAGGACTTGGGCAGCAAGGCCGATCTCCGGTCAGGCCGTGACGCGAGAATTGGCGCGCCCGATTGACCTCAACACGGTCCGGCTTCCACGAGGCTCCTAGTCCAGATCGGGTCCGGTGGCGACTCCCCGCGCGGGTCCGGCTGGCGTCCGGCCGTACTCGAAGAGCATGGCCGGGGTGAGCTTCGTCAGATCCGCTCGGTCCACCTCGAAGGAGAAGCCGCCCGGCACCGGAAAGAAGGCCGGAGCCGGGGGCTGCGGCGCAGCAGCCACGACCGGCGCGATCTCGACCTCGGGCGTTCCGCCGGCAAGTACGGGGAACCACGCGGCGACCGAGAGGAGCAATGCGACAACGGCAGCGGCGGCCAGGGTCACGCCGGACCCTGCCGTGCCCAGCGCCCTGGACTCCCTCTCGGCGGCCAACGCCCGGTCCCGCAGGAAAACGAGGCCCTGGGGGCGGGAGGCCGGGGCGGATCGCGGATGGCGAAGGATATCGACCCCTCTCCTAACCACCCGGTCGTACCGCCGGCACGAGGAGCAGTCAAGCAGGTGCGCATCGGCCAGCGCGCGGGTGGCGTCGTCCAGACGAGCGTCCCGGTAGTCGGAGTACACGTCGAGGAACCAATGGCAACCCCGTGCCGCGCTGGCACGCTCGCCCTCGCAGGCGGGCTCCGCTCTATCCGGGCGCTTCATCACGAAAACCTGTCTATCCACGATCCCGCGGCTGCAATTCAGCCGATCCCCCTTTGGTTCAGATGCTCCGGATCACTGGCGGCGACCCATCCGTAGAAGATGGCGGTTCCGGCTATCCCCTTCTACCGCACTGCCCGGGCCCGCGTTCCAACAACCACTGCGCTCGTAATTGTATACCGTAATATACCAACGGTGTTCCGGAACGCCAGTCTGTTGGTGAGGTGTATCCGGTCAGTCCACCATCGGAGCGATAATCCGCGCGAACTTGTTCCGCGCGCGGTTGAGGCGGCTCTTGACCGTGCCCAGGTTGCACCCGGTGATCTCCGCGATCTCCTCGTAGGTCTTGCCGTGCAGCTCCCGCAGCACGAAGACCGTGCGGTGATGATCGGGCAGCTGGTCGACGGCTTCGTTCACCTTTTCGCGCAGGAAGCGCTTTCGGTAGAGGTCGTCCGGCCGGTTCTTGGGGTCCTCCCACTCCAGGGGGCGATAGTCGGACTCCCAGTTCTTCATGATTGCCTGAAAGAGCACCAGCGGGTTTCGCGAACGGTTGCGAAGTTCGTTCTTGGCCAGGTTTCCGGCGATCGTGTAGATCCAGGTCGAGAACTTCCTGGTCTGGTCGAAGCGGTTGAGGTGTCGATATACCCGTACGAAGGTCTCCTGGACCAGGTCTTCCGCCCGTTCCCTGTCTCCCACGGTACGGTAGACGAAGTTCTGAAGGCGCTTGTCGTACCTGCGCACCAACTCGGCAAAGGCGCGATCCTCACCGCCGAGGAAGAGCTGCACGACGTGGCTGTCGCTGAGCGCAGCTATTTCCTGCCTGACCTCGCTGGCCGACCGCTGGCCAGCACCACCCTTGTTCACCAGCAGATTCACGCGGGCCATTTTTCCACCTCCCTCTCGGTGGCTGTACGATCCGGAGCGTCCGAGTCTCCGTGATCGATTTCCTTGATGGCCCACTCCTTCTTGCATGAACCGTGCCACACAATTGGCCGCATGTTCATTGAGCCCTGCGACCCGGCGCTGTCCCCGTCCAGGGACATCCGATTCCATGCTGGGAGACACCGCAGGTGATCCGCGGCGGCTCCGTGTCGTGGGAACGCTCCGCTCGCCCGCGTGGTTCAGCCTGCTCCGGAAAGCAGGAAGCGCGCAGCGAACAGGATCGTCACCAGCGACTTCCCGTCGGTGATCTCACCCGTGCGCGCCATCTCGAGGGCCCTGGACAGTGGCAGCCGCTCGATGCGAATGAACTCGTCGTCGTCCGGACGCGTCACGCCCCGCTCGAGATCGAACGCCGCGTACAGGTGGATCTTCTCGTTGGTGAACCCCGGGGTCGTGTGGATGGTCGTGAGCCTCGTCAGCCTCCCGGCCCTGACCCCCGCCTCTTCCTCCAACTCGCGCCGCGCGCACTCCTCCCAGCTCTCCCCCGGCTCGATGATCCCGGCCGGCACCTCGTAGATGAACCCCCCTGCCGCGTACCGGTACTGACGCACGAGAATGATATCCGGGTCCGAGTCTCCCTCGCCGCCAAGCACCGGAAGGACCGCCGCGGCACCCCGGTGCCGGATGAGCTCCAGCTTCCCTACCGAGCCATCCGGGAAGCGAACCGTGTCGACGCCGAGGTGCACAACCCGTCCGTCGTGGATGACACGGGTGTCAATGCATGCGCTCCGGTCTTCGCTCATGCCCGAACCGCGGCAGGCGAGAGGGCATTCATCGGCCTGCCCGGTGTACGGTCACGGGGCCGATCTCCAGGGCTTCCAGTTGCGGCGCCACGGCGTCCGCGTCCCCCACCACGACCGCGCACAGTTCGGCTGGGCGGATGTGCGACTGCCCGGCCAGGGCGGCATCCTCGCACGTGACCTCCCGAACCCGGTCCCGGTAGCTCCGGTAGTAATCCTCGGGAAGTCCGTAGACGAACATCTCGGCGATCCGGGACGCGATCTGCCCCGTGGTCTCCATGCGCAGCGGAAACACCCCGGCCAGGTAGCTCGTGGCGGTTTCGACCTCCTCGCTCGTCGGCCCCCCGTTCACCAGGTCCTCGATCTCGGTGAAAATCTCGGCAATGGCCGCACCCGTGACCGCGTTCTCGACGGCGGTGGACACCGAAAAGGGGCCCGGACCCCGCCGCGGAGCGAAGGCGGAACGCACGCCGTAGGTGAAGCCGTGCCGCTCGCGCAGGTTCAGGTTGAGGCGCGACGAGAACGAACCTCCGAGTATCAGGTTGAGCACGATCAGGGGGAAGTAGTCGTCAACGGCACGCGGCACGCCCACATGGCCCACCCGGATCTGCGACTGAACCGATCCCGGGCGATGGACCAGGTGCACCGCTCGCTCGCGGAGCCGCGGCGACGCGCTCGGCGAGGGCACTGCTCCCGCGTCGCGCGTCCATCCGCCCAACTCCCGGTCGGCAAGTGCACCGGCCTCGGCCGTGTCCAGATCGCCCACGAGCACCACGGCCGCCGAGGCTGGCCCGTACCTGGCCGCTACGAAGCGGCGGGCGTCACTTGCCTCCAACGTCCCCACGGAGTCCTCGGTCCCGCCCAGCGGGCGGCTGTAGGTGTCGCCCTCGGAGAAGACGTGGCGGGCGGGCGCCTCGGGGGCGGGGGGCGACGGGGGGGGCCCGCGGGGGGGGGCGGGGGGCCGCCGGCGGGGCCCTGTAGGTGTCGCCCTGGGAGAAGACGTGGCGGGCGTGCGCATCGGCGGCGATGGCCGACGGGTTCATCCGGCGGCGGGCCGCGGAGGCCAGCCGTTGCGCCCTGTAGCGGTCGAATTCGGACTTTTCGAAGGTCGGCGAATGCACCATCTGTGCCAGCAGGGGCATGGCGTCGGCGAGCACATCCGCCTGGCACGCGACGGCCACCGTGGTGGAGTCCCAGCCCGTCGCCGCTCCGAAGCTCGCTCCCACGCCCTCCAGCGCCCCGGCAAGTTCGCGGCTGGTCAAACGCTCGGTCCCGCCTTCCAGCGCGTCGCCCGAGAGCACCGCCAACCCGGCCTGTTGCGCCGGCACGGCCGTCTCTCCCCCGGGCAGCACCACCATGGCCGTCACGATCGGAAGCGAGGTCGTGGGCACCACGCACACCTCCAGGCCGTTCTCGAGTCGCTTCCGGGAGACGGGGGGGAACTCGTACGGGCGGATCGGGCCCGAAACCGGTGGCACGGTCCGGTCGGTCATCCCGGCGGCTCGTCAGTCGGGCGTCGGGCAACCCGGAACGTCCAGTGCGGCCGCGACCGCCGACGCATCACGACGACTCCTCCGGGATATATCGCACCGACACGCGGTTTTCGCCGTGCAGGTAGCTTCGGCCCCAATCCCGCGCTTCCCGCACCGTCACGCTGCGGAGCCTCCTCAGGTCACGTTCGAGGCGCGTGGCGTCACCGAAATGGGTGGCATACATCGAAAGGAGGTCGGCCCGGGTCTCCACCCGCTGCAGCTGTCTGAGCGTCGACGTCTCCGAGCCGATGATTGCGCGCGCGGCCTCCTCTTCGGTGAGGTCGCCGATTCCCTCGATCTCCCGGACCACGGACCGCTCGAGCTCGTCCACGTCGGTGTGAGGGAACCCGGTGGCAATGACCAGGAAAATGGCCGCGCCGGTCGTGAGCGGGAGGAGGTGGCAGGTCGCCGACTCGGCTTCGAGGTTCCGGACCACGCGGTCGTACAGCCGTGAGGACCGTCCCCGGCCCAGGCAGTAGGACACAACCTCGCCGGCGTAGAAGGCATCGGCGGTGAACGGTGGTACCCGGGAGGCCATGTAGACCTTTGGCAGGGGTACGGCCGCACGGACATCGGCGCGCAGGGTCCCGCCGGTCGCGAAGGGTATCCGGGCGGTGCCGGGGATGGATGGCGGCTCCGGGCCGGGCCCGATCGGGTCGAAGTAGTGCCGTGCACGCTCGACGGCCTCGTCGGGGTCGCAGTCGCCGCAGATCGAGAGCACGGCGTTGTTGGGGACGTAGTAGGTGGCGAAAAAGTTCCGGACGTCGGGAAGCGACGCGGCGGCAATGTCCTCCATCGAGCCGATCACCGTGTGATGGTACGGATGGGTCGCCGGGAAGAGAAGGGACTGGATGCGCTCGTCCCAGTCTCCGTACGGCTGGTTGTCATACCGCTGGCGCCGTTCGTTCATGACGACCTGGCGCTGGTTTTCGAGCTTCTCCCCGGTCATCGCCGGAAGCATCCACCCCATCCGATCGGACTCGAGCCAGAGTGCGAGGTCCAGGTGGTGGGAGGGCACCGTCTCGTAGTAGTTGGTGCGGTCAAACCACGTCGTGGCGTTGGCCGACCCCCCCACTCGCTCGATGAAGTGGAAGTGCCCGTTCCTGGGGACGTGGGCCGAGCCCTGGAACATCAGGTGTTCGAAGAGGTGGGCGAAGCCGGTTCGGCCGGAAGGCTCGTTCCTGGAACCCACGCCGTACCACAGATTGACGCCGACCACCGGGGTAGTTCGGTCCGGAGCCAACACGACCTTCAGACCATTGTCGAGCACATGCTCTTCGATGTCGATCATTTCTCCCGGACCCGCGTTTCGCCATCTTTCCCCTTCGAGAAGAGTCTCGCCAATGACGTACCGGCACAAGGAGGCAGGCCGTGGGATTCATCCCATTCCAGATGGAGCGGTGGCAATCCACCTATGAGCACCGGGTCGACTACAACCTCTCGGAGAGCGGTGTTCATCCGCTCACGGTGGGTGAACTCCTGGAGTACGGCGACGGTTCGGCCGACCTCTCGTCGGTCCGTCTGGGTTATGGTCAGTCCAACGGCTCGGACGAACTCCGGGCGCTCATCGCGGCCCAGTACCCAGGCGCCACGGACCGCTCCGTGGTCGTTACCATCGGCGGAGCGGAGGCCAACTTCGTGGCGTTCTGGGAGTTGGCGGCCCCGGGCAAGCCGGTGGCGGTCATGCTTCCCAACTACATGCAGGTACCGGGACTCATCGAGAACTTCGACGGGGGGTTCCTGCCCTTCCACCTTCGGGAGGAAGCGGGTTGGCGCCCCGACCTCGACCAGCTCGAGTCGGCACTTGCCGCCGGTGCCGGGTTCATCCTGATCACGAACCCCAACAACCCCACGGGTGTGGCCCTCACGGAAGGGGAGATGGACACCATCGTCACCCTGGCTGACCGGCACGGAGCCTGGATCCTCTGTGACGAAGTCTATCGTGGCGCCGAAGTGGGCACCGATCCGGTCCCCAGCTTCTGGGGGCGCTACGACAAGGTTCTGGTGACGAACTCGCTCTCCAAGGCATATGCTCTCCCCGGCGTCAGGCTGGGTTGGGTCGCCGGTCCCGACGAGGTGGTGGAACGGCTCTGGGCCCGCACCGACTACACCACCATCGCGCCACCGTCGCTCTCGGACGCCCTTGCGACAATCGCGCTCTCGCCAGGCGTGCGCCCCGCGATCCTTGCGCGGACCCGGAAGATCATCCGCGACAACCTCGGCGTGTTGACGGCGTGGACCGATGCCCACAACGGGTTGTTCACCATGACTCCGCCCGACGCGGGCGCGATCTCCATGGTTCGGTATCACGCTCCGGGAAGTTCGCTCGAGCTGGCTGAGCAGCTGCGCGTGGAGCACAGCCTTCTGGTGGTCCCGGGCGCCCACTTCGGGATCGAAGGGACGATGCGCGTCGGATTCGGTCCCCCGGAGGATGAGCTCGTCCCCGCGCTCGACCGCCTGGCGTCCGTGTTCGCGGCTACCCCGGCGTAGCCTCTCTGATACAGTCCGGGGCGTCGTAGCCCGCGCGGTTTACGGCCCGGGACACCGGGTGCAGCTGCAGTTCGGGGGGATCGGCGGAGCCGAGGATGTCGCCGAGCGCCTCTGGCGGGGTGCCTCGGGCAAGCCAGTCGGTCCAACCGTCTTCGGGCAGGATGACCGGCACACGGTCGTGTAGCCAGCGGATGGGGTCGGGGGCGTCTCGAGTGAGCACGGAGAACGTGGCGAGGCGGGAGTCCGGTCCGGATGACCACAGCGCCCAGATCCCCGCCATTGCGAAGAGACCCGCGCCTGGGCGGTGGATCCAGTACGGCTGTTTGCGCACACGCGGTTTCCCGCCGGGACCCTCCGCGTGGCGGGCCTCCCACTCGTAGAATCCGTCGGCGGGCACGAGGCAGCGCCTGGCAAGGAAGGACTCGCGGAACGCGTTCCTTGTCCCCACCGTCTCGGAGCGGGCGTTGATGAGCCGTGCCCCGATCCGCACATCCTTTGCCCAGGCGGGCACGAGGCCCCACCGCATCGGTCCGGCGCGACGCCCGCCAGGCGCCGCGATCACGACCGGGGCTTCCTCGGTCGGCGCAATGTTGTACCGTGGTTCGTGGTCACTCAGTCCGGGCGCGATCCCGGTCCCGAAGGTGTCGGCGATCGCGTCGAGGTTCCGGGTCAGGGTGAAGCGGCCGCACACGATCTACCCGTTCGCGCCCGGCGCCGCCGCTGCACCCCCCTGGCCAGCCGCGGCATCCTGGTCGGCGCGGGTCTTGATGTCCCTGACCACGAAAAAGCCGTCCTCGCCCTGTTCCTGATACAGTGGCATCAGGACTCTGCCGCTTGCGGGAACCACGACTTCACCGCGCCGGTCGTCTCCGATCACGTCTCCAACCCGGACCCATTGGAAGTTCCGGAAGCCGGGACGGGTCCTGTAACGGTCGGTTTTCGTCACCGGGTGGCGGTACTTCATCTCCAGGATCCTCGGAAGCCGCCGGTAGGCCTCCTCCAGCGCGGTCCAGCCCTGCCGGGCCTCGGGCACCTGGGCGTCCTCGATGAGCCCCGCCGCACGAATGGCCAGCCAGATTGCGCAGGCGGCCCGAACCTGCGACTCCGCCTCCTGGTGCTGACCGCACTCGAAGACCGCCGCGGTGTAGCCGAGCCGGGCGAGGTGGCTGGTGAGCGTGCCCTCGAGGTGCTCGTCGAGGCGCAAAACCAGCGGGGCCGGGATCGCCATGGCGAAATCCTTGTGCCGCCGAGTGTCCGCCGCCGTGGTGAAGGCCCCCCCGCCTCCGGACGTGGTGTGGATGTCCAGGACGTACACCGGACCGCGCCGCCTCACGGAAACCGCGTGGAGGATATCGAGCATCCTGGCCACCTCGGCATCTTCCGGAGCGGGAGCCCTCCCGTTCGGAGATACGCCCACGCTTCGCTGCACCAACAACCGCGCCGGCGTCCATGCCCGGTTGAGGTCGTACGCCATGAAGCGCCGGCCGGCGGACAGCGCCCGCAGGTTCCCCGTGACGGCCACAAAATCCCCCGCAAGGACACGCCGGCGCTCTCTGACCCGCTCGACGACGCTTTCCAGCGCCCGCACGCCAGCGGGCTCGTTGCCGTGGAGTCCGCCGACGCAAAGCAGCAACGGCCCCTCGGCACGTCCCTTCACCCAGCCGATGATCCCATCCGGTTGCACTGGGTCGCCGGGGCCGCCCGGGCTGGTCTCTTCGCCTCCGTCCACGACTCCCGCCTAGTCCCCCTGCAGCCGCTCTTCGAGCAGATGGTACGCCATCGGCATGAAATCCGTCTCGCTCACCAGCCCGACGAGTTGTCCGTCCTGCACCACCGGCAGCGCGGACACCCGGTTGCTGCGCATCTTGCTGATGGCTTCCAGGGTGGGCGTCTCGGGGGCCACCGTGACCGGATTCCGCTCCATGACGTCGCTGACGGGCATGCTCTCGGCTTCGGCCTGCGTCCGTCCCTCCGCCATCAGCTTCAGGACCGAACGGTAGGACACGATTCCGACCAGGCGGTGCTCGTTGTCCTCGATCAGCACATGGCGGACCTGGCGTACGTGCATCAGGTAGGCGACCAGTTCAACGAGCTCTTCCTGATTGACCGTGGTCAGCGAGGTGGTCATGTACTGCTCGACGCGGAGGTAGTTGTACTTCCATCCGCCCGCCTCGTGCAGCTCCGCCAGATCCCACTCCACGAGGGGCTTGCCGGCGTTCTGCTGACGGACGGTGGCGGACGTGAGCGCGGCCAGCTGTTCACCCTTGGTGCCGGCCCGCTTCAGCTTGCTGAGCGAGCGCAGCGCCCAGCTCGACCCTGTAACCCCCGCCTCCACCCGCCGCTGAATCACGCCCAGGTAGCGATCGATCTCGCTCCTGTGTACCGGATAGGCGCTCAATCCCTCCTCGGCGAGGGGGAGGAGCGTATCCAGAATGAGCCGGTCGGCCGGGCTGCTCGTCCCGTCCAGCCATGCCATGCCGGCGCCCAGCCCGAGACGCGACGCGGCGAGGAAGTTCCCCTTCGCGTCGTCGAACTCCATGCGCTCGGTCAGATCCGGAACCTTGCCGGCCATGCCCAGCACCGCCCCGATCCAGAACACGGTGTTGGCCATCTCGTCAATCGTGGATGGCCCGGCCGGCAGCGCGCGGCATTCGATTCTGAGATGCGGCTTCCCCTTGGAGATCCCGTAGCAGGGCCGGTTCCAGCGATACACGGTGCCGTTGAAGAGCGCGAGGGCGCTCAGCTTCGGTACGCCTCCTTCGTCAAGCACCGCCAGCGGGTCCTCGTCGATATCTGTGGCGAGGAGCACCCGGAAGGTGGCGATGTCTTCCTGGAACAGTTCGGTGACCGACTTCTCGAGCCAGCTTCCGCCGAACCGCACGCGGGGGCTCATCTCGCGCATGTGAAGGTCGGCGCCACGCGTGTCCAGGGACTGCGCGAAGAGGGCGATCCGGGTTTCGGCCCAGAGTTTCCGGCCGAAGAGGAGCGGCGAGTTGACGCAGCAGGCGAGGATCGGCCCGGTCACGGCCTGGGCCACGTTGTAGAAGTGGGCGAACTCATCGGCCGTGACCTGAAGGTGGACCTGGGCGCTCGTGTTGCACGCCTCGAGCATCACCGAGTCGTGCTGGATCATCAGTTCGTCGGTGCCCCGGATCCGCAGCTTGAAGGCGCTGCGACCGGCCTTCATGGCTTCGTTGAGGACATGGTAGCGCGCACGAGGCGTGATGTTGTCGAGCGAAAGGTCGGACTTGGTGAGCGTGGGCAGGATGCCCGTCAGGATGACCTCCGAATCGTGCCGCCGGGCCGCGTCACGCACCCGGGTGACGTAGCCGTCGAGCTCCGCGTGCATGTCCGAGAAGCACGACCCCTCCAGGACGCGCGGTGACAGATTCGCTTCCAGATTGAAGCGCGCCAGCTCTGTGGTGAACGGGTCGTCGTTCAGGTCCTCCAGTACCTCCACCGCGACCGGCGCCGGCCTCCACGCCTCGTTGACGAGGAAGAACTCCTGTTCCGCGCCGAAGCGGCGGATGCCGGACTCGATCATCCCGCCTGCCAGGATCCGCTCCAGCCCCTGCAGGTCTCTCAGCAGCGCACGCGTGAAGATCCGGATGGCTTCCGGTGTTCGCTTGGGGGCTACGTCGACGCCCATGAGGACTCCCGATGGCTTGTAGGGAACCGTGTCCGTTTGATGCCTCCGGGACAGAGTCTACAACGTACCGGGTGCGGGGGGAAAGTCGGCCGGACGGAACACGGGTTCCTGAATGCGAACAGCGCCACCGGACCGGGCCCGCCGCCGGGCCGAACTACCGAAACGTCGCGATCTCGTTCAACGGCTTCTTCGTGATCGCCGGCACCCGTGCGTGCTCGGCAGGATATCCCGTGACCAGGAGGAGAAACGGCCGCTCGTTCGGGGGCCGACCCAGGATCTCGTTGAGGAAGTTCATCGGCGACGGCGTGTGGGTCAGCGTCGCCAGCCCCGCGTGGTGCAGCGCGGTAATGAGGATCCCCGTCGCGATGCCCACACTCTCCTGGACGTAATAGTTCTTCACCCTCCCGCCGTCGGCGCCAAACATGTACCGCTCGGCAAAGATGGCGATGAGGTACGGCGCCGTCTCCAGAAACGGCTTGTGCTCGTCGGTCCCGAGCGCGGCCAGAGCGTCGAGCCACTCCTGCGGGGCGCCCCCGTTGTAGAAGGCACGCTCCTCGTCCTCGGCCGCGGCACGAATGCGGGCCTTCACCTCCGGGTCGGAGACGACGACGAAGTGCCACGGCTGGTGGTTCGCTCCGCTCGGCGCCGTTCCGGCCGCTGCAAGGCACTCCTCGATCACCCTGCGGGGAACCGGGCGGTCGCTGTACTCCCGCACTGTCCGCCGCCGGGTGACCTCGGCGCGAAAACCGGCCGCCCGCCGCTCCATTTCGGCCGGCGGGTACTCGGCGTAGGAAGCGAGCGGGACGTAGCGGGGCGCGCTCAACATCCTCGCCCGGCTACGGTGCCCGCCCCCCCACCAGCGCCCTTCAGCTGCCGGAATACGGCCACGATGTCGCCTCCATCCCCCAGCGCACTCAGCACGCGCCCGGGAGGCAGCCCCAGGGAACGGGACAGAAAGCGCACGTTCACAAGGCCCACGACCTCGTCGTCGGACAGGAGGAGATCACGCCACTCCGACGCCGGCTTGGCACCGAACCGTTCGTACGCACCCCTCAGGAAACCGGTGGGGCCGTCGATCGGCACATGGAAATCCCCGGCGTTGACCGAGTAGCCGCGAGCAATCTCCATCCAGTTGCCCCCCCTTCGCCGCTGGGCAACCACGACATCCGGCGACACCCCGGCCCCGCTCGCCAGGCAGAGGACCACCGGTATCTCGCCGGCCGGCAACCTCCACTGCGCCAGCACCAGGATCTCGCGGTGCGGGGTACCGAAATGCTCGCCCACGGCGCGAAGGAAGGCCTCCTCGTTCGATTCGCCCTCTCCTCTCTGCTGTCCCTCGGCATCTCCGGTGGGCAGAAGAAAGAGCAGCGCCCCTGCAAGCAGCGGTCTATGCGTGATCCTCATGGCCGCGCCTCCTGTCGTTGTCGAAATGTCCGCGTGAAGCGCCCGGTCGGCCAGAGTTGGCGGAGCCGCCCCGTGCGAGGACTCCGAGCGCTCGCCGATGCGCCGCATCGACGGGCGAGATGCCGCGTGCGTCGGCTTCCCGGAAGATCCCGGCCAGGGTCCCTCCGATGGAGCGCACTCGCGCCGTCAGCTCGTCCATGTCCAGAATCCCCTGTTCCATCAATCCAAACGCCATCGCCCCACCCCCGTTAATGACATAGTCCGGCGCATAAAGGATGCCTCGCTCCCTGACCCGGTCCGCGTCGTCCGGCTTCTCCAGCTGGTTGTTGGCGGATCCGGCAATCACTCGGCAGCGCAGGCGTCCGATGGTGCGCTCGTTGACCGTCGCACCGATGGCGCTCGGAGCGTAAACGTCGCACTCGGTATCGTACACCTCACCTGGGGCCACGGTCGTGCCGCCGCACTCCTCGGCGACGGCCGAGGCGCGCGCTCGGTCGATGTCCGATGCGATTACCCTTGCCCCGGAGTCGCGCAGCAGGCGGGCGAGCGGGTGCCCCACGTCGCCCACGCCCTGGATCAGCACCGACTTGCCCTTCAGATCCGGGCTGCCGTCCCGGTGGGCCACGGCTGCCCGGATCCCCTCGTACACACCCGTTGCGGTAAACGGCCCGGGGTCCGGAGGCGGACCGACAACGCGCGGCCCGGCGACGTGTGGGGTAACGGTGGCCAGGAATTCCATGTCCTGGGGGGTGGTCCCCATGTCAACCCCGACACCGTAGGCTCCGTTGAGTGCGTTCATGACCTGCCCGAGGCGGGTGAACAGGCTCCGGCGGGGCTCGCCCGCGAGCGGCCCGGGTACGACCAGAACGGACTTCCCGCCTCCATACCCCAATCCCATGGCCGCCCACTTGTAGGTCATGCCCTCGGCCAGGCGCATCGCGTCCCGCAGCCCATCGGCGGGCGAGGGATAGCTTTTCAGACGACAGCCGCCCGACGGACGGCCCAGCGTGTCGTTGTGAAGCGCGATGAAGATCCAGCTTCCGGTCTCTCGGTGGCGGGACGTGACCACCCCCAGCCCATCCCACCCTTCGATCAGCGACTCCAGGGTGTCGCCCACTCGTTCACCTCCTTCGCCGCGCGGGGCGGTCCTCTTTCCGGTACACGAAGCGCAACCCCGACCAGTCCTGGTCGATCGCGCAAATCTTGTTGTCGACGAGGCCGGCCTCCAGACCGGCGCGTCTCACGTCGGACTCGCGTATGTCGCTCACCAGACCGCCGCTCAGCTTGGGCCAGGCCATCCACAACCCCCCCTCCCACTTCAAATGTGAGCAAAATCGCGAAACCGTCCCAGTCAGGGCCGCCAGGTCCGGAAGGAAAACGACGATGACGTCGTAGCACCGGTCACACGCGAATCCGTGGTCCACGACGACGGAGGGTTGCGGATTCACCAAATCCACGAAACCGGCGGCCCCCCCGTCCCATCCGATCCTGTGTCCATCCTTGATCCCAAGCTTCCTCGCCAGAGGCGTGCCCGAGTAGCCCGCCATCTGTCCTCCACGCGTTGGTTGGGTAGAATGGTGTAGATTCGGTCCTGTAACAGTACCACAACCCCCACCGAGCTGTGCCAATGGAATGGGTTTCAAGTCCTGAAGCATGGATCGCCCTGGCCACCCTGGCGGTCCTGGAAATCGTCCTGGGGATCGACAACATCGTCTTCATTTCGATCCTCGCGGACAAGCTTCCGAAGGAGCAACAGCCTCGCGCCCGCCAGATCGGGCTGCTCCTCGCGATGGCGACGCGCCTCGCCCTGCTCGGTACGATCACCTTGATCATGCGGCTGACCGAGCCCCTGTTCAGCTTCATCGGACACGCCTTCTCCGGCCGCGACCTGATCCTCGTGGTCGGCGGGCTCTTCCTCCTGACCAAGTCCACCCGCGAGATCCATCACCGGCTCGAAGGAGACGACGAGCACGGGGGCAAGGCGGGCGCCGCAAGCTACGTGGGCGTCCTGGTCCAGATCGCGATCATGGACATGGTCTTCTCGCTGGACTCGGTGATTACGGCCGTGGGTCTGGCCGACGACTTCGCCGTCATGGCCATCGCGATCGTGCTCGCTGTGGTCGTCATGATGGCGGCCGCAACCTCCGTGTCCCGGTTCGTGAACGACCATCCGACCGTGAAGATGCTGGCGTTGAGCTTCCTGCTCCTCCTTGGCATGACGCTGGTTGCAGAAGGGTTCGGCCAGCACATCCCCAAGGGATACATCTACTTCGCGATGGGCTTCTCGATCTTCGTCGAAGGACTCAATCTGCGGGTTCGCGCCAGCAAGCCGATTCAGCTCCGCCGGCCCCCGAGAGGTCCGGCGAAGGGGGGATCGACCCGCGCGGAGTCCTAGCAGCCGGAAAATACGCCCGAGAGGATTCGAACCTCTGGCCTCTGCCTCCGGAGGGCAGCGCTCTATCCAGCTGAGCTACGGGCGCATGTGCGAAACGTGGCAGTAATGATCCAAAACGGGCGATCCCCGGTCAAGTGCGCAGCCGTTTCGGCCATGGACAAACCGCCGGGCGAGGTGTCAGGAGAACGGGCGTCATAAGCCGAGTTCTGTGCCGCGCCCTCACGGGCGGGCCGGGATCATTCATCTGGGATTCGGATCGCTCCGAACCTCGAGCGGCCTACCCGGGACTCGGGCGGGACAGGCGGTCCCTCGTCCCCTATTTGGCCTTGCTCCGGGTGGGGTTTGCCATGCGGCCCCTGTTGCCAGCGGCCCGGTGCGCTCTTACCGCACCCTTTCACCCTTGCCTGTTCCCCCGTCGGGGGCCATCGGCGGTCTGCTCTCTGCTGCACTTTCCGTCGCCTCGCGGCGCCCGGGCGTTACCCGGCACCCTGCCTTGCGGAGCTCGGACTTTCCTCCGTCCGGCGAGCCCCGTGGGGCTCCCGGGGGCGATCCCTCAGCCCGTCCTCCTGACAAAGCAACCTTGCGCTCTTTCCGCAATGATGCAATATTTGCGCGACCACAGGCTTTCCTCACTGAAGCCCAAGGCCGGTATGAACCGGATCCGCTTCGCGAAGATTTGCTTGGCCGCGTGCTGGCCCCTTGCGCCAGCCGCCTCCCTGCTGACCCCGTCTGCGGCGCTCGGCGCCCCCTCCGCAACTTTCCAGATGCCTCCCGGCCCGGGAGCCACGGAAGACCCGGCAGTCGTCGTGTACCTGGTTCGGCACGCCGAAAAGGCGGACGACGGAACGGACGACCCACCTCTCGCGCTGCACGGACAGATTCGTGTGCAGACGCTACTGGCCCTGCTCGCCGATGTCGACCTGACCCACGTGCACACAACCGACCTCAAGCGTACGCAAGATACGGCACGTCCATTCGCGCAGAGGGCGCAGCTGGAAGCAAACATCTACGACCCGCGCGGACTCGAGTCGCTTGCCGCCGACATCATCGCGGCCCCGGGGCGTCACTTCGTGTCAGGTCACAGCAACACCACTCCGGCGCTCGTGGCGGCCCTTGGTGGTGACCCCTCGGACCCGATCGACGAAATGGAGTACGACCGGCTCTATATCGTCGTGATCCAGCCGGGCCAACCGCCGCTGACCACCCTGTTGCGCTTCGGCGAACCCTATGTGGAGGGCGCGGATTTCGGGTTGCGGGCCGGTGGCTCCCCGGTGGCAGCGGGTATCAGACGCGAGGACCCGGGCAACCCGTTGTGAGTCCTGCCGCAATCTGCTAGCAGACGCGGTCTCCCTCAGAAGCTCACGACCAGGGCGACGGTGAAGACGTGGTCCAACTTCTCGCGCGGAACGACGACTTCGCCCGCCGCCTCGCCCATCGCGGTCACGAGCGGAACACTCGCCAGGGCGGGCTGGTTGTCGAAGGTGGCCCGGAAGGACGTCTTGAGGCCCAGGTGTTCGTTCATGGCCACGCCCAGAGAATTGGTCCAGTCGGCCCGAAGGTCCGACGTATCGTCACCGTTTCCGTCGATCACGAGACCGCTCGTCCAATCGGTATTGTCCGTCACCTCGCGCTGGTACTCCGACGATACCCTGAGTCCAATGAAGCGGCTCGCGCTTTCGGGATCGGGAACCTCGTCCTGCTCCACCGTGTGGGTGAAGCCGTATGCGGTGCGGAGGCTCTGTCGCTCGCTATCGGTCCAGCGGGTCGACACCCCGGCCACGTTGACCAGACGATTCCGTATTCCGGCAAAGGTGTTTCGCGTCCACCCGGACTGGACGAAGAACGAAGTCCGATCGGACACCCTCCGATCCACGCGGAGTCGCGCATGATAGTTCTCCGCCGAGAGCCTGGACTCGGACCGCTCGTCGATCCTGAAGTTCTCCGCCGTTCCCACCGCAGTCCGACTCAGGTGAGTGGTCCGCGTCCGGATTCCCCCCGCCTCCACCTTCACCTCCGCCCGCTCCCAGGCCCTCGCCAGCGTGCTCCCGATGCCGAGCGTCGAAGACTCGGCGTTCCCCCCGGTTCGCACGAAGCTCAGCTCGGTGGAGGCCTTCCAGCGCTCCGCGGATTGGAGCCCGCGGACCTCGGTCGCCGAGGCGAATAGCACGACAGCCGCGGTCACTGCGGCGAACCCGGTTGTCACGAGTATTGCCCGGGCATGGCTTCCCCGCCCCTGTC
This sequence comes from Gemmatimonadetes bacterium bin94, assembly GCA_002238865.1. GTDB lineage: Bacteria > Gemmatimonadota > Gemmatimonadetes > Longimicrobiales > Gaopeijiaceae > Bin94. The sequence goes on along the minus strand of MPNE01000009.1, from coordinate 67,488 downwards.
CACCCATCCTTGCTCGTTTCACCCCGTGGGAAGCCGGCTACCAGACCGTCTCGTAGCCGTCGGCGGCCAGGTTCCAGCGACGCCCGTAGACGTGCAACCGCCTGGTGGGCCCCGTCGGCGCCATGAACTCGCCGCCGGCGTGCGTCCAGGCCAGAACGCTTCCCTCCAGGTTGAGCATGTCGACGCCCCGCCCGGCCATCCTGCGGGCATACGCCGAACTGCGGGCGCCGATGGTGCAGTAGGCCACGACCGTGCGGCCCTCTACAGTCAACTCGGCCAGACGGGCCTCGAAGTCCCGGGCGCTGATCGCGCCGGGGATCGTCGAGACTCCGCGTTCTTCGTCGCTCCTGACGTCCACCAGGAGGATGTCTTCCGTCGCGAGCGCCGCAATAAGCCCCTCGGCGGAGATCGTGCGCACGTCGGGGTAGTCGGCCTTGACGCCTTCGACCATCCGCAACATGGCGGCCCGGCGTTCGGCCTCGCCGCCATCGGACTGGGCGCACGCCGTGGCCATCGGCGCGACGGTCGCGAGCACGGTTGCCAGCAGAGTCCATTGGCCGGGCCATCCACGGGCTGCCGGACGCGCGCGCCACGCCGGGTGCGCTGACTGCCGCGGGCGCGGCCGTCCGGCACGAGAGCTGCTGTTATCCACGACGGTAGGCATCGGCGAAGATGTCGTTGACGGCGGCGACCCGAAACCCTTCCCGTTCCAGGAGGGAGGCCGCCGCGGACGCACGCGCCCCGGTGAGGCAGTGTACCAGGACCTCCTTGTCGCGCGGAAGCTCATCGAGCCTGCCGGCCAGACGGGTATGGGCGATGTTCGCGGCGCCGTCGACCCGGGTCTCGGCAAATTCGGTTGCGCGGCGCACGTCCAGGACCTGAACGCCCGGGTCCGGCCCGCGGCGCCCCACCTCCCGAAAGTCGATGACCTCGATGCTGGCGAGCCTTCCGCCCGCGGCGCGAAACGCTTCCAGTGCCTCGGGCGGGGCCCACCCGGTGACCTGGTCCAGGCCGATTCGGACCAGATCGCGCACGGCTTCCTCCACCTGCCCCTCATTGCAGATGAGCACGATCGGCGAGGCCGGGTCGATGTAGCTGCCGGTCACCGTGGGGAAAGACTTGTCGAGCGGCGCGTAGATGGAGCCCGGAATGTGGCCGCCGTAATACCCCATGCGGTCGCCGCGAGTGTCCACGACGACCGTGTGGCGATCGGCAGCGACTTCGGCGAGTTCGGTGCCCGACAGCCGCCCGGGACGGGGCAGCGGACCGAGAAGCGCCGGCCCTCGCCGGTTCTCGGTCTTCATGCGGGCGAAGTACAGGGGAGGTTCGGGCTGTCCGTCGAGGATGTACGAGACGAATGCGTCCTCGCCGCGCCGAACCGCCGCCAGAGCGGGGCTGTAGCGCTTCTCGTACCCGGCGGTAGTGTCCGGGACCGCGCCGAGCGCCTTGCCGCACGCACTTCCCGCGCCGTGCCCGGGCCATATGCGCAGATAGTCCGGAAGCTCGAAAACGCCGAGCGCCGAAGCGTGCAGGCGGCGTGCCGAGGGCTCCATCTCCCCCGCGTGGCCGGCAGCCGATTCCAGGAGGTCCGGGCGACCCAGATCACCCACGAAGACGAAATCCCCCGAGACCATCCCCATGGGCTCGCCGGCCCCCGCACCACGGTCCGTAATCAGGAAGCTCATGTGCTCCGGCGTGTGGCCGGGGGTGTGCACGGCCTGAAAGTCGATCTCACCCACGGTGAAACGGTCGCCGTCGCGGAGAAGGGTGACCCGGTCGTGACCCCGGGCCCATTCGTACTCCCAGCCGGGGCCTCCCTCGGCGGAGAGGTAGGCGCGGCAGCCGTATCGGTTCACGAACTCGCGGCAACCCGACAGGAAGTCGGCGTGGATGTGGGTCTCCGTCACGGCGGTGATCCTGAGTCCCTCCCCTCGCGCAATCGCCACGTACCGGTCCACATCCCGTTCGGGGTCGATCAGCACCGCTTCCCGGGTGCGCTGGCACCCTGCGAGGTATGCGTACTGGGCCAGCTTGCTGTCGACGATCTGCCTGAAGAACATCTGCGTTTCCCTAACGGATTCGGCGCCCTGCCTGTCAATGATCCTAACGGGGAAGCTAAAGCCCGTTCCGAAAAGACGCATCACCAAAAACGGGAAGTCCAGGGGGGATAAGATGATAAACGCACCTTTCAAGTGCCAGCGCACCAACGTCGCAGCCTTCGCGCTGGTGGCGGCCGTCGCCGTCGGCGCATCGGAGTTGACGGCCCAGCGGCAGGGTCCCGGCATGCGCTCCGGAAACGCCGGGGCGAGCGCGGTGGAGCGGGCCATCCGGCTCGCCGACGAGCTTCAGCTGACGCAGGCGCAGCGGGATCAACTCGAGTCGATCCGCGTCGACATGCTGGAGCAACGCGCGAGCCGGACCGTCAGCTTCATGACGCTGACGTCGGAGGTCCGGGCCGGAATTCGGGAGCCGGAGGCCGTTCGCCAGGAACTCGCGGCGCTGCGCGAGGAGCTCGCGACGGGCGCCACCGCGTTCCGGGACCGCTTCACGGAGATCCTCAGCGAGGACCAGCGGGCACAGCTGCGCCAGATGGACCGACGCGGCGCCGTGCGCCAGCGAGGCATCCGGCGCGATCCACGGTTCGAGCGACAGCGCGGGATACGGCGGCAACCCGGGGTCGACCGGCGCCCGGGGAACCGGTTCCGGGGAAGGGATCGCCCAGGCCGCGGACGGGGTTGACAGCGCGGAAGGCGGTGCTCCGGGCAGCGGCCGGCGACACGCGCGCCCCTTTTGCCCGGAGCACCGCCAACCTACCTTTTCCGTCCCCGCCGAACCCGGTCACGTGGCGGTTCGACCGGGAACCGAAGTTGAATCCCACACGGAATGGACGTGGAAAAATGAGAGAGCTGATCCGGAAGCCGGTCCCCGTCGCGCTGGTCACGATCCTGACACTTTTCGGCCTGGCTGCCTGCGGCGGCCAGCCCGAGTCCGATGCAGCCGGCGGCGACGCGCCCGCACTTGAGCAGGACGGCTCCGACGACGCCATGCCGGAGGGTGAAGGCACGAGCGAAGAGCACGGTGAAGAGGGCGAAGGCGAAGGTGGCGAGCACGGCGTCGAGAGCCGCGAAGGTGGCGAGCACGCGGAGAGCCGGGAGGGCGATGAGCACGGCGAGGGCGGCGAGCACGCCGGAGAGGGCGAAGGCGGCGAGGGCGAAGAGTCGGGCGAATACATCGGACGCGACGAGACCTGGGACGCGACCCGGCGCGGGGCCCGGCTGATCCTGTCATACGACGCGGCTCGCAGCGCGTTCACAGGGACGGTCGAGAACACCACCGAGGCCACCCTCTGCGCCATCAGGGTCGAGGTCCACCTCGCCGGCGGCCCCGAACTCGGCCCCACGGAACGCACCGACGTGGAAGCCGGACAGTCCGTCGCCGTCGAGTTGTCGGCCGAGGGTGAATCCTTCGAGTCGTGGACCGCCCACCCCGAGATGTCGGCGTGCGGTTAGCGCCCTCGGTGGCGCTGACGGCTCCGTGGTCCCGGGACATCCCATCCGGTCCCGCGGCTCGCACCCCGGTCGGGAGCGGCCCGCTTCCGGAAGCGTTGGCCCGGGACGCGCCGGAGTATATCTTTAGCGGCTCAATTCGCCCTGCTAGCTCAACTGGTAGAGCATCCGACTCTTAATCGGCAGGTTCGGGGTTCGAGTCCCTGGCGGGGCACTGTGAAGGCGTATGGCCACGGGCTGCTCGCGGGCGGATCCGGCCTCCAGGGCCGGCCCGCCCGTTTTCACGGCAGGTAGGCACGAAGCGCGACCACATCCGTCGCGGCCCGCAGCGCGAACGGACCCATCGTCGCGGGCAGGAGCGCGAACCGCGCCACCTCCATGTGCATGGCGCGGTCGTGGGCGGTGAGGAGGGATGCCGACCCGGACAGGACACCCCAGGCCTCGAACGTCTCCCCGTCAAGGTCGGCCTCGAAGACGGCGCCCGCCTCCACCCCCACCCGCTCCACCACGAAGTCGTCACACTCGGCCACGACCTCGCGCCGCCAGCCGCCGCCAGCCGCGGCCAACCGCGGCTCCACGAGGGCGGGCACGCTCTTGAAATCGATCACGTCCAGTGCACGGTCGAGGTGCAGTGGGCGCGGCGCGCCATCGGGTCCGACCCGATCCCAATCGTGGATCCGGTACGTTCGGTCCGAGCTTTGCTGGACTTCCACCAGAACGATCCCCGAGAGGATCCCGTGCACGGTCCCGGCCGGAACCAGCACCGAATCTCCCGGACGCACGGCCACCCGGTTCAGGCAGTCCTGGAGCCTCCCCTCCGACACGGCCCGGCGCAGTGCCGCGCGGTCGATCCCGGGGCTCAGGCCATGAATGATCCGCGCCCCTGCTTCGGCGTGGAGGATGTACCACATCTCCGTCTTCCCCACTTCGCCCGGGTGGTGCGCGGCGGCGTATTCGTCGTCGGGGTGTACCTGCACGGAGAGCGCGTGGCTGGCATCCAGGAGCTTGATCAGGAGGGGGAACATTCCTCGCTCGACTGCCCACCGCCCGCGGCGACCGACAAGATCGACTCCGTAGTCGGCAACAAGGCCGGGCAGATCGCGACCCTTGAGCGGACCCCCGTCCACCACCGACGCGGTACCGGGATAACCGGAAATCTCCCAGCTCTCGGCGATCGCTCCGTCCGGCAGATTCCTGCCCAGGAGCCGCACCAGCCGGTCACCGCCCCAGAGGTAGTCCTTGAGCAGGGGCGTGAAGGTCAGGGGCGCACGGAGTCCGACATGTGAAGAGGCCATGGCTGGAAGTATGGCCCCCTGCACGCGCTGGCGGGAAGGCTCCCCTGTCCGCGGCTACCGGGTCGTGAAGGTGATGGGCAGCGAGACCCACACCGGCACCGCTCTGTCCCGGTTCATGGCGGGCGTGAACTTGAAGACGGGCGCCACGCGGAGCGCCGCTTCGTCCAGCGCCTCGCTGCCGGAACTCTCCTTCACGGCGGCCTCCCGGACCTCTCCACTCTCGTCGATGAAGAACCAGACTTGAACCGTGCCGCCAATGCCCGCGTCTCGGAAGAGCGGCGGATATTCGCTCTCCATTGCTTGCCTGATCTCGCTCGGGTTGGTGTAGTCGGGTGCCACGGTGTACGGGGTGACCACGGGTCCGGCGGACGGATCCGGCCCGGCGCCCGCCTCCGTCACGGCCGCTTCCGCCGCCTCCGTTTCGGCACCTTCACCCTCTGCCGCCCGTCCCCCCTGCGACGTGAAGGTGATGGGCAGCGAGACCCACACGGGCACCGCCCGGTCCCGGTTCAGGGCGGGCGTGAACTTGAAGACGGGCGCCACGCGGAGCGCCGCTTCGTCCAGCGCTTCGCTGCCGGAGCTCTCGTTGACGAAGGAATTCCGGACCGTGCCGGCCTCGTCAATGAAGAACCAGACCAGAACCGTGCCGCCAATGCCCGCGTCCCGGAGGAGCGGCGGGTATTCGCTCTCCAGCGCTCGCCTGACCTCGCTCGCGTTGGTGTAGTCGGGAGCAACCGTGAACGGCGTAAACGCGGGCTCGGACGACAGGTCGGCCCCGTCGCTGGTGATTCCGGGGCTCATGACGGCGATGCCGATGACCAGGATGGCGCCGAAGACCAGGAAGGCAGCCTGGGCCATCCGGATTTCGGGAGCCTTCCGCAGCAGCGCCCGGATACGGCGCTCCAGGAGGGAGGGCTGCTCGGCGAGCGCCGCCACTGCAATGCCCGGCATGTTGCCGCCCCTGGCCCCCACACGGAGCAGCAGATCGCCGTACAGATGCAGCCGTTGCGGCCAGCGCTTGATGACACGGCGGTCGCAGTCGATGTCCAGGGCCAGACCCAGCCGGCGGTATTGGAACCATAGCGCCGGGTTCCACGGGAACGCCACGAGCAATGCGGCGGCGAGGAACCTGAGCTGGACATCGTGCGCCTTCAGGTGCTCCTCCTCGTGGGTCAGGATCAGCTCCTGCCGTGCCTCGCCGGCCCCCCGCACCCACTCGGGGAGCACGATGGACGATCTGAGCAGTCCCACGACGGCCGGCCCGGAACGGCGGGACCACAGCACGTCGCGCCGGAGCAGCTCCCCGGCTTCCCAGGATCTCCGGCGGCGAACGAACCGTGCAGCCGCGACCAGAGCCGCGACCATCAACAGCGAAGAGAGTACGACCCACCCGAAGAGCAGCGTCTCGTCGAGGGAGTGCAGGGCGGAGTCGCGCGACACCGTGATCGCGAGCGGTTCGAGCGCGATGGGCGGCCCGGCGGGCAGCGCCTCCGGTCGACCCCCGCTTGAGAGCAACCTGACCGCCGGGAGGAGGACGGTCCCGGCCCCGGCGGCGGCCCACACCCACCGGCGGCCCCCGTTCAGCAGCCGCTCGGCGGCCAGCCCCGCGACGAGGAACAGCAGACCTGCTCCTATCGACCAAAGCATCCATGCAGCAGTCATTCCTCTTCCTCCTTCTTGGAGCGGTCCAGCTCCGCCATGCGCTTGTCCAGCAACTCCCGCAGCCTTGTCACGGCCTCGGGAGACAGCTGTTCTTCCGACACGAGTTGGGTCATGAGGAGTTCGGCGGATCCGGAAAAGACCTTGTCGCGGAGACGACCAAGCACGGATCGCCCGGCCTCTTCCCGCCCCAGGTATGGGTGGTAGCGGTGAGCGCGTCCGACTTTCACGTGGCCGACAAGCCCCTTGGCCTCCAGGATGCGGAGGATGGTGAGGACCGTGTTGTACGCCAGGTCGTCATCCAGACGGCCCCTGACCTCGGCGACGGTGGCCGATTCCAGGTCCCAGAGGACGGCCATGATGTCCATTTCCCGTCCGGTCAGCGTGCGGCCCAAGGTATCCCTCGTCAGATCGTGGAGATGTTCCGGGCCGGAGGCGCTCCCGGTTTCATCCGCCAGCGCCCCCCGATCCCGACTCCCGTGTTCTCATGGGGACGTTAATGAGCGGTCCGCCGAATGTCAACTAAAATCTTAGGAGCGCGGGGCGGCGTTGGAGTCGCGGGGCGGCAGTACACAATGTAGACGTTAGTTGACAGGCCGTGTGATCTCGTACTCCACGGGCGGCTGGGCGCCCAGCAGGTGTTGCACGAAGTAGTCCCACCGTCTCCGGATGAAGTAGGGCTCGTTCAGTCCGTGTGCCCGGTCGGGGGCCCACACCAGGTCGTAGTCCTTGTTCGCCTTGGTGAGCTCGTCGATCAGTTGCACGGTCATGGCCGGGTGCACGTTGTCGTCCATGTCGCCGTGCATCAGGAGGAGCTTCCCCTTCAGATTGGCGACGTGGGTCTTGTTGGCCTCGTCGGTGAAGTTGGTCGTGCCGCTCGCCGAGTCGGCCACGAGGAGCCCCTGGTACTTCTCGGCCCAGTAGATGTTGTAGCTGGCATTGTCGTGGTTCCCCGCCCCGGAGACCGCCACGTGGAAGAAATCCGGGTACTTGAACATGGCGTCGGTCGACGCGAAGCCTCCGCCGGAGTGGCCGTAGATACCCACCCGGTCGAGGTCCATGAAGGGGTAGCGGGCGGCCAGCTGCTTGATCGCGGTGACGTGGTCGGGCAGGCCGTTGTCGTTGAAGTCGCCGTAGTAGACGTCGTGGAACGCCTTGGAGCGGTGCGGGGTGCCCAGATGGTCGAGCTGGATGACGACGAAGCCGAGCTTCGCCAGCGAGAAGTCCTCGCCGCCCGACTTGAAGGTCCACGAGCCGACGCTCCCCACCTGCGGACCGGGGTAGATGTGGTCGATCACGGGATGGAGCCCGGACTCGTCGAGGTTCCCGGGGAAATGGATCAGGCCGTAGATGTCGGTGACGCCGTCCCGGGCTTTCACCGTGAAGACCTCCGGAGCGCGCCACCCCACCGCTTCCAGCCTGGAGATGTCGACGGTCTCCAGGGTGCGGATCACGTTGCCGTCCGCCAGGCGGCGCAGCAGCGAAACCGGAGGGTCGCCGATGGTGGAATAGGTGTCCACGAAATACCGTCCCGATGGAGAAACCGTGACCTGGTGGTTGCCCACTTCGCCCGCCACCGTCGCAAGGCCGCCGCCGTCGTAGCCGATCCGGTAGAGGCGGCCGTAGTACGGCACCCCCTCTTCGCGGCCGTAGGCGGTGAAGTAGATGTGGCGGTTGGCTTCGTCCACGTGCCATATCGCGCCGACGGCCCAGGGGCCGGACGTGACCTGGTTCTTGACGGCCCCGTCCTTCGAGAAGCGCCAGATGTGCGCCCAGCCGTCCCGCTCCGACCACCAGAAGGCGTCGTCGGTGCTCTCGGAGACGAACCAGGAGGTCGGATTGCGCTGTGAGAACTCCACCCATGTGCTCGAGGCGTCGCCGGCGATGATCCGGAACTCGCCCGTGGCCGCGTCCACCTCGGCCAGGTGGTTGGTCTTCGATGCGCGGGTCTCCCAGTTCACGTACGCGAAGCGCGAGTCGGCGGACCAGAGCGAGTCGACCTGGGATCCGGACAGTTGGAGTCGGTTCGGCCGCGGCTCGAGCACCACCCGGACGTTGGTCGGGGCCGGGCGAGTCGCCGGCCGATCGCCGCTGTTGCCACCGCTCCCGTCGGTTCCGCCGTCCGCTCCATCGGCCGCGAGGGTCGCGCCGATGTCGAGGATGTGGAAGGCGGGCAGAGGCACGATCGAGTCACCCGGCAGCGCGTAGGGCTGCGAGTAGTGCACCGTTCGCTGAGGCGTGTAGGAGACGTAGTGGTGATGTTCGACGCCGCGCTGGTCCATCCGCTGGACGAGGAGTTTGCGCGAGTCGGGGGACCAATGGACGTCGGGCCGGCGCACGACCTTGTTCCTGACGTCGTTGGGGCGCGGGTAGGCGCGGCCGTAGCCGTTGAACTCCTCGCCGTCGGTGGTCAGCTGGATTGTGTCGCCACCGCCCGCGGGCCGCACGAAGAGGTTGTGGTCGGTAACGAACGCTTCCCAGCGCTCGTCGGGGGATTCCACGAAGGGCGTGTCGTCGGGCAGGGTGTCCCCCGCCTGGCACATGTACGCGCCGATGTCGCACTCGAAATGCTTCGCACCGCTCGCGAATTCGATCCGGCCCTCGTCGCCGTCCACGAAGTCGAAGTCGTCGAAGGGCAGCTTTTCGGGGACGTAGCTGGTGTCGGCGGCCAGCGACAGAGCCGCGGCCAGGCGGTAGTGGTCGAAGAGAGGCCGCTTCACGTTGGCCGCCGGGTCGACGAAGGTGAATTCGTGTCCCGAGCCCGTATTGTTGCGGTACCAGAATCGGTCCGTGTCGTGGATCCAGTTGGGGGCGACGGGGCCGCCCGCGATCAGCGGGGACGTGTGCCACCCGAGCAGGAGCTCCGCCCGATGATAGTCAACCTCCTGGGAGGCGGCCGGGGCCGGGGCGAGAAGAAGGGCCAGGGCGACGGCGGGAGCCGCGAGGGGGAGGGCGTGGGCCGGGCGAATGTTCATGACTCCGAAGTCCGTCTGGGGAGGTTTGCCTTGATCTTGCGCCAAGTTCGCCCGACAGGCAAATCAGAGGCGGCGGGACACTTCGCCGCCGCTGCCGGAACCGGCGGAATCGCCCGGCGTACTCCGGCATCCAACCCGAACGGAGATTTCCGATGCACGTCACCGTCTCGTCGACCCGATGCGGCAGGGGTCTCTGTCATGGACTGGCGGCTCTGGCGCTGACCGCGGGCTGCGCCGGGCCCTCCGTGCCGGATGCCCCCGAGGTTTCCGATCCGGCGCCCCGGGAGCAGAATCGCGCTTCCGTGCTGCGCTATCCGAGCCTCCGGGGGAACATCCGTGGTGAACTGCACATGCTCCCCCCCGTGAGTACCGGGCCGATGAGCCCGGCATGGTCACCCGATGGACGATGGATCGCCTTCGCGATGGCGGGCGACATCTGGCGCATTCCGGCCGCCGGGGGCGCCGCCGAGCAGCTCACCCGGGGGCCCTGGTACCACTTCGAGCCGAGTTGGAGCCCCGACGGATCGCGCATCGTGATGACGGTGGAGACCGGTGAGGGCCTGGACATCGCGCTGCTGGAGGTGGACGGGGGAGCCGTGACGGTGCTGGTGGAGGGCGGCGGGGTGGATGTGCAGCCCGCGTGGGGACCGGACGGCCGCTTCGTCTACTTCGCGACGGCGGGGACGGGCATGGACATTCACCGGATCGAGGTGGCCACGGGGGTGCGGGAAGCGGTGGTGGAGGGGCGAGGCAACCAGTACCAGCCCAGGGTCTCCGCGCAAGGGGTCCTGGCCTATGTGGCGCCGTCCCCGGGCGTGACCGGGAGCGGGGCGATTTGGACGCGGGCGGCGGGCGGGGGCGGATCCGGCGCGACAGCGGTCCTGGTGCGCGACGAGGAAACCGCCTACCGGGCCAGGCCCGACTGGCTGCCGGACGGCCGGGGCCTGGTCTTCGTGTCGGACGATGCCGGATCGAACGACCTCGTGCTGATCGCGGCCGACGGGGGCAACCCGCTTCGCCTCACCGGCGGGATCAGCCATGAACTCACGCCGCGCGTGAGCCCCAGTGGCACGGAGATCGCCTTCGTGTCGAATGAACGGGGTCCTGCCGAGCTGCACGTGATGGCGGTCTCGGGGGGTGCGCGGGCCTCGTGGCGGACGCTTGACGTGGGTGACCGCGAGCATCTTTCCCCGACGGGTTGGATCCGTGGACGGGTCCCCGGGCCCGGGGGGGCGGATGTTCCCGCCCGCGTGTCGGTGATCGCCGCCGACGGGCGCGGCTACGCTCCCCGCGACGGCTTCCACCGCGTCCTCACCCCCACCGAGACCCACTACTTCCGCACGACGGGCACGTTCGAGGTCGAGGTGCCCGCGGGCGCTGTGACGGTCCACGCGCGCAAGGGAATGGAGTACCGGCCCGTGACGGTCACGGTGGACGTTCCTCCCGGCGGCCGCGCCGACGCCGTGCTGGAACTCGAACGCCTCCTGGACGCCCGGGAGGCCGGCTGGTTTGCGGGCGACACGCACGTCCACGACCTGCACCAGGGACGCTTCGGCCTTACTCACGAGGACTTCTTCAACGACCTCGTCAGCGAGGACCTGCGTGTCTCGATCGCGCTGATCCACATGGACGGGACCCGTCTCATGGGGCGCTGGGACGACCTGACGGGGAGCCCCCATCCCCTGTCCACCGATGAGCACATCCTCCAGTACGCGCAGGAGTTCAGGGGTTCGTTCGGGCACGTGGGCCTCGCGGGGGTCAACGAGTTCATCACGCCGCTGGTGGGGGGCGCGGGGAACACCCCGTTCGCGGCCGACGTGCTGAACGCGGACTACCTGGCGGCGGCGCGGGAGCAGGGCGGCACGGGCGGCTTCATGCACCCATTCAACGGCCCGGTCGCCACGCCCGAGCAGGTGAGCGCGTCGGAGATCCCCGTGGATGCCGCCCTGGGAGAGGGCTACTTCTACGACGTGATCTGTTTCTGGTACGATGAGCTCGACAACGCGGTGATGTACTACCGCTTGTTGAACGCGGGGTTCCGCATCGCCGCCACCGGGGGCTCGGACAACTTCTCGGACGTGTGGCGCGATCCCGGCCCCGGTGCGAGCCGCACCTACGCCCGTCTCGACGGCGCTCTCTCGGTGGACCGGTGGCTCGGGGCCGTGCGGGAACGGCGCACCTTCGCGACGAATGGTCCCCTGCTCTTCCTCACGGTGGACGGGGTGGAGCCCGGCGGCGAGATCCGCGTGCCGGAAGGGGGCGGGGGGGAGCGGTTGGTGGAGGTTCAGGCGGCCTCATCCAGCCCCCTGGACAACGTCGAAATCGTCGTCAACGGGACGGTTGTCGCGGTGCATGACGCCGAAGGGCGGGGTGAGCGATTCACGGTGGAGAGCCGGGTGCGCCTGGAGGACGGCGGATGGATCGCGGCGCGGGCGCTGGGACCCGCTTCGCCCCTGGTCGCCGACGGCTACGCCTTCGCCCAGACCAGCCCGGTGTGGGTTGTCGCGGGGGGACGGGAATACCGCTCGGCCGACGACATCCGTTTCCTGCTGGCGTCCGTGGAGGCGTTCCGGGCTCGGGTGGTGGATCGGGACCGGTGGGTCACGGCCGCGGAGCGTGAACACTTCCTGTCGCGGGTGGATTCGGCGGCAGCGGTGTACCGTGGGCTGCTTGGGGAGGCGGAGGGACGGTAGCCGGGGCCGGGGAGACGGTGACGCGGCGACCGGGCCGGGGCCGGGCGGCCCGTGGACGGCTACTTCTTCGGCATGGGTGCCCTCGTCAGCAGCGACGTGTCCGGCAACACGGACGCGCCCCGCCGGTGGCTGATCATCACCAGCGGACACGTGGTCGCCCGGGCGATCCTGAGCATGAGGCTGCTGAAGACCGCGCGGCGGCGTCCACGACGGTGAAATCCCAGGACGAGAAGGTCGGCGTCGTCGACGCGCTTCGACACCTGCGCCACCACATCCTCGCTTACGACCAGTTCGGCGTGGGCATCCTCTCCCACCTCGTCCCAGGCCAGCCGTTCGAGGTCGCGCATCGCCCTCTTGTGCACGCCTCCCCCCATCCCCGCGGAGACGACGCCCATGTACGCGATGTCGCGGTGCGCGGTCCGGACCAGGCTGCCGAGGAGACGCGCACGCACGGGGCTCTGGTCGCGCCCGCCCCTTGACGGGACCAGGATCCGGCGGGCCTGCTCGGGTTTCCAGTCCGGGGGCGCGCGCATGATCACCACATCGGAGTCGACCCTGCCGATGAGCCGGGCGAGCGGGCCCGTCATCAGGGAATCGTCGAGGTGGCCGACGCCCAGCAGGATACTCTCGCAGCGGGACGCCTCGGCGACCCTGGCGATTTCACGCCACGGGTCCTTGTGCAGCGTGATCAGCGCTTCCGGTCTCAGATTCACATTCAGGGCCGTGCTGAGCGCCCCGCCGAGCACCGCCTGGGCATCGCGAACCCCCCGTGACAGTCCGTCCCTTGAATCCTCATCCGCCAGGCCCACCACGGAAAGGAGCTGTACCCGCGAGACGTCGGGAGGCGCGAGGGCCTTCGCCATGGTCACCAGCATCTCGGCGCTCGCCGGATTGGCGATGGGGGTCAGCACGACGGGGCGGCGGCCCCGCAACCGCATCATCTGAGGGTCGAGCCCTTCGGACGACGCATCGACCACACGGGCGCGCGGAGCGAGATGGAGCGCATAGAATATCGCGCCGACGCTGAGCCAGAGGGCCGCCAGCACGCCCGCCTGCGGCACCGCGACCGCCTGGTAGAGGGCGATCGCGACGCAGGCCGTGCCGCCAACGACCGGGATCGACGGGAACAGGGGAGCGCGGAAGCCGGCGGGCCGTCCCGTGCGCCTGCGGGCCAGGTAGCCGATTCCGTGGGTCAGAGCGAAACAGGCGAGGAAGATGAGGCTCGCGACGGCGCCCGCGACGGCGACGTTGGGAACCGCAATGATGAGAAAGGCCACGACGGCGCCGGAAAGGCGGATCGCCGCGGTGGGCGTACCGGTGCCGGGAGCGAGCCGCGAATAGCGCTGGGGCAGGGTCCGGTCGGACCCCATCGTACGGGCGAAGCGCGACGCCGCCAGGAGGTTCGCCTGCATCGCGGAGAGCATCGACAGGAGCCCTGCCGCCACAACGAGCCAATAGCCGGCCGAGCCCATGAAGTTGCGCGCGGCGACGGCGATCAGGATCTCGGGATTTTCGGCCGCCATCCCGGCCACGGATCCGTCAGGGGCACCCACCGCGACGATGAGGAAAAGAAGCGGCAGGTAGATGACGAGCGCGGTGCCGAGCGACAGGAACATCGCGCGGGGAACGTTGCGCTCGGCGTCGCGAACCTCGCCGCCCACGGCCGCGATCAGGTCGAACCCCTGCAGTGCGATGAAGGTGTACCCCATGGCTTGCGCGAGGCCGGCAAAGCCCTCCGAGAAGAAGGGCCGGAACCGAGCGGCCAGCTCGCCGGGCGCGGGGGGATCGGCGAAGAGCGCGAAGAACCCGGCGACAACGATCACCGCGAAAACGACGACCTTCCCGATCGTCTCCCATTGGCCGCCGCCGGACGCCGAGCGGGTCAGGCGCCACACGTAGAACCCCAGGGCGGCCAGCGCATAGGTGACCAGCGCGCCACGGCCACCCAGGAAGGCCGGCGCTTCCCCGGCCACCAGGATCACCATCTGCTGCAGGAAGGGCGCGAGGAAGACGGCAAAGCCGAGAGCGTAGAGCACCGCCGCGACCACCGAGGCGAACCAGACCACCCAGCCAACCGCGAAGGCGGCCTCGACCGTGAGGATCTTGCGCGCGTAGGTGTAGGTCCCGCCCGACTGCGGGAACCGGCTTGCGAGTTCGGCGTAGGAGAACACCGTCAAAAACGCGATTCCACCGTTGAGGGCGAAGGCGAGGATCGCGCTGGGACCCGTCGTCTGGAAGGCCACCCCGGCGAGGGCGAGGATGCCGCCCCCCACGATTGCGCCTACTCCAATGCCGGTCGCACCGAGGAGCCCGAGGTGCCGTTGTGGGTGGGGGGTGGTGGTCATGGCTGACAGGATAGCTTTGTGGGCTACCGCATGAAATACTGCCGCCCCGCCGGACGCGGATTCGGCCACACCCGGGCCGCGTCCTCGCCGCTGTGAAGCACCCCGCCCTTCATCACATAGCGGATCCGGGCCGCGTTGCGGATGTCGAGCAGAGGATTGGCGTCGAGAACGACCAGATCGGCCAGCTTGCCGACCTCGAGAGAGCCGATCCGGGCGTCGAGCCCGTGCTGCTGGGCGCCCCGGATGGTGGCGATCTCGAGAATCTCCGCCGGGCGGAAGTCGCCTTCCTGGAAGAGCTCCAGTTCCCAGTGGGTGCCGAGTCCCATCATCTGCCCGTGGGCCCCCAGCTGGAGTGAGGTGCCGGCGTTGTAGAGCTTCCGCAACTCGCGGGCCATGTCCCAGGCGTACATGTCGTCGGGCCACAGGTGAGTGGTATTCCTTATGCGCATGAGCGACATGGGGTCGATGAAGCGGGTGAGCTTCGGATCCTCCCACAGCTTGTTCGCCTGGTGAAACCATCCCTCGCCCATGGGGCCGTTGTAGACCACGAGCAGGGTCGGGGTCATCCCGGCGTCGGTGCCCTGCCAGAAGCGCACCACATCGTCGTGGAAGGGGGCGAGTCCCATCGAGTGCTCGATCCCGGTCACACCGTCCATGATCTGGGTGAGATTCATCTGCGGGTTGGCGGACGACTCGGACAGGACGTTGAGCCCCAGCTCGCGTGCCGCCGTTGCCACCAGATGCCGCCGCTTGCGTGTCGCCTGGGCGTAGTCCTTGACGGCGATGGCACCGTGGTCGCGGTTCCAGCGAAGCTGTTCCCGGGCGTCGTCGAGTGTCTCGATGGGACGGAACATGCGCAGCCGGCCCCCGTACCTCCTCCCGTAGATGACCGAGCCCGTGGTGAGGAACCGCGGCCCCGTCATCTTGCCGGAACGGATCATGTCGGTCATCCACCCGTCCCGGTACTCGTTGCCGTAGACCTCGACCATGGTGGTGACGCCGTATGCGACGGGTCCGCTCAGGTACCCGGGGGCCTGCTCGGTCACGTGCAGCGCGGAGTGGTCGATGTGGGGATGCGCGTGGGCGTCCACCAGGCCGGGAATGATGGTCGTGCCGCGCACATCGTAGACGCGTGCCGCGGGGGGGATTTCGACATCCGGCCCGATGGCCGCGATCCGTGCCCCGTCGATCAGCACGGTGGCGCTCTCGAGGACGGTGCGGGAGGAGTCCATGGTGACGACGCGGGCACCGGTGAGCGCCATCATTCCCTCCGGGCGGTCGACGTCGTACTCGATCGAGAGCTCGGTGCGGCGCGCCGTCGAGCCCGGGACCCGCGCCCCCGCCCCCTCGGCCGCGCCGGCACCGGAAGCCCCCGACTCGGCGCCATCGACGATCTCGTCCACCGTCTTCTCGTAGAAGCCGGTGCCGCGGGTCCATCCCAGGGTCTCCCCGTCACCGGACCACACCATGTAGCCGCCGTCTTCCGCATCGACCCGGTAGGAGCGGCCCTGCCCCTCGTACGGCGACACGGTGGCCGGCGAGTCCCCGGCCTCGAACCGCGTGATGAAGCTGCGGTGATACTCGCGCAGCGCGATCCACTCCAGGTCCGGGGACGGCACGGCGGCCACCGCATGGGGGAACACGTAGAGGAGGCGTTCGCCGGATCCGTCCTTCTCGATGCGCTTGAGAACCAGCACCCCGTCCTCGAACTCGGTGAAGTGGATCGCCCGGCCCTCGGGCCCGAAGACGACCGCCGGCGGGATCTTTCCGGCGATGTTGGCGTACTCCAGCGGCTGCCCCTCGACACCGGTCAGGCGTCGTTCGCCGTCCGGGCCCTGAAGCACCAGTTCGAACCGGGTCTGGTTCGACAGCCACCTGCCCTGGTGCAGACCGCCCGTCCCGCGCACAAACGCGATTTCGGTCCCGTCCGGAGACACCGCCACGGCCCCGTACTGGGACGCGATGTCCGTGACCGGCCCGGTCTGTCCGTCCCCGCCGCCCGCAAGGTCCATGCGCCGCACCGACCCCAGGGCTTCATCCGTCCAGGATGCGAAGTAGATTGCCCCGGACACCGGATCGACGGCCGGGCTGGTCTCGTGCGCCTCGGACCGCGTGAGGTTGCGCGCGCCGCTCCCGTCGTGAAGCCACAGATCGCCGAGGGCTTCCGAGATGATGCCACCGGATGTGCGGAGCCCCCATCGATGCGTGCGCGTGCGCGCCCGCTCCTCGGGAAGCTCCGTCGCGAAACGGATGGTCTCGGACATGTCACGGCGCACCGGCGCGTTGAAGGGGATGCGCCAGATGGTGCCGGTGGCGAGGTCCACGGAAGCAAGTCCGCCCTCGAACCCCAGCACGACGCCGCTCCCGTCGGGGTACCAGTCCAGGTTCGGGTAGGGGCCGTACGCCTGTCGCGTGTCCTGCCGGTCCCGATCGAGGCCGTCCAGCAGGACCCGTTCCTCGCGGGTGTTCATGTTGAGCAGCATCAGGACCGTACCTTCCAGTCCGCGGTGCACGTAGGCGAGGAAGTCGCCGTCCGGGGACAGCGCCGGCTGGAAAGCGCCGCCGGGCCGCTCCACGACGATCTCCGACGTACCCGTCACCTCGTCGAAGGCCTCGATGCGGGCGCCCCCGGTCGGAATCACATACGGATTGAAGCCGAACGGATACGTTGCCTGACTGTGATGTTCGAAGAGGAAGCGGCGACCTCCCGGCATCGGCTGGGCTCCGTTTACCGGCCCGTTTCCCGCGACCAGCGATTCCCGTTCGTCGCCGTCGACGCTGAACGCGACCAGCTGGCTCCGTATCCCGTCTCCGGACACGCCGGCGTAGATCCACTCGCCGTCGCTCGACCAGGAGGGCCGGTGGATGTTCGCACCCGGCCAGTCGGACACCGCTTTCACCTCGCCCGACCCCCGTTCCAGCACCCAGATCTGGTGGCTCCCGCTACGGTCGGACGAAAACGCGATCCGGCCCCCGTCGGGACTGTAACGGGGAGACAGGTTCCAGGAGCGTCCCGTGGTCAGGGCGACGGCTTCTCCGCCCACGACCGGCATCTCGTAGATCGTGCCGAGGAGGTCGAAGACGACCTGCTGGCCATCGGGCGAGACATCCACGCTCATCCAGGTGCCTTCGGTGGCGTCGAAGGCGAGCGGGCGGACCGGTCCCGTGTGGGCCTCCACGGTCCACGCTTCCTGGGCGTGGGCGGGCGTGTGGGTCAGGGCCGGCACCAGGGCAAGTAGCAGGGAGGGGACCGCCAGGAAACAAAGGAAACGACTTGGGGATACCATCCGTGTGCCTCCTTGCAGGCGCTCAATTCCCGGAATCAGCAACGCAATCACTTCTCCTGGCTCCAGCACCACAAGGTAGGCACATCGCCTGGTGTTGGACGAGAGCCAAGGGGGGAAGGCCCGCTGGGGCCAGCTTCCCTCGGGCCTTGATCGGATCTGTGCTCGGTGGAGCCAGTTCCGGAGACCCGCACGTGCGGGGAGCTCACGCGGACCCGCTACCCTCACTCCGCAAAAAACACCTCGTGCACCTCCCGCGGCGGCGGCGCCGTGACCAGACTCACCGCCACCAGCAACACCAGCGACACCAGCGGCCCGATCAGCGCAGGCCAGAGCCCGGCGATCCAGTTGTCGAAGGTGCCGTGTTCCAGGTAGCCGAGGACGTACCACAGCACGCAGAAGGCCGCTCCGCCGATCATCGCCGCCAGGCCCCCCGCCCGGGTCGCCCGCGGCCACCACATCCCGAGCAGAAGCGGGAAGGTGAACGCCGACGCCAGCAGGCTGAACGACATCGTCACGATGAAGAGGATGGTCGCGGGCGGATCCACGGCCACCGCCATCGCGACCGCCCCGATCCCCAGCGTCGTCCACCGCGCCAGCCTGACCCCCCTCTCCTGGGACACTTCGCGCCCGGACAGCGGCACATACAGGTTCTCCACCACCAGGGAGCTCGCCAGCAGAAGCACCGAGTCGATCGTCGACATGGTCGCGCCCAGCACGGCCGCCACGAGGATCCCGCCGAACAAGGGATGCAGGAGCAGTTGAACAAGCGTGGGGAGCGCCAGATCCGACTGCTCCAGGTTGGGGAGCAACACGCCGGAAGCAATCGCGATCAGCGTCGAGCCGATGAAAATGAACGACGAAAACGCGATCGAAAACACGAGCGCGCGCCGTAACGTTCCCCGGTCCTTGGGGATGAGGAATCGCGTGACCGCCGCCGGCGCCCCGCCAATCTGAAAAAACCCCCAGACCAGAAACGACGACACCACCCACAGCGCCGGCATCCCCCCCAGGAACGAGATCCCCTCGGGGTTGAACTCGGCGTAGCGCAGGTGCATCTCGGAGAAACCGCCCGCCGCGTTCACGGCCACGGGCGCGAGCACCGCGAAGCCCACGATCATGATCGAGCCCTGGATCAGGTCGGTCCACGCGACCGCGTGCATCCCCCCGATCACGGTGTACAGGATCACGATCCCGCCGAAGACGACCAGGCCCAGCAGGTACGGCATCCCGAGCAGCACCTCGAAGAGGTTGCCCGCGGCCTTGAGCTGGGCCGCGATCAGCGGGATGAAGGCCACGAGCATGAGCCCGGTCGCGGTCATCGCCACCGCCCTGCCCTGGTAGCGGGCCTCGAAGACGTCCACGATGGTCGTGCAGCGAATCCTCGACGCGACCCGGCGCAGCTTCTCGCCCAGCAGGATGTACGTGAACCACGCCGCCGCCGCCGAGGACACCCCCGCCGGAGCGAAGTTGTACCCCAATTCCCGCTCCGTGCCGACGGCGCCCATGTAGGAGCTGCCGCTCATCTGCGTGGCCGAGTAGGAGAACCCCAGGGTGGCCGGACCGAGGTCGCCCCGGGCGAGGAAAAACTCCTGCCGGGACCGGTTGCGGCGGTTGAACCAGATCCCGAGCCCCATGAGAGCCGAGAAGTAGAGGACGAGAATTACGGTGTAGAGGGCCGCTGTAGACATATCAGCGCCCGGTGCGGGCATGAAAGACGGCCGCCCCGATCACATAGGCGTATCCGCCGAAAAGAACGACCCAGACACCCCAGTCGAGATTGCCCGGTCCGGCCGGCCAGTCCGCCAGCAGGCCGATGCTGCCGCCGACCAGGAAGATCGCCATCAGGATCATGGAGACGATCGGCACGCGGCTCGGCTCCTCGTGCGCGCTCACTGCCACGCCTCCTTGAGCACCCGCATGATGTTCTCGCCCATCACCTTCGCGATGTCCTCGTCGCCGTAGCCCTCCCGCACGAGCCAGCGCAGGATGTTCTTCGACCCCTCCGTCGGGTTCTCGATGCCGCGCACGTAGTCCACCGGGATGTGCTCGGGCTGCTCCCCGCCCCCGGCGTCGTGGGTCTCGTCGATGGAGAGCGCCGCGGAGTAGACCTTGTGCAGCCCGACGTGGTCCCCGTACAGGGTGTCCGGGCCGAAAGCGACGTGATCGATGCCCACCAGATCCTTCACGTACTCGAAGTGGTCCATGAAGGACTCGATGCCGTGGCGCCGGTGCTGCGGCGAGACCGTGGTGTGCGGAGCGGCTTCGATCCCGATCACGCCGCCCTTGTCCGCCACCGCGCGAATGACGTTGTCGGGTGCCAGGCGCTTGATGTTCCACAGCCCGCGGGCCCCGGTGTGCGTGAGGAAGATCGGATGGCGGCTCACCTCGACCGTGTCCAGCGTCGTCCGGTCGCTCGCGTGCGCGCAGTCGATCGCCAGGCCGACATCGTTCATCCGCGTCACCGCCTTGTGCCCGAACGAGGTCAGTCCGCCGTCGCGCGTCTCCTTGAGCCCCGTCCCCAGCGCGTTGGACTCGCTGTAGGTGATCCCCAGGACGCGCAGGCCGATCCCGTACAGGATCTCGATCCGGTCGAGTTCGTTCTCGATCATGGCAGCGCCTTCCTGGGCCGCCACCAGCGCCATCCTGCCCTCGCGATGCGCCCGGTGGATGTCGTCCACGCCCTCGCACCTGATGATGAAGTCCTGGTGCGCGAGGTCGCAGAAGCGCATCCCCATGTCGTAGATCACATCGTCCCACTTCCACCCGTTCTTCGACGTGATGCAGGCCGCGCCGTCGAGGAAGTTGTCGAAGACGCAGTCCCAGTACGAGTCGGCCAGCGCCTCGTAGGCTGTGTGCACGCGCCCCTCGGAGTCGTAGGCGCGGATCTGGTCGGCTTTTGCCGGGAAGAGGTGAGGGTGCTCGTGCAGCGAGATCATCAGAATGCGCCCGGCGAGGTCCAGCATGCGGGCCTCCTGGGCAGCGTTCAGGGGTACGAGGTAGGGATCGAAGAGCGACTCGCCCTCGATCAGGTCGTACTCCGTGAAGTCGCGGTTGCTCTTCACGTACTCGTAGGACGTGTAGCCCGAGTAGTTGTGCTTCAGTGCCAAGGGGCGCTCTCCGGTTTGGAAGTTCGAGGCCGTGAACCCGCCCAATAGAGTCCGTGAGACCCGTAGCCACAACCGCGGACGGGCGGGGAATGCCGGGCTCGGCTAACTTGTTCGTCATGCCCAACACCGCACCGCCATGAACGAGTCGACCCTGGCCAAGCCCATCGCAGCCGCCATCGCCCTGGGGGTGATGTGGCTCCTCGAAGGCCTTGTTCCCATGTTCGAGGGCCGCCGCGAGCGCGGGCGCCATGACGCATCCAATGTGGCCCTCGGCGTGCTCAACGCGGCATTGGTGTCCTTCGTCTTCGCCGGAGCCACCCTGCTTGCAACCGAATGGGCCCGCGCGAATTCCTTCGGCGTCCTCCATTGGCTAGGCGTCCGAGGCGTTTGGGCCTTTGCGCTCGGGTTCGTTCTTTTCGACCTGTGGCAGTACCTCTGGCACCGCCTCAACCACAGGGTTCCGCTGCTGTGGCGCTTTCACGCGGTGCACCACGCGGACCGCGAACTCAGCGCCAGCTCCGGCCTGCGCTTCCACACCGGCGAGATCGTGCTCTCGTCATGCGCGCGGCTGGCGGTTCTGCCCCTGCTGGGAATGACGATCGCACAGGTGCTGGTCTACGAGGCCGTGCTGCTCCCGATCATCCTGTTCCATCACGGCAATGTCGGCGTCCCGGCGGCGGCCGACCGGTGGCTGCGCTGGCTGATCGTCACGCCCTGGATGCACTGGGTGCACCACTCGGACTACCAGCCCGAGACGGACTCCAACTACTCCAGCGTGTTCTCCGTCTGGGATCGGATCTTCCGCAGCTTCCGGCTGGTGGCGGACCCCCGCGCGCTGACGTTGGGGCTGGAGGATACGGAGCGGTCCGACTGGGCAACCCTGCCGGGCATGCTCGCGATGCCTTTTCGCCGCCGGCAGGGTCGACGGCGCCTCGACGACGCTCCGGTCGGCCCGGGGGCAGGGCTGCGAGGCAACCGAGTCGACTCGACCCGCGGCGGGGGGCGCTGACATGACCCGGCGAGACGCCCTCCCCGGCGCGGTCCGCGTCTTCGCTCCGGCGTCGGTCTCCAACCTGGGAAGTGGCTTCGACATCTTCGGCCTGGCACTTGAGAGTCCGGGGGACGAGGTCGTTGTCCGCGCCGCGAAGGGAACCGGAATCGTGTCCCTGTCGATGACCGGCGACGGAGGGCGCGTCCCCACGGACCCCGCGCGCAACGCCGCCGCGCTGGCCGTCCAGGGCGTGATGGACCGGCTCGGGACCGATGCGGGCGTCGCGATCGAGGTCCGGAAGGGGATCCCGCTGGCATCGGGTCTGGGAGGGAGCGCGGCAAGCGCGGTCGCCGGCGCGGTTGCGGCCGACGCGCTCCTGGGCGGCAGCCTGGACCGCCCGGCGCTTCTCGAATGCGCCATGATCGGCGAGCGGAAGGGCTCCGGCGCCAACCATGCCGACAACGCCGCGCCCTCGCTCGCCGGAGGATTCGTGCTGGTCCTGCCCGGGCAGCCCCCGGAGATGGTGGCGTTGCCGACACCCGCGGACCTGGTCATCGCGGTGACCCATCCCCACACGGAAGTGCAAACGCTCGAGGCAAGGATGATCCTGGGCGACACCATCCCGCTCGCCGCCGGGATTCAGCAGTGGGGAAACGCGGCGGGACTCGTCGCCGGACTGTTCACGGAGGACTGGGAACTGATCGCGCGGTGCCTGTGCGACGCCGTAGCCGAACCGGTGCGGTCAAGACTCGTCCCGGGCTTCGAGAGGGTGAGGGCGAGCGCCCTTGAAGCGGGAGCCGTGGGAGCCGGGCTGTCGGGATCGGGGCCTACGATCTTCGCTCTGTGCCGGGGGCGCGGGGTCGCCGAGCAGGCCGCCGCCGCAATGGCGGAGGCGTTCCGCGAGGAGGCCGGACTGGCGTCGGACACGGTGGTTTCGAGGGTAAACGAGGTGGGCGCGCGGATTCTGGAGATCACCTCCCGATAGGGTGACCAGGGCATGCTGATCAGCACCCGTGGGGGATCCACCGGTGGCTCCTGGTCCTTCCGGGAAGCCCTCTTCCAGGGCCAGGCTCCCGACGGCGGCCTCTTCGTCCCGGCCTCCCTGCCCCGCCCACCCCGCGACCGTTTCACCCGCGGGGCGCTGGCGGGGCTCGCCTTCCCGGAGCGGGCTTTCGTCGCCGCGCAGCACCTTCTTGGCAGCGAAATCGCCGACGATGTCCTCCGCGCGGTGATCCACGACGCGCTGGACTTCCCCACCCCCCTGCGCGAGGTCGAGCCAGGCATCCACATGCTCGAGCTCTTCCACGGTCCCACCCACGCCTTCAAGGACGTGGGCGCGCGCTTCATGGCCCGCATGATGTCCGCCCTGCGCGACGACCACGCGCCCCCCGTCACGATCCTCGCGGCGACTTCGGGGGACACGGGGGGCGCGGTGGCTCACGCGTTCCACCTGCAGCCGGGCGTGCGCGTCGTGGTCCTCTACCCGCTCGGCAAGGTCAGTCCCCGGCAGGAGGCCCAGTTCGCCACCCTGGGCGGCAACGTCACCGCGGTCGCGGTCCGCGGCACCTTCGACGACTGTCAGCGGCTCGTCCGCGAAGCATTCTCCGACCCCGCCCTGAACGCTCGGCTGGCCCTCACATCGGCGAACTCGATCAACATCGGCCGCCTCCTTCCGCAAACGTTCTACTACCTGCACGCCTGGGCGGAGCTGGCGCAAACGGCGGCGGTTCCCGAACTGGTCTTTTCGGTCCCTTCGGGAAACTTCGGCAACCTCACGGCCGGCCTGATCGCCCGTCGCGCGCTCGGAATGTCCCTCGCGCGCTTCGTGGCCGCCACCAACGACAACTCCGTCGTCCCCGAGTACGTGGCGCGGGGGGACTACCGCCCCAGACCCTCCGTCGCCACCATCTCCAGCGCCATGGACGTCGGCGACCCCAGCAACTTCCGACGGATCCTGCACCTCTTCGGGGAAACAGGCAGCGTCCCCTTCACAGCCTCCTCCTGGACCGATCACCAGACTCGCGCCTGCATCCGCGATCTGTGGAACCGGCGCGGGATCGCCATCGACCCGCACACGGCCGTGGGGCTGCTCGGCCTGCGGGGCGAGATGCGGCGGCGCGGAGCGGACGCGCGGGGAGTCGTCCTGGCAACCGCCCACCCCGCCAAGTTCGCCGAGACCGTCGAGCCCCTGATCGGCCGGGAGCTGCCCGTCCCGCCGGGGATCGCCCGGGTGATGGGGCGGCCGCGCCGCTCAATCCCGATTGCGCCCGAGCTCGGGGCGCTGCGGGAGGTGCTGGATGGTGCCCCGATCCCCTCCTCGATGTAAACTGCAGTTGTCAAACTGGAAACTCCACTTTACATACTCAACCGAAACAGGCTCGCCGAACCAGGGTGTCTCCCATGCTTCAATCCTTTGACGAACGCAACCGGAACCTCGTCGTCAACGTCAACGGGAAGCTCCGCCACCGCGACGAGGCCGGGGTCAGCCCCTTCGACTCCGTGGTGCAGGGCGGCGACGCGGTCTGGGAGGGACTCCGCCTCTACGACGGCGGGATCTTCAAGCTCGACGAGCACCTGGCCCGGCTCCGCTCGTCCGCCCTGGCGCTCGCGTTCACCGAAATACCGTCGGACGACGAGATTGTCCACGAGATCCGGCGCACCCTCGCCGCGAACGACATGCGCGACGGTGTCCACATCCGGCTGACGCTCACGCGCGGGGTCAAGTACACGTCCGGCATGGACCCGCGCCTCAACCGGTCCGGTCCCACGTTGATCGTGCTGGCCGAGCACAAGGCACCCGTCTACGACCGCTCCGGCCTGCGCCTGGTCACAAGTTCGCTTAGGCGGTTCGACCCCGACGCCCTCGACCCGAAGATCCACCACGCCAACCTCCTCCAGTCGATCCTGGCCAAGATCGAGGCGAACGCCGCGGGCGCCGACGACGCGCTCATGCTGGACCGCCGCGGCTTCATCGCCGAGACGAACGCCACCAACATCTTCCTGGTCGACGGCGGCACCGTCATGACCAGTCACGCGGTCGCGTGCCCGGAGGGGATCACGAGGGCGACGGTGCTCGAACTGTGCGCCGAGCACGGCGTCCCCGCGTTGGCAAAGGACCTTTCGCTTGCGGAAGCGTACCGGGCCGACGAGGCTTTCTGTACAGGCACGATGGGCGAGCTGGCCAGCGTGACGGAGATCGACGGGCGCCCGATCGGGGATGGCGGCCCAGGGCCGATGACGGCCCGTCTGAGCTCCCTGTACGGGGAGCTGACGGCAAGGACGGGCACGGCGATCTGACGTCGGGGCCGCGCCCCTCCCGCGCCTTGCGCCGCAGCACCGCCGGGCGTCACCTTCGGCTCCTTGCCCCAAGGCGATCCGCAACCGCGCGGCGCCACCAGCCGGAGCCGATCATGCCGTACCCACCCAGTCGCCAGACCGTCCGCCTCCGCTTCCCCGCACCGCCCCACCGCTTCTCGCGCCGGCCCGCGGCGGCGGCCCTCGCCACCGTCGGGCTCACCCTCGCTTTGGGCTGCGGCTCCCCCTGGCCGCCCCCGCCCGACACCGCGCGCGACCCCGTGGTCGATACGCTGCACGGTGTCGCCATCGCGGACGACTACCGGTGGCTCGAGAACCAGGACAGCCCCGAGACGCGGGCCTGGATCGCCGCGCAGAACGCGTACGCGGAGCAGATCGTGGGCGACACGCCGCTCCGGCAACAGCTGGCCGAACGGCTGCGCGAGCTGATGGATGTGCAGGGAGCCCTGTTCCCGCGCCGGGCGGGCGACTTCGAGTACTTCACGTTCCGCAGGCCGGGCCGGGAGGTGGCGGCGATCTACCGCCGACCCGCGCCCGAGGAGCGCGAGTACGACCCGATCGATCCGAGCGGCGACTTCGAGGTCGTGATCGACCCGCTCGACATCCATCCCGACGGCACCACGAGCGTGAGCATTCGCGACTTCTCGCCGGACGGGAACCTCATGATGTACGCGATCCGCGACGGGGGGCAGGACGAGGTCATGATCCGGATCCGCGACCTGACGACCGGCGAGGACCTGCCCGACCGGCTGCCCAACTTCCTCTACGGCGGCACATCCTTCGACCTCGAGGGAACGGGGTTCCACTACGTCAGCCGGTCGCGGGAGACCGGGGGCCGGGTCAGGCATCACGTACTGGGCACCGACCTGGCGTACGACACCGAGCTTTTCGGCGAAGGTCACGGTCCCGAGAAGTTCATCGGCTTCTCCCGGGGCGGCGGCGGCCGCTACATGGTGTACACCGTGCAGCACGGCTGGGCGCGCACGGACGTGTACATCCAGGACGTGCAGGCCGGCGGCGAGCCGGTGCCGGTCATCGTCGGTGCTCCCGCACGCTTCCGCACCCGCTTCGTCGACGGCGAGCTCTTCCTTCTCACGAATCTCGACGCGCCCCTGAACCGCGTGGTCGCGGTGGACCCTGCCAACCCGGACCCCGATCCCGCGAACTGGCGCGAGGTGCTGCCCGAGCGCGAGGACCTGCTTACCGGCTACCAGATCATCGACGGGCAGATCTACGCCGACCACCTCCACAACGTGGCCTCGCGGATCGTGCGCTACGACATGGACGGGACGATGACCGGGGAAATCCCCCTTCCCGAACACCATGTGGCCACGCTGCGCCCGTGGGGCGACGGGGCTGGACTGCTCACCCTCATGTCCCTCGTCACACCCTCCCATATCCTGAAGATCGATCTGGAGACGATGGAGACCGAGCCGTGGCTGCCGTCGGCGGTGCCCTTCAACGGTGCGGACTACGAGGTCGGCCAGATCTGGTACACCTCCGCGGACGGGACCGAGGCGCCCATGTATTTGGCGCACCGGCGGGGATACGAGCCGGACGGGGATACGCCGACGCTGCTCTACGGATACGGTGGCTTCAACTCCAACAACCTGCCGCGGTTCAACGCGGGCGCGGCGGCGTGGATGGAACAGGGCGGCGTCTACGCGCTGGCGACGCTCCGGGGCGGCGGCGAGTTCGGCGAGACGTGGCACCGGGCGGGCATGCTCGAAAACAAGCCCAACGTCTTCGACGACTTCATCGCGGCCGCCGAGTGGCTGATCGACAACGGCTACACCAACCCGGACCGCCTCGCGATCCGGGGCGTCAGCAACGGCGGGCTGCTCGTCGGCAGCGCCCTGACCAGGCGGCCCGACCTCTACCGCGCAGTCTTCGCCGGCCTCCCCGACCTCGACATGGTGCGCTTCAACCAGTTTACCCACGCCAACAACATGCCCGCGCTGCTGGAGTACGGGAACGCGGCGGTCGCGGACGAGTTCGAGGTGCTGCGGACCTTCTCGCCGTATCAGAATGTGCGCGACGGCGTGCGCTACCCGGCGGTGATGCTGACCCAGGGCGACCTGGACACGCGGGTCCCACCTCTGCAGGCGCGGAAGATGGCTGCGCGGCTGCAGGCGGCGACGGCGTCCGGGCTGCCCGTGATCCTCGACTACGATCCGCGTACGGGGCACGCGGGTGGAAGGACGTTCAGCCGCAGCGTGCGGAACTCGGCGATGGAGCTGGCGTTCCTGCTGGGGCAGCTGGGGGTGGGGGTCCATTGACCCTGCGGTCCCGGCGGCAGCATTGGCGAACGAACGGCGAACCTCCCCCTACCCCGGGAACTTCCGGAACAGCCGCCGCAGGAAGAGGAACGCGGCCGCATACATCACCGCGCCGAGCAGGAACGGCGCTCCCGGCAACTCGACGGGCGCCGCTTCCGAGGTGAAGTAGCTGAACAGCCCCGCCGTGAAGAGCAGTGGCGCGACGATGGCCGTCAGGCTCATCAGCGACTGGATCGCGCCCTGCACCTTGCCCTGGTCGTGCGGAGCCACGGTGCCCGCCACCAGGCCCTGGATCGCGGGTCCGGCCACACCTCCGATCGACCCGAAGACGATGAACGCGAGCAGCATCCAGCCCGCCGTGGCCATCCCGTAACCCAGGTAGGTGATCACGGCGATCACGAGGCCGCCCAGGATCGCCCGCCGTTCGCCGAAGCGCTTGATCACCGGCTGGACGAGGCCGCCCTGCACAATGGTGGCCATGATGCCCACCAGCGCGAGCGAGAGGCCGTTGGCCCGCGCATCCCACCCGAACTTGTGGCCGGTGTAGAGCACCCAGACGGTCTCCAGTCCCCGCTGTGCCAGGATGATGAAGATGAAGGAGGTGGCCAGTCCCGCGACGAGCGGATAGGAGCGCAGCACCGCGACGCTTCCGACCGGATTCGCCTTCGCCCATCTGAACTCGTCCCGATTCTCCGGCGGGAGCGATTCGGGGAGGACGAAGAAGCCGTAGAGCCAGTTGACCAGCGCGAGGCCCGCGGCGGCGAAGAAGGGGAGCCGCAGGTCGATTCCGCCCAGGATCCCGCCCAGCGCGGGCCCGAAGATGAACCCCAGGCCGAAGGCGACGCCGATGAGGCCGAAGTTCCTCGCCCGGTTCTCGGGCTTGGACACGTCGGCGATGTAGGCATTCGCGGTGGTGATGCTCGCACCCATGACGCCGGCGAGCAGCCTGCCCGCGAAGAGCCACCCGAGCGAGGGGGCGAACCCCATGATGATGTAGTCCACTCCCAGGCCAAAGAGGGAGATGAGGATCACCGGTCTGCGACCCACGCGGTCCGAGAGAGCCCCCAGAATCGGTGCGAAGAAGAACTGCGTGACGGCGTAGGTGGCGGCGAGAACGCCGAACCAGCGTCCCGCCACGGTGGTGCTGCCCCCGGCGAACTCCTTGATCAACTCGGGAAGTATGGGGATGATGATGCCTATGCCGAGCACATCGATGAACACCGTGATCAGGATGAAAATCATGGCGGCCTTACGACCTGGCCGTGGTGATTTCAATCCGGCCTCCATTCGTCCCGGGCGAGGGGTTTCCTGCCCCGGCGGACGGCGGCCGGGATCAGAAGGTGTAAGCTAAGCTATGGATTTCGACTCCTTCGAGCAGGAAGCCGCCCGCGTCTTCGAAGCGATTCCGGAGCGGTACCGGGAAGGCGTCGACGGCCTCACCGTCCACCGCGCCGCCCTCCCGCACCCCCGCTTCCCGGGCGTGTACACCCTCGGGGAGTGCGTGACCGAGTCGTATCCCTCGGGCTGGGACGGACCCGACACGGTCCGGTCGCTTGTCCTTCTCCACTGGGGATCGTTCCGGGCGCTGGCCGACTTCGATCCGGCGTTCGACTGGCGCGATCAGATCTGGGAAACGCTGACTCACGAGCTGCGCCACCACCTTGAATCGCTCGCGGACCAGGACGATCTGGTCGGTGTGGACTACGCCATGGAGCAGACGTTTCTCCGCTTTGGCGGGTCGGACTTCGAGCCGGCCTACTACCGTCACGGCGACCGCGTCGGACCGGATCACTACGCGGTGGAAGACGAGGTTTACATCGAGCAGCGCTGGAGAGCCGCAGATTTCCGGCAGGCTGATCGGATTCGCTTCTCCTGGGCCGGTCGCGGCTTCGAGATCGACCACCCGGCGGAACTCGGCGACGTCCACTTCATCAGGATCGTGGACGGGGTACCGCCGCCCCCGTACCTTGAGTTGGTACTGGTGCGCAGATCGTCCTGGATGGAGCGTGCCCGGGCGGCGCTGGGGCGAGCGGGGCTGGTCATCTTCGAATCCGAGGCGGTGGCGCGTCCGGCGGGATCGCGATAGGCGAACTCGCACGGGAACCGCGGTGTAGAAGGACGGAAGACCGTTCTCCGACGTGAACGCCCACAACAAGAGGATCTGCCGTGAGAGAGAGACGCGTTCCACCCGGCTGGCCGACCCTTCCCCGCCGCAGACTCCTGGTGGTGGCGGCGATCCTGGTCTCAGCGGGTGCCGGGGGGTGTGCTTCCGGCTCCTCGGAAGACTCCATACCAGCATCGGTGGCGCGTCGAACGCTGGTGAGCATCGACGGCTACATCCCGGTGGAACTCGTCAACGAGGCGGGAGTGGGAACCATGACCATCCCCGCGAAGCCGGAGTTGGTGTGGGGTGTACTGGGCGGCGTCTACGGGCAATTGGACATCCCCGTGGAAGCATCCAACGCGCGTACGATGGAGATCGGAAACACGGGTTACCGGCCCCGGCGCGTGGGTGGCGACCGGATGAGCACCTTCTTCAACTGTGGCAACAACATGACGGGCCGGCTCGCGGATCAGTACGAAGTCACCCTCTCGGTGATCACGGTGCTCACGGCCAGGGAGCCCGACAGCACCCAGGTGCGATCCGTAGTCGACGCTTCCGCGCGACCCCGGGAGGTGAGCGGGAACAGGATCCACTGCGCGTCCCGGGGAGTGCTCGAACTGCGTATAGCCCAGCTGGTGGCAGAGGCCCTGGGACTCGGTTCCTGACCGATGGACAGCCCTTGTCCACCGCCTTACCATTGATTTCGTCCCGAAGCCGAATCGACCGTCACACCGGAGAATCGCCATGAAATCGACACGCTTTTGCATCGGTGCTTCCAGCCTGCACCCCCTCCGGACTCTGGCAGTCGCCGCGCTGGCGGCCACCGCCGGATGCGCGTCCGGCACCTCCGGCACGGACGATGCGTCGGAGCCGACGCCGCAACAGACACGGACCGTCATGCGGGTCGGCGGTTACGCGCCGGTGGAGATCTATAACGAACCGGGCGTCGGCGCCCGCGTGGTCGCGGCCGAAGCGGAGGTCGTGTGGAGTGTTCTCGGGGGCGTATACGCTCAGTTGGACATCCCCGTGACAGCTTCCAATCCGCGTACAATGGAGATCGGCAACCCCGGGTACAGCGCAAGGCGCGTCGGCGGGGACCGCATGAACACCTTCGTGGACTGCGGCAGCGACCTTTCGGGGGCCCTCGCCAACCTGTTCGAGATCACCCTTCTGGTGACGACGAAGCTGACGTCCAAGGGTGAGGACGGCACCGAGGTGCTGACCCTGGTCGATGCCTGGGGCGAGCCTCGCGGCGTGAGCGGCAATCCGGTCCACTGCCAGTCGAGGGGCGTGCTCGAACTGCGGGTTGCCCAGGAGGTGGCGGAGGCACTGGGGATCGGTTCCTGAGGCGCTAGCCGTTCCGCCCTTCGCGGCTGACCCGTTCTATTGGCACGACAGACACGTGTGGTTGTTGCTCGACCCGAGTTCCTCCAGCAGCGCAACCGTCGCCGGGAAGGGCTGAAGCCGCTGGATCGGGCCGTTGGCCATGTCGGCGGTGGTCTGGCCCTTCCGGCTCAGCACGGTCACGTCGGCACCGTGGTCCACCAGATAGAGCACCACTTCGTTGTCGCCCCGGGAGGCGGCATGATGAAGCGCCGTGTAGGCGTTCGCGTCCCGAGCGTTTACGTCCGCCTCGCACTCCTCGACCAGGAATCTGACCGCCGCCAGCCAGTTGTCCGGAACATGGCGGTGAGCGTTGCCTGCGAAAGACTGTCCGTAGCCCACGCCTGACGCGGCGTGAATCGGAAAGATGTGGGGACCGCCGACGGGCACGGGCACAACGCCCGAGAAGTCCTCGTCCTCGTCTTCGTCCGCGGCGGCCTGCTCGGCCTCCTCTTCGGCGCTTTCGCCCTCCGCGTTGCCCTTGGTCAAGGCGGGCTCGTCCTCTTCGGCCTCAGCCGTTTCGGCTACCTCCCCCTCGGTCACCTCCTGCTCCGCTTCCTTCCCGGCCTCCTCCTGCTCCGCCGGCGCGGGCGCGGGGGGACGGCGGCGCCGCTGCGGGGGCTTCGTCGTCGGGATGTGCGGATCGGCCCCGTGCTCCTTGAGGATCCGCATGGCGTCCACGTCGAGCGCATAGGCGGCCCTCCAGAACGGCGTGGCGCCCTGGAGGTTGATGCCGCTGCCCCTGAGGACGCCGAAGGTGTACTCCATGTACCAGAGGTGGCTGTTCAGGCGCACATTGGGGTCCGCGCCGGCGTTCAACAGCGCTTCGAGGACGTCCAGGTGGGTGGCATGCTGCTGCTCGTGCTCGGTGGGGTGGGCGTAGGACGCCCTCGGAGCCCACTGTCGCTCGATCACGGCGAACAGGGGCGTGGTCCCCGCGCGGCTGACCAGGTTCGGGTCGGCTCCTCGATCGAGCAGCTCCAGTGCGAGGTCGAACTGGCCGTTGACGGCTGCCATGAGAAGCGGGGTGGTCTCGTCGCCACCCGAGGGCTGATCGATGTCCGCTCCACCGTCGAGCAGTGTCGCGGCCGCCTCGGCGTGCCCCTGTCTGACCGCATGCAGGAGCGGCGTGAGTCCGCCCCAGGAGCCCACCTGCTGCGCGTAGGACATGGGCCGGGGGGCCGCGTCGGCCGTGTCCGTGGGCGCGTCGGTGGCGGCAGCCGTGTCCATCATGGCCGCGTCGGTGGCGGCAGCCGTGTCCATGGCCGTGGGCCCGGCGGCGGCAGTGTCGGCTGCCTCCGCAGGGTCCGCCTCGACGGTAGCGGCAGCGGTGGTGTCGGCAGCGGCCGTCGCGCTATCGGGGGCTTCGTCCTCGCTCTCCCCGCCGTCGTCCGCCGGATCGGGGACGTCGGGCCACCTGCGCTGGATCTCGCGCGACGCCTCGATCGCCGCCTGGACCTGGCTGGGCGTCGGCTGCCAGTCCGGTCCCCCGCCCTCCTTCTCCTTGAATGCCTCCAGGAACTCGCCGAGTCGGCGTTCGGCCGCCCCATCCGCCCTGGCCTGTTCCTCCACGTCCACCGAGTGGGCGGCAAGCGACGGATCGGCGCCGGCCTGCAGGAGAGCGCGAATGACCGCGACCCGGTTGTTTGCGGCCGCAAAAATGAGGGGTGTCTGTCCCCACGCCGCTTCCCGCGCATTCACGTCGGCACCCCACTCGACGAGTTCCGCAACCACGAGCGGGTCGCTTGCAGCCGAGGCCAGGTGCAGCGGGGAGGCGCCCGAGTTCGTGGTCGGTGCCGCCGGGTCGCTGCCGGCCTCGAGGAGCAGTCTCACGACCGGGACGCGGGCCCCGCGGGCAGCCAGGTGCAGCGGCGTGTAGTGGCCGATCCGGGTCCCCGCGTCCACCCTGGCGCCGGCGTAGATCAACGCTTCGGCGAGCCCCTCGTCCCCCCGCTCCGCCGCCCAGTGCAGCGCCGTCATCCCGTCTCCCTGGGCCGCATTCACGTCGGCTCCGTCGCGCAGGAGTTGGCGCACGGCGTCCAGGTCGCCCCGCTGGGCCGCGTCGGCGACGCGGGAGCCGTGTTGTCCCAGCGCCACCCCCGGCGTGACGATCAGCCACGGGAGAACCGACGCGAACAACAGCCGCGAAGCCACCGTACGGCCCCGCCGCCCGGGCTTTCTCACGGCGCGACCGCGTCGGTGAGCGAGAACTCGCCCGTCGCGTCACCGAACCGCTCCATGTCGTCGTGGCCCAGCTTGTGCAGCAATGACGTGAAGACGTTGGCCATCGGCGTGCCTGTCGCCGCCTTGAGGTGGAGGCCGCCTGCCAGCACGCCGTTGGCGCCGCCCAGGACCACCAGGGGACAGCGGCGGTGGTTGTGGAGATTCCCGTCGCCCATCGGCGAACCCCAGATGATCATGGACTGGTCCAGAAGGCTGGAGTCCCCATCCATGGTCTCACCCAGGCGCTCGAGGAAGTAGGCCATCTGGCCCGTTCGGTACTGGCAGATCCGGTTGAACTCGAGGATGTTCTTCTCGCGGCCGCCGTGGTGCGACGCGGGGTGGAAGGCCCTGTCGGAACCGCTCTCCGGGAAGCTGCGGTTGGAAGCGTCGCGCCCGGTCTTGAACGCGACCACCCGGGTCGTGTCGGTCTGGAACGCCAGCACCTTCAGGTCGAACATCAGGCGCATGTGTTCGCTGAAGGAATCCGGCACCCCCGGGGGCGCGCCCGGCAACTCCCGCTGCTCCCCGCTGGCGTTGCGCGCCTCGACGCGCTGGATGCGCCGCTCGATCTCGCGCACGCTGTCCAGGTAGCGGTCCACCCGGCGCCGGTCCACCGCGCCCAGCTCGCGCTTCATGTCGGCCACCTCGGCCGCGACCCAGTCCAGGATGCTGCTGTGGGTGCGGCGGCGGCGGGCGCGCTCCTCCACCGTGCCACCTGCTCCGAAGAGCATGTCGAAGGCCGTTCGCGGGCTGCGGATCATCGGCAGCGGCTCGGTCGGTGACGCCCAGCTGATCGAGTCGGTGTAGGAGCACGAGTAGTTGTAGTCGCAACCCCCACCCTTGTCGGTCCGCTCGATGCACAGCTGCAGCGATGGCAGCGCGGTCTCCTGCCCGAAGCGTTGCGCATGAAGCTGGTCCAGCGACGTACCGCAGAAGATGTCCGAGCCCTGGGTCTGTCTGGGGTGGGACTGCGTCAGGAAGACGGCGCTGGAGCGGAAGTGGTCACCGCCGACCTCCTGAGCCTCGAACGCCTCCGCCATGCGCACGTCGGTGTTGCTCACGATCGTCATGGAGTCGCGCCACGGTTCGAGCGCTTTCAACACGTTGGCGTCGGCGAGTTCGAAGTCCCTGCCCACCGTCGCCGGCGCAAAGAGGTTCTGCTTCGCTCCCCATTCGTTGCAGCCGGGTACGCCATGCACCTCCTCGATGCACACGAGGCGAGTGGGACGGTCGGCCAGCGGCGAGGCCCGCAGACGGCCCGCCGCGAACATGGAATCGAGGAGGGGAAGGGCTATCGTCGCTCCCGCGCCCTTGAGAAAGGTGCGGCGCGGCAATGCCTTGCCGGTCAGGAAGTGCATGTCGACTCCAATATCGTCAGCGAAAAGCGCACCTTCGGAATCTACCGCCTGCGGTCGTCCGTCGCATCGTCGCCCCCCACCGCCCCGTCCTCCACCACCACCCGGGCCTGCTTCATGCGGAAGGCGTCGCTCTTCACGACGCCGATGATGAACGACGAAAGCCGGTAGTCGTTCCTTGCCGCCGCCGATGTGATCGCGCGCACCGCAGGCTGGTCGCGGTAGTCCACCGGGCGCCCCAGCGCGTACGCCATGAGGTTCTCGGCAAATGTGCGCGCCAACGGAATGGGGCGATTCAAGAGCGCCCGCGACAGGTCGCTCGGCTTCTCGATCCCGGTGCCGTCGTAGAAGGTGCCCCGTGTGTCGAGC
The DNA here is from genome assembly GCA_002238865.1 of Gemmatimonadetes bacterium bin94. Classification (GTDB taxonomy): domain Bacteria; phylum Gemmatimonadota; class Gemmatimonadetes; order Longimicrobiales; family Gaopeijiaceae; genus Bin94. The sequence continues at coordinate 32,602 of MPNE01000009.1, read as the reverse complement.
GCGGCGCCTTGCTCGCGGATCCGCCACCGGCCCGTCACGTCGAAGTTGTCCAGGGCAAGTCCGATCGGGTCGATGAGATTGTGGCACGACGAGCACGTCGGGTTCGCCCGGTGTGCTTCCAGTCGCTCACGGGTGGTGAGGACCCTGCCGTCGCGGGCGCTCTCGGTTTCCTCCAGGTCGGGGATGTCCGGCGGCGGCGGCGGCGGTGGCGTCCCCAGGAGCACCTCCATGACCCATTTGCCGCGGAGGACGGGAGAGGTGCGGTTCCCGAGCGACGTCTGCACCAGCATGCTGCCGTGCCCCAGAACGCCGCGCCTGCGGTCATCCGGATAGGACACGCGGCGGTATTCGCCGCCCTGCACGCCATCGATTCCATAGTGCAGCGCCAGCCGCTCGTTCAGGAAGGTGTACTCGGCGCCGTACAGCTCCAGCAGGCTGCGGTCCTCACGCACCAGGTCATGGAAGAAAAGCTCGGTCTCGCGCCGCATCGCGTCGGCGAGCTGGCGACTGTAGTTGGGGAAGCGGAAGGCGTCGGGGCTGACCTTCTCGACATCCTGCAGGCGCAGCCACATCGACGCGAAGCGCGTGGCCAGGGCCTCGGCGCGGGGGTCGGCGAGGAGCCGGCGGGCCTGCGCTTCGAGCGCATCGGGGTCGGCAAGGCGGCCGTCCCCGGCGGCGTCCACCAGCTCGCGGTCGGGGTTGGTTCCCCACAGGAAAAAGGACAGGCGGGCCGCGAGGTCGTCTCCGGCCAGCGCGTACACCTCGCCCGGGCGGACGTCGCGTGGCTCGCGCTCCATGCGGAAGAGGAAGTGCGGACTGACGAGGATCGCCTCCAGTGCGGTCCTGATCCCGGCCTCGAAGCCGCCGTCCTCGGCGCCCAGGCGGAAGAAGTCGACGAGATCGTCCATTTCGTCGCCGTCCAGCTCCCGGCCGTACGCGCCGGTGGCGAGCCGGGCGATGATCTCGCGGGCGCACGGCTCCTCCTCCCGCGCCGAGGTGGGTCTGCAGGAAAACACCCGGCGCCGCGCCTCGAAGTCCGACACGCCCGTGGGGTTGTGCGGCCCCTCCAGGGTGAGGCTCATGAGGTGGGGGAGCGATGTCGTGCCGTAGCTGGTCTCCGTCCCGGTGAGCGACCAGTCGTTGGGACGGATCAGGTCCTCGTACGGTCCGTCCATCCTGCGCACGAAGGCGGCCGTGACCCGGTGCTCGCCCGCGCGGATCAGGATCGGCTCGGTGCGGATGGGGAAGTCCTTGCGGCCCTGGAAGTCGATGTCCCCGCCGTATCGGAGCAGCTCAACGCGCTCCCCGGCGATCGAGATGTCGATGTCGTGAAAGCGCTCGCCCCACCCCGACATGAAGGTCATCTCGAAGGTGTATTCGCCGTCGGCAGGGAAGGAGTGGAGGACGCTGATGCCACCCCGGGTCCCGAACGGCGCGCCTTCAACCCGCTCCCATTCGTGCTGGGAGACGGTGGGAGGATTGGTGTAGGTGACCGCGGCGGTCGCCGCGTCCCGGTCCCCGACGGCACGCCGTGCAACGTCGCTGGCCGCGTTCAGGTAGGCGTCCATCAATGTGGGTGACAGGGTCTGGGCGTCTGCGATGTTGTCGAAGCCGGCGGTGATGCGGTCCTGCGGGAGCCACTCCGCGGGGTCCACGGTCAGGCCGAGCAGGTCGTACACCACCCGTGCGTACTCGGCCCGATTAAGGCGCTGGAAGGGGCGTGTTCCCGGGTATGGGCGAGAGGCGGCCGCCTCGTCGATGACCCCTTCCATGAGCCCGGCAAGGGCCGCGAGGGTATCCCCGGAGGGGCGGCGTTCACCCGGTGGGGGCATCATGCCCGCGCGGAGTTTGCGGATCATGCGTTCCGCGGTCTCGGCGTTGTCCGCCGCGCGGGTCACGTCGAATCCCTCCAGCGACAGGTTGCCGCGGAAGCGGCGCTGATTGTGGCAGCGCGTGCAGTAGCGCTCGACGACGGTTTCCAGGGTGGGGGCCGATGGGACGTCGGAAGGGTCGAAATAGGCTTCCGGGGCGATCTGGTGGGATGCGCGAGCAGTCACCAGGGATACGGGTGCGACTGCGGCCACAACAAGCGCCCCGGCGAGCGTCATGGCGGCGGCGAGGGTCTTCATCGATTGCCTCCGGCGCGACCCTCGGCCAGCGCCACTGCGCGCCGAAGAAGGAGACCCTCCAGGTCGGCAAGGGCATCGGCGTTGTCGCGGAAGAGGCGGGCGGTCGCCGCGGCAACCGACACGCCGGGATCGCGGCCGAGCGCGTGCAGGGCCATGATCATGGCAAGGTCGCCGGGGTCAAGGGGACGGTCCGCCACCCCCGCCGCGCCCGCGGCCGCCGCCTCGAACGCCCCGCGCGCGCCTTCCGAGTCGCCCGCGCGCTCCGCCGCGACACCGAGCAGGTACCGGACAAGGCGCTCGTCCGGGTCGTAGGGGCGGCCCTGGCCGAGCGATTCGGGCCACAGCAGTGCGGCCTCGAGGTAGCCGCGCGCGGCTTGATGGTCGTCCTCGTCCAGCGCGTCCAGCGCCGCGCCGACATGGGCGAGTTCATACAGGTGGTGGCTCTCGCGGGCGTTTTCCGAGGGCAGAACGTGCGTCTCCGCCAGAACCTCGATCGCGTCGAGGAAGCCACCCAGGTTGAGGAGCGACCGCACATGCAGCAGGTCCAGATTGAAGTCACCGGGGTACATCTCGCGGCCCCGGGCCGAAGCCTCCAACGCCCCGGCCCAGCGCGCCTCGCGTTGAAGGTAGCGGATCAGCACGATCCTCAGGATGCGGCTCTCGGGGTCGAACTCCACCGCCCGGAGGAAGTCCAGTCCCGGGTCGCGGCCCTGAAGCTCGTCGAGAAGGTATCCGCGCGCCGCATAGGCCGCGCCGTAGTCGGGCCGGGCCCCGAGCGCGTCGAACGCGGCGGCCGCCTCATCGTCACGGTCGAGCGCCCAGAGGTTGAGGCCGAGCAGATACCCCCACCCCCAATGGTCGCTCTCTCCGGCGGCCCAGCGCAGGACGGGAAGCGTCTCGGTGCGGAAGGGGAACGCGAAGGCAAGGTCACCGGGGTCTCCCAGGGCGGAGGGGTCTTCCGCAAGAAAGGCCCGCCATGCACGCAGGAGGGGCCGGTCGCCAGGCTGGTCGATCGCCACATCCAGTATGGCGACGGCGTCGTCGTCGAGACCGAGATTCGCGTACGCCACCGAGAGCTCCAGCAACGACTGCTCCGGATACTCGCTGCGCAGCGCGCCGGTGAGCCCGGCCCCGGCCGTCGCCGTCGGCTCGGACAGGTAGCGTTCCGCCAGCACGAAGTGGTGGAGGGGGTCGATCTCCAGAAGCGCGTCGCGGGCACGTTCGGCGCCCGCCGAATCCCCGGTTCGACGGCCATGGATCGCCAGCAGCCGCCAGGCGGGAACACTGTTGCGGTCGAAGTCGCGTGCGAGTTGCGCGTACCGCTTCGCCTCCCCCCACGCCCCCGCCTCCGTCATGATCTCGGCGAGGCGGGTGTACGACGCGGTGCGGAACGCCACCGCCCTGGCCGCCCACCCGAATGCGTCGCGGGCGTCGGTGTCGCGCCCCAGGGCCCGTTGGAGGTTCCCGGCCATGAAGTTCGCCGCGGCGTCGTACGTGTCCAGCCGGAGGGCCCGGCGCGCGTGCCCGAGCCCCTCCTCGTAGCGGCCCGAGCGCAGCGCCAGATCGGCGAGCCCCAGCAGTGCGCCGCGGTTCCACGGCTCCGACTCGGCAGCCTCCTCGAACAGGCCGCGCGCCTCGCTGTAGCGGCGGCCCTTCGCCAGCTCCCGAGCCTGGAAAACCAGCCGGTCCGCCTCGGGGATGCTCTCCCACGCCGCCGCGTCCATCTCGAATGGGCGCGCCAGCGCCCGCTCGGCGGGATCCGAGGAATAGTCGAGGTCCAGCGCGGGGAGCCTGACGCGGAAGGCTCTGTCCTCCGCCACCTCGACCTCGACCGCCAGGGGGTGAAGCGCGGTCAGGTCGACCGGCTCCAACGCCGCCATGTCATCTCCCGACCAGACGTGCAGGGTGTCCGTCACGTCGCCGAAGGCGTTGACGGTCACGCGCACGCGGCCCCCGTCCCGCTCCACGTGCATCGCCCCTTCTCGGGACGCGTCGGTGAGTCCGCCGGTTCCCTCCAGCGGGAACCAGGTCTCGGTCCAGGCGCTCGCCGACAGCGGATCGAAGGAGGCCTGCGTGACCGGGTTCACGTGGTCGCCCGGCGAGTATTGCACGAAGAGCCGCCCGGCCTGGAACTCGACGTACTGACCGTCGGTGTCGGTGAGGAGATCTTCCCAGATGCCCCCGTCCCGGGCGAGCGACCAGAGCCACATCTTCTGCCCGGGCATGTCCTCGTAGCGGGACCAGTGCCCCCACCCGTAGCCGTCGTCGTGGTAGTAGCCGCCGAAGAAGTCGTTGAGCTCGCCGACGACGTGATACGACTTGTTCCCGCCGAAGGCGTTGTTGCGGTAGAGCGGCAGAAAGCGTCCCGACTCGTCGACCGGCCAGGGCCGTTCGCGCCCCGAATGCTCCAGGTAGGAGTTCCCCGGGACGAACAGCTCCAGATCCTGCGTGGCGAACGCCGCCGCGGTCATCCAGTTGTAGTAGGGCTGCTCGAGGGGGGTGGGATTGTACCACAGGGCGCGCGTCTCGAAGTAGGCTCGGTCGGGGGGGAGGCGAATCTCGACGCGCCAGTGCGTGCGCGAGGGCAGGTCCATCGCCCCGACGAAGGCGCTCACGCTCCCGTCCGCGTTTTCGCGCACCGTGTAGTCGACCGGAGTGGCGGTGGCGGGGGTGTGGCCGATCACCCCGAAGTTGAACTCGACCCCGCCCGAGGTCCACGGCCCCCGCAGCGAGATGTCGCGGAATTTCATGACCTCGTTGCGGTAGATGAATTCATGTCCCGTCTCCTTGACCACCCCGCCCCACACCTTCCCCCCCACTTCCGGCAGCACGTACACCTCGATCAGGTCGTTCTCCAGCTTCAACACCTTCCACTCGCGCGGCTCGGAGGTCGCCGAGTACCCGCGGAAGGCGTGATAGGGGTACAGCCTGCGGTCGCTAGCCAGGATCGGCACGGGGTCGGGGTCCGAGAACGGATAGGTGTCGAGGACGCGGACTTCCTCGGTGACGCGGGCCTGGGCCGCGGCGTCGGCAAGCGTTACGGCCGACAGGGCAGCGGCGGCGAGGATGCTCAGTGCCGTGAGGCTTGCACGGGCGAGAGCGGGGCGCGCTTTCGCGGCGTGGGCCGGTCCGGATCGTGTCCGACGTGTCGTCACAGTCATTTCCTCAACCCGGTGGTGGCTGAATCTGGTAGTCCGGCGGCGGCTTCATCCCCAGCAGGTGCTCGACGAAGTAGTCCCAGCGGCGGCGGATTACATAGGGCTCGTCGAGACCGTGGCCGCGATTCGGGAGAACCAGAAAGTCGAAACTCTTGTTCGCGGCAATCAGGGCGTTGGCCACCTGCAGCGTCATGGCGGGGTGCACGTTGTCGTCCATGTCTCCGGTCATGAGGAAGAGTTTCCCCTTCAGATTGCCGGCCAGGGAGGCGTTGACCTGATTGGCGTAGTTGTCCGTGCCCGCAACCGTATCACGCACCAGCAGCCCCTGGTACTTCTCCGCGTAGGCGGCGTGGTAGCTCCGGTTGTCGTGATTGCCGGAGGTGGACACCGCCACCTTGTAGAAGTCCGGGTAGCGGAGAATGGCGTCGGTGGACGCGAAACCGCCGCCGGAGTGCCCATAGATGCCGACGCGGTCCAGGTCGATCCACGGGTAGCGGGCGCCAAGCTGCTTGACCGCGGCGACATGGTCGGGGATCCCGTTGTCGCCCATGTTGCCCCAGTAGTTGTCCTGGATGGCCTTGGAGCGGAACGGCGTGCCCAGGTGGTCCATCTGGACGACGATGAACCCCAGCTCGGCCAGCGCGTCCTGGTCGCCGCGCAACGCGCCTCCGAGTACGCCCCCGCCGAAGTTCCACCGCCCCACGCTGCCGATGAAGGGACCCGGATAGATGTACTCCACCACCGGGTAGACCTTGTCGGGATCGAAGTCGGAGGGCTTGTAGATGAGCCCGTACATGGTCGTCACCCCGTCCCGCGCCTTGTACTCGAAGATCTCGGGCGCGGACCAGCCGACCTCCTCCATGCGCGAGACGTCGGCGCGTTCGAGTTCCAGCACGACCCGGCCCGCGCGGTCGCGCACGACGCTCACCGGGGGCGTGTCGGGGCTCGAGTACGAATCCACGAAATGGCGGCCGTCGGGGGTGGCGCGCACGGTGTGGTCGCCGTCGTCGCCGGCGAGCCGGGTGAGGCCGGTGCCGTCCAGGTTGACGGCGTACAGGTCGGCCATGGTCGGGATGCGCCCCTCCTCCATGCCGCGTGCGGTGAAATGGACCCGTCCCGCGTCCTCGTCGACGTGCAGCAGGTCCCCGAAGGTCCAGGGTCCCTCCGTGACGCGGCCCTTCATCTCGCCGTTGCCGTCAAAGCGGTAGAGGTGCCCCCAGCCGTCCCGTTCCGAGAACCAGAGCACGTCCTCGCCGTCGTTGATGACGTCCCAGTTGGGGTAGCCCCCGATGAGATCGAGGTTGAGTTCGACGTGGGTGGCGCGGGTCTCCTCGATGATCGTGCGGGCCTCGCCGGTCTCGAGGTCGGCTTCGTACAGGGTGACGCTCTTCCCGCCGCGCGAACCCCGGATGTAGTACAGGCGCCGACCACCCTCCTTCCACTTCACCGTCACCCAGGTGGAGTCGCGCACTCCGGTAGCCGTAAAGGTCATGTAGGGCTGCGGTTCGGTCCGGAGCTTCAGGTTTTCCCGGTTCTCCACGTCGATCACATGGATGTCGAAGGTGGAGATGACCGAGTCTCCCGGAAGACCGTACGGATAGGTGTAGAGCTTGGGCCGCTGTGTGGTTGCCGAATAGATCGGCATGTGCTCCACGTTGCGCTCGTCCATCCGCTGGACCGCGATCCGCCTCGAGTCGGGAGACCACTGGAGGACGGGACGGGTGGGGATCGATGCAATGATGAGCGAAGGACGCGGCGCGGTCGTCCCATACGCCCAGTACTCTTCGCCGTCCATGGTCAGTTGGGTCGAGTCACCCCCCTCGGCGGGACGCATCCACAGGTTGTGTTCGTGCACGAACGCCTCGTGACGGCCGTCGGGAGAGCGCACGAAGGGCGTGCGGTTGACCAGGGTGTCGCCGGTCTCGCACGCGTAGGCGCCAATGTCACAGGTAAACCCTCGCTGGTTGGCGTTGAAGCGGATGGACCCCTCGCCATCCGCGAACTCGAAGGTGCGAAACGGCAGTTTGCTTCCGTCGAAGGCGGTGTCGGCCGCAAGCGACATTGCCGCCGCAAGGCGATCGTGGTCGAAGAGAAGCGCGCGCGACCGTCGATCCGGGTCGACGACCACGAACTCGGCCCCGGAAGCGGTCTGGTTGCGATACCAGAAGCGGCTGCCGCCGGACATCCACTCTGGCGCGACGGCCCCCCCGCTGATCAGGGGATTCATGTTCCACGCGAGGAGGCGCTCGGCCCGGTGGTAGCGGGTCACGTCCATGTCCCCGGAAGCCGCCTGCTCCTGGGCAATTGCCCCGCCCGGCACCGCAACCGCTCCCGAGAGCAGCAGGAGCAGGCACGGCCAGGCCGAACGCGCGCACCGTCGCGCACCGTGGAAGCGTGTTGCGTCGTTGTCGTGACCGGGTGACATGGGGCCCCTCTTCGGTATGATTGATGCAGGTTTCCGCGCAACTCTTCAGCGGCAGGTATTCATGTATTCGGTCACGGCGGCGGGCGCGTCAAGCAGAGGCCGGCACGGGGGACGGGGTGTCGTCGGGAGGGACTCCATCCCCGCACGGGCCCGGCCGCGGGGGCTGGCCCTCATGGCGGCGCTTCCAGCGGCGGCCGTGGCTGTCGCGCTCCTGGCCGCCGTTGAACCGGCCCGCGGCCAGGACGCGGGACGCCTGACCGGCGTCTTCGCGGGTCGCACCGAATCCGAACAGGATTGGAGCCCGCCCGTCGAGACATCCCCGCGCCCGGGCTTCATGCTGGGCGCCTTTATCGACACGCGGACGCCGGCGGGCGCGCTCCGGGTACGGGCCGAAGGGGGATTCGCGCAGCGCGGCGGCTTCGTGTCCAGCGACCATCGGGGCGAAGGGCTCGACGGCGAGGTGCGGAGCGACTACCTGACGTTCCTCCTGCAGGCCAAGGTGGCCGGAAGTCTTGGGCCGTTGCACATCTTCGCGGCCGCGGGTCCCGGTCTCGACTACCTGGTCCGGAGCCGCGAGGACCCGGTGCTGGCGCAGGTCCTGGCGGATGAATACGACTCGGTCCTCAACGTTGCGGCTTCCGCTGGGGCCGGGGCTCGGCTCGGGGGCACCTGGGTGGCCGAAATAGAGGCCCGCCTGGTGCACGGGATGACCGGGGCGTACTCGGGCACCGACGTCGAAGTCGGCAACCGGTCGCTGGAATGGATGGTGCGGGTCTCACGAGCCCGCGAAACTTCCTGAAGGAGCTGGAAGATGAGCGAGCGGACGATCGAGAAGGTGCTGGAACTCGACGTAACCGTGGACAGGGTGTGGCGGGCGATCACCGACCCGGCGGAGCTGGCGCGCTGGTTCGGGGACGAAGCCGAGTTCGACCTGAGGCCGGGCGGCGACGCATTCATGACGTGGAAAAACCACGGTCGCTACGCGATGCGGGTCGAGGAAGTCGATCGACCCCGGCGACTCGTGTGGAGCTGGGTGCATGATCCCGGCGTGGCTTTCGAGGATGCCCCCGCAACCCGTGTCGAGTGGACCCTCACCCCGCGTGAGGGCGGCGGCACAACCCTGCGCCTTCGCGAGACGGGCTTCCGCACCGATTTGCATTATCGCCAGAACACGGAGGGGTGGGACGCGGAGCTGGGCGAGCTGGTAACGCTGCTGAGTTCGTAGTGCGGGTGGCGGAAGAGACTGCACCCCCACCGGGGCAACGCCCGATCGAGCATGCCGGCGTCCTTCGCTTTGCCCGCCGCGGAGAGTTCAGCCCTAGCGCAACAGCGGAGCGTTGCCTAGCGTTTTCTTCTGCGATTGCAATCCGAGATGGTCCGGTGCCACCCCGGACCGGACCCAACCCAGATGAGGCATTATGAAAACGTCCCGCACCACCTTCGCCCTACTAGTGGCTGCCAGCCTCTTCCTGGCCGCGTCCCCCGCCAGCGCCCAATCCGACGTGATGCGCACGGCATTGCACGACTATCGCGTCGTCACCGTCGCCGACGGCTTCGTCGTGCCCTGGTCCATCGCATTCCTCCCCGACGGCGACATGCTGGTCACCGAGCGGGGCGGCACGCTGCGCATCGTCCGCGACGGCGTGCTCCTCCCCGACCCGGTCCAGGGCATCCCCGAAGTCGTGGCGCGGGGCCAGGGCGGACTGCTGGAGGTCCTCCCCCACCCGGACTTCGCGACCAACCGCCTGATCTACATCAGCTACTCCAAGGCCACCGGCAACTCGGCGGGCGGCACGACGTCCGTGATCCGCGGCACCTTCGAGAACGACCGCTTCACCATGACCGACGAGATCTTCGAGGCGGTCTCCGAGGGCAACGGCCACTACGGATGCAAGCTCGCCTTCGACGACCAGGGCTACCTCTTCCTCTCGGTCGGCGACCGGCAGGCGCCCCCGCGCGGCGACCTCGCGGCCCACCCGGCCCAGGACATCTCGAACCACCATGGCGTGATCGTGCGGCTGCACGACGACGGCAGCATCCCCGACGACAACCCGTTCGTGGGACAGGCAGGGGCGCGGCCCGAGATCTGGAGCTACGGCCACCGCAATCCGCAGGGATTGGCGATCCAGCCCGGCACCGGCGCCGTGTGGTCCACCGAGCACGGCCCTCAGGGCGGGGACGAAGTGAACGTCTCGACCCCGGGCGCCAACTACGGCTGGCCGGTAATCGGCTACGGCGTGAACTACCGGTCCGGGAGCGCCATCCACGAAGCGACGCACATGGAGGGCATGGAGCAGCCGGAGCACATCTGGGTGCCGTCGATCGGCGCGTCCGGGCTGGCCTTCTACACCGGCGACCAGTTTCCAGGGTGGCAGGGCAACCTGTTCGCCGGAGGACTCGCGGGCCAGCGCATCGATCGGCTGACCATCGAGGACGGGGAGGTCGTCGCGAGCGAGACGATCCTGAGCGGGATGGGCCGCGTGCGCGACGTCCGCCAGGGCCCGGACGGCTTCATCTACGTCGCCCTCGAGGCCCGCGGCGACGGCGAGACCCCGATCGTGAGGCTGGAGCCGGTGGGGTAATCGGGGAGCCCGGCCGGGCGCTGGACCCTCACATCTTCCCGAACCGCACCCCCTTGGTCCGGCCGTTCGACACGGTAAACCCGGTGACGCTCCCGGCGACGGAGCGCTCGAACGCGATGGTGTTGAGGTAGATCACCGCCGTCGAGAACTCGTCTCCGTCCGTGTGCTGCATCGCCAGCGGTTCAGCCATCTCGATGTGGTGCAGGACCAGGCCGCCGTCCTCGACCGCTACGTCGTAGAAGGTCTCCAGCTCCTGGGAGTAGTACCGCCCGACGTACGCCCCAAGGTACTCCTCGCCCGGTCCGGCCCGATCCACCCTCCGCATCGATATCTCGAGTCCGGACTGGACCAGCGTCCCGGTACTCGTGGTACCGTCGGCCTCGAAATCGAAGGTGAACTCGGCGCTCACGGACGCGAGTTCGAGTGTCGAGTCAGAAGTCGGCCGCGCCACCGACCGCCCCTGGCCCTGCACATCGACGAACACGTCACCGTCCTCCAGGGCAACCGACATCGCCAGGGAAATGCCCTGGACCTCGAGGCTCCAGTCCCCGGTGATCGCTTCCTTCCGCGCGTCCGACATGCCCGCATCCTCGTCCGCGGCTTCGTCGGCGTCAGTCTCCGCTTCGTCCTCCTCCTCCTCTTCGTCGAAGTGTTCCGCGAGGAACATCTCGCCGATTTCCCCACCCAGCGTCAGATCGAAGGCCGCGTTGTTGCTCATGACGATCACGCCGCTCTCCAGCTCCGGGTAGTAGCTCAGATAGGCCCGGTGCGAGATGTCGCCGCCCGTGTGCGAGTACAGGGTGCGGCCGCGCTGTTCGCCCAGGCCGAGCCCCAGCCCGTAGCCCGTTGAGTCGCCCGACTCCAGGACAGCCGTGGTCGTGATGGCCTCGATGGCTTCCGCCCCGCCGACCGTCGCGTCGCGGTAGTTGAGCATCCAGCGCGTCAGGTCGTCAACGGTCGTGTACACGCCTCCCGCGCCCGCCGACGCCGCGAGATCCCGTGTCGTCCGGTATCCGCCGCCCGCCTCGGCCGTGTAGCCCTGGGCGCTGCCGGAAATGAGTTCGCCCTGCACCATCTTGACGCGGGTGTCCACCATGCCCAGCGGCTCGAAGACGTTCTCGCGCATGTAGTCCGCGAACGACTCTCCGCTCACCCGCTCGATCGCGAGCGAGATGAGGATGTAGCCCGTATTGTTGTAGTTCCACTCGGTGTTGGGGAGCGCCTGCAACTCGGGCTGGCGCTGCACGATGGAGATCGCGCGCTCCCGGGCGAACGCGTCCTCGCCCTGGTGGCCCCCGATCGGCAGCAGGTTGTAGACCTCGCGGTAGCCGCCCGTGTGGTTAAGCAGGTTGCGGATCGTGATCGGCGTACCGAAGTCGCGAAGTTCGGGGATGTGCGTCCGGATGTCGTCGTCGAGTGACATCTTGCCCTGCGCCTGGAGCGTCAGCACGCCCATCGCGGTGAACTGCTTGGTGACCGACCCGATATTGGAGATCGTGCCGCGCTGCCACGGAATACCGTGCGACAGGTTCGCCATCCCGACAGCGTGCACGTGTGTCACCTCGCCACCCTCGACCACCGCGGCGATCGCGCCGGCGCGGTCATCTCCGTCCCAGGGACTCATCAGCTGGTCGAGCCGCGCGGCCGGATCGGTGGCAACGGGCTCCGACCGCAGCACGCTGAATCTGAACTCGCCGACCTCGTCGGTCGTGTCCCTGGCGGTAATCGCGACCTCGTAGGCGCCCGCCGCTTCGGTCTCGAACCGGATGGTCTCGATTCCGCGCGTGCGGCCGTCCACCTCGCGCAGCACCTCGCCGTCGGGGCTCGTGACGGTGACCGTGAAGTCGTGGGAGATCTGGTCCACCTCGGCCAGAAAGAACGTCTCCGCGTCCAGTTCGAAGGCGTGGATCTGGCCGTTCGACTGCATCGGGGGCAAATCGGGTGCCGCGCAGGCCGTTGCGAGCACGGTGAGCAGGATCGGGGTCGCACGGGTTGCAATGCTTCGCATCTTCATCATTCCTTCCAGACTTTTGTGAATGGGGCGACTGGCCGTCGTGGCGCGGCTGCAGCGCGGAGTCAGCCGCTCTCTCTCCAGCGAACCACCTCGATCGCGTCCGCCCCTCCGCACTGGCCCGCCAGGGTGATCGCGCCCTCGACGACCACCTCGTCGCCGGGATGCAGTCCGCCCACATCGCCGCTGAGGGCGTACATGTACTGGTCGTTGTCACGCAGGGTCACGCACTCGAGCCCCTCGTCGGTGACGCGGCCGGTGCGCTGCACCATGCCTTCCTCGTTCGTCACGTGGAAGGGGTCCGAAATCCCGATGGGACTGAACACCCCGTTGAAGACGATGAAGACCAGCGGCCGCTCCCAGTTCGCGTAGGACGGGACCCGCACCGACGCCGATACCTCGCCCCAGATGTCCTGACTGGCCTCGGTCAGGGCCTCAAACCCGGCCCGCATGGCCCCGACCCCGACGTGAATCCTTGCCTGCGGGGGCAGGTTCTCGGTGTAGATCTCAACCACCGTTCCGGCCGGACCGGTGCGGGGCTCAACCGACTGGATGTGGCGCAGGGAATCGATCGTGGCGAAGCGGCGCTGCGCAGAAACCTCTTCGGGGCTGCCGGCCGACATGGCGGAAACGCCGGCGAGAACGACGGCCAGGCGGGAGAGGCGGGAAGAACGGACGGACATCTTGCACCTCCGACTGCATTGTGGCGTGGCAGTGCAAAGTGGGGACGCGGGGGCTGCAGGGCCAGAGTGCGGGACCGCGCCAACCCGCCCGTCCGTGCCACATCCGCCGCAGGCTCGCGAAAATGTACATAATTTATGTACATATTTTATGTACACATTGCCGGCTTCCCTCCCGCCACCTAATCTGTGCGGCATGAAACGGGACGCCTTGAGCAGAAGAGAAGCCCTCGCGGTGATCGCCGGAGGCATGGGCGTGGCGGCCTGCGGGCCGGGAGGGGCCGGCGAGTCGGGGGCCGGCGGGGCCGAGTCAGGCGCGGGCGCTGCCGGGGCTGATGCCGCAGCGGGTGGCGGCGCGGGTGCCGGTGCAGCCGCGGACGCGGGCGTGTCCGTCTGGACCAAGGATCCCGCTCCCTTCATCCAGCACGGCACCAACCTGGAAACCCGCCTGGAGGACCTGGGCGGCCTGATCACACCCAACGAGCTGTTCTTCGTACGCAACCACGCGCCCACGCCCACCGTCGATCCCGCGACCTACGTACTGTCGGTGGGCGGACCGGGGGCTCGATCGGAGGTCGAGCTGAGCCTCGACGAACTGCGGGCGCTCCCCAGCCAGACGCTGGTCGCGTACATCGAATGCGCCGGCAACTGGCGGGGCTTCTTCCAGTCCGTGACGGGGCGCACGGCGTCCGGCAGCCAGTGGGGCACCGGGGCCATCGGCTGCGCGGAGTGGGGGGGCCCGCGCCTGGCCGACGTGCTCGCTCTCGCCGGGGTCCGCGACGACGCGGTGGACGTCAACGTCGTCGGGCTCGACGACGCGGCGTGGGCCCGCCCCATGCCGGTCGCAAAGGCCATGCACCCGGACACGATCCTGGCCATGACCATGAACGGCGCGCCCCTTCCGCCGGACCACGGATTCCCGGTGCGCGCGGTCGTGCCCGGCTGGGTCGGATCGTCCAGCGTGAAGTGGGTGGGGCGGATCGAGGTCGCTACGGGGAAGGTGTGGGTGAGGAGCAACACGACATCGTACGTGCTGGTCGGGGATGAGTGGCCCGCGGACCGGTACGCGCCCGCCGACGGGGCGGCGATCACCACCGGCCGCGTGAAGAGCGCCCTCGCGCTGCCGCGTCCCGCACAGCTCGCCGCCGGGATGCAGCGGTTGAGGGGCTACGCCTACTCGCCGCAGGGACCGGTGGCGGGGGTGGAGTGGAGCGTGGACGGCGGGCCGTGGGCGCCGGCGAGGCTGATCGGGGCGTCCGCCGCGCTGCCCCACGCATGGAGCCGCTTCGAGCTGGCGTGGACGGCGACGCCGGGAGCGCACATGCTCCGCACCCGTGCGACCGACGCGGCCGGCGACACGCAACCCCTCGAAGGGGTGTACAACGAGAAGGGCTACCTGCTGAACGTCGCGCTGCCGCACCCGGTGGACGTGGCCTGAAGGTATCCGGCCGCGTGACCCGCCGGTTTCGCCCGACCCTTCCCCGGCTCGCAGGGGTGGCCGCCCTTTGTACGCTCTCCGCGTGCGGCGGCGACTCCGAACCGCCCGCCCCCGCCGTCGACGGCGAGTGGGCCTACACGGTGCGGTGCAGCTACTGCCATGACGTGCCTAACGGGATCGGGGCCGCCGTCACGCCCGGCGTCCTGGCCGCGTACTCCACCGTGGGACAGCTCGACCGCTACCTGCGGGTGGCCATGCCGCACGAAGCACCCGGCAGCTTGCCCGACAACGAGTACGACGCGATTCTCCGCTATCTGATCGAGAGCCGGGGACTGGTGCCCGAAGGCGGCGATGCGTGGCCGCTGCCGGATTCGACCAGGTTGAGCGATGGATAGGCTCCCAGCCATCATCGGTCCTCGGCCCTACGTGGGGCAAGCGTGTCGCATGCATATTTGCATTTCAACTGCAAATTTGCAGGGAATTCCCGGCCGTCGTCCTCACCGGCCCCAGGCAATCCGGGAAAACGACGCTGCTGAAACACCTGTTCGCCGACGGCTACGTCTACGTCTCTCTCGAACCCACCGACATTCGCGCCTCCGCCGCAGAGGACCCCAGGTCGTTCCTGGCACGCTTTCCCCCACCCGTGATCTACGACGAGGTACAGTTCGCGCCTGGACTGCTCCCCTACATCAAGGAACTCATCGACGAGGACCGAGGCCGAGCCGGACAGTTTCTCCTCTCCGGCTCTCAGAACCTGCTCCTCAATCGAAGGATCACCGAATCGCTCCCTGGACGCGCGGCCATCCTCCACCTGTTGCCGATGTCCGGACGCGAGACCGCCGGCAAGGGTGACGCGCCATTGGTCTGGGAAAAGAAAAGCGGGACCGGATCCGGGCAGCCACTGTCACCTCGGGACCTGTGGCAACGGTTCCTTCGAGGCAGCTACCCGGAACTTGTGGCGAATCCGCAACGCGACCTTCACCTCTGGCATTCCAGCGCCCGGCCATGACCCGGGGCATCCGATCCTTCCGGCAGGACCTCGGTGACCGGTGCGGTCCGGGCTTCATCATCCATGTCGGGCAGGGCCGGCTGCCAATGGGATCCGGGGTCACCGCGGCAGGATTCGCGGAACTCTGGCAGGCGCCCCGGGCGGCCATCCCAGCCGCAGCGGGACGGCCAACCCGGCCGTGCCCGACCCCTCCGCCCTCTCCCCTAACGGCCCCCCATCCACGCCGTAGACGCCCCCTCCGGCGCGTTGTCCGCCACATGGGCCGCCATTTGGCGGACAAGATCGGCGTTCGTGAACGGAGACCAGCCGTGGCCCTTCATCGGGGCGCCGTGGATGAACTCGCCGCCGTAGTACGGATCGGTCGTGCTCTCCAGGAAATCCTCCATCATGTAGACCGCGTACGGCAGGTAGAAGTGGTCCATCTCGGGGTTGTAGATGCGGATCTTGCCCACCAGATCGGGACCGATCCGCGACCAGTTCTCCTCGGCGTAGTGGCGCAGGTCGTACCCGTTGTCGCGCATGTAGTACGCGACCTCCCGATCGATGACGCCCGTGTCCAGATCCCATAGCCGCCGCGGATAGCCGTCCTCGTCGGTCGGACCGTACACCGCGTGCCAGGCGTCCAGCTGCCCCGCCCCCCGTCCACGCGAGCCCTGGGCCACCTCCAGCTGGCTGATCTGCCGGTTGCTGCCCACCGGCTGTCCCTCCACGGTCCGCTGGAACATCCGCTCGGGCGCGCCCGGCACGGAATTCGGAACGATGAACGCGTTGTCGTCCTCGTAGATGTTCACCAGCTGATAGCGACGGAAGTCGATCGGATCCGGGTAGTAGGTCCACGTCCCGCCGTAGTAGGCCGGGTAGTGGAGCATCTTGGCCAGCGACATCCAGCCACCGGTCGATCCGCCCGTCATCACGCGCGCATACGGCTCGCCGATCAGCCGGAAGTTCTCCTCGATGTACGGAATCAGCTCTTCGTGGATCGCGTCGCCGTAGGGGCCGTTGTTGGCCGAGTTGACCCCGTAGGAGTCGTCGAAGTAGGGCGTCGGATGCTGCAGGATGACCGCAACCATGCGTGGCATGTCCTCGCCCATCCACGCCTGCGCGAATTCGTAGCCGGACTCGCGCATTCCTCCCGCCTCGCGCCTCATCTGCGAAAAGAGCGCCTCGCCGGAGGGCGGTTCGGTCGTGAAGCCGAAGACCGGATCCAGCGTGAAGTGGGTCTCTTCGATCAGGAGAGGGTAGCGCATGTCGGGGTTGTCGTCGAAGCCCCGCGGCAGGAGCACGACCGCGCCCAGGTACATGGGATGGCCCCACCACTCGGTGAGGATGTCGCTCTGGATCCTGATCCGCTTCACCCACTCCGTGTCGGACGGCACCTCGATCGGCGGGAGTTCGCCGGTGAGCTCGAATTCGATCACGTCGTCGCTCGCGGGGTCCACCCTGACACGGCGCGCCTCGCTGAAGTAGTTGCCCGGCGAGAAGGCCCAGCGCTGGCCCTCCCACTGGTCCTGCGGCGCCCAGACCGTGTGTCCGTCCGCGCGCTGGTACTCGGTGTACACATGCAGGATCGCCTGCATCCAGTAGTCGCCCGCCGGAAGACCTCCCAGGCGGCGGTACGGGTAGCCGTCTGCGCCGGCGTCGACGACCATCGCCTCGCCGGGGGCGGCTCCCTCCACGTCGGCGCTGAAAAAGGGCACTTCCCCGTTGCGCTGCCGGGCGGAGTTGTACGCAGCGATGCGGGGCTCCGGGTCGTCCGACGGCGCGAAGGCGAGGAAGAGGCGCCCGGTCAGGGGGCCGTCGTGCAGCGACGCGTCGTGGGTGACCTCGATGCGGAGCGTGGCGGCGGATTCGTCCTCGGAGGCGGTTTCCTCGGAGGCGGGCTGGCAGGCGGTCAATGCCGCGACCAGCGCGGCGACGTGGGCGGGCGAGTACGGTGCGCGCATGGGTCCCTCCGGGTAGGCTGCGAGTGGACGGAGATAGTGCGGCGGCGACAGGGGGCGTTGCAAGGGCGCGGTGGCAACTACGGGTGCCGGGCCACCGCAGGCAGGCGGTCGAACCAGGGCCGTGCGCGTTCCAGCTGTCCCGCGAGACGCAGCAGGGCGGCCTCGTCCCCGACCCTTGCGACAAAGTGCACGCCGATGGGCAGACCGTCCCCGTTCCAGTGAAGGGGAACCGACATCGCCGGCTGGCCGCTGACGTTGAAGACCGGCGTCCAGGGGATGAATTCGAAGGCGCTTTCGGCGGTGCGGTCAATCAGCCGGGTGGCCTTGACCAGGCGGCCGGACCCCAACAGGCCCAGAATGCGGAGTTGAAGGTGTTCGATCGGGCGAGGAGGCAGAGCACCGATCTTCGGCGGTGGCGTGGCGAGTGTGGGGGTGACCAGGATGTCGCAGCCGGTGAAGAAGTGGCTCACGGCCCCTCCGGCGCGTTCCAGCGAGCGCAGGGACCGGGCGAACTCGCGAGCCGAATTCGCCCTGGAAACCAGGCCGAGAGCCCAGGTGAGGGGCTCCAGTTCCTCCCGGCGCGGTCTTCGTCCGAGGAGCGTCGCCGCATCGTCGAGTTCCGCGCCGACTTCCCCCGCCATCATGTGCAGGAACGCGCGCGCGAAGGCCGGGCCGTCGACGCGGGGAGCGTCCTCGGTGACCTCGTGGCCCAGATCTTCCAGCAGGCCCACGACGCCCGTCACCGCCTCCACGCAGTCGGGGTCCACCGCCGACCCGAGCAACGGTTCAGTCGTCCACGCGATGCGGAGGCGGCCCGGAGCGGCGTCCACTTCCCGGGTGAAGGGGCGCGCGGGCGGCGCGATCTCGTAGGGCGCGCCGGGGGTGGAGCCATGGGTGGCATCGAGCATCGCCGCGCTGTCGCGCACCGAGCGGGTGATCACGTGCTCGATGGCCGCCCCGCGCCACGACTCACCGTGCGGAGGTCCGGCAGGGATCCGGCCCCGGGTAGGCTTCAGTCCGAAAAGACCGCAGCACGACGCAGGTATCCGGATCGACCCCGCGCCGTCCCCACCCCCCGCGATCGGCACCATGCCTGCAGCCACCGCCGCCGCCGAGCCGCCGCTCGAACCCCCCGGCGTGCTGTCGAGCGACCACGGATTGCGACAGGGGCCCCATAGCCGGGGTTCTGTATACGGCAGTAGCCCGAACTCGGGCACGTTGGTCTTGCCCAGAATGGACACGCCCGTCGCGCGCACGCGCCGCGCCAATTCCGAGTCGTCCTCCTCCACCCGGCCGGCGCCCAACCTGCTGCCACCGGATGTCGGGTGTCCGGCGTAGCGAGTCTGGAGGTCCTTGGCCAGGAACGGCACCCCGGCAAACACAGCGTTCCCGTCCACGCTCTCGGCACGGACGCGGGCCTCCTCGTCCATGTGGTGGACGACTGCGTTGATTGCCGGGTTGATGCGTTCGATGCGCTCCATCGCGATTTCGATGAGTTCGAGCGGAGTGACCTCGCCCCTCCGCACGAGCCCCGCGAGGGCCGTTGCGTCAAAACCGATGTATTCGTCCCGGGTCGTGGACATCTTCTGCCGACCCCCTTTCCCTGTCCTCGGATCGTACCCCGTCTGCGCCAGCCCGCCAACCGCCGCTGTTGTTTCCAGCGCGGTTGAGCCCCACTATCGTGCCTACGGACCGACAATGGGTGGCGAAACGGAGGTTGCGCGATTGGTCACAGTGCGAATTCTCACCGCCGGCGTGTACGCGGCCGGCACCGCCGCGGCGCTGGCGTCCCTCGGTTGCGACCGGCCCCCGGCCGATGCCGCCGCCGAAGCCGACCATTCGCACGCGGGCGGCGGCGTGGTGACCCACTGGACCGACGCCCTCGAGCTCTTCGTCGAGTACCCACCGCATGTCCGTGACGTTCCCTCAGACCCATGGGCGATCCACCTTACGTGGCTCGACGGCTGGCAGCCCGTGCGCGAGGGGAGCCTGACGCTCCTGCTCCGGGGGCCTGGCGGAGCCCGTGAAGAGATCGGGATCGGCAACCCCGGCCGTCCTGGCGTCTATACCGCCACCCCGACCCTCACGGCGAACGGCACCTGGCGCGCCGACTTCACGCTTTCCGTGGGAGGAGTCGAGCACGCGATCCCGGTCGGACAGCTTCAGGTCTTCGAGAGCGAGGACGCGCTGCCTCACGATGTGGAGCAGCCGCCGCCCGACCTGATCGCCCTGTTGAAGGAGCAGCAGTGGTCGATGCCCTTCCAGGTCGCGCTGGCCGAGGAGCGGCGGATCCCGCAGACGATACCGGTCGCGGGCGAGATCGTCGCTCCCGGCAGCGGACTCGCTCACGTCTCGACGCTGGTTGCGGGTGTCATCGTGGCGCGCGGCCCGCCACTCAATCCCGGCGATGCCGTCCAGGCGGGGGAAACCCTCGCGCTGATCGCACCCACGAGCCTGGACGACTCGTACGCCCGCATGCGCGCCGACGTCGAAGCCGCCCAGCGTGAATCCGCCCGGGCCGAACGCCTCTTCGCCGCGGGCGTCATCGCCGAGAGCCGCGTGGAACACGCCAGGCACGACCTCGAGGTTGCCCGCGCGGCCTTCGAAGCCATCGGGGGGGTGCGTCCCGGCGACGATGGCGATGACGCGGATCCGAACCTGTACCAGCTGCGCAGCCCGATCGGCGGCGTCATCTCCGGCCGCCACGTCGCCCCGGGGCAGTACGTGGACGCCGGCACCCTCGCCTTCACCGTCGTCAATCCGGAAGCACTCTGGTTCGTGGCCCGCGTTCCGGCCCGTCTCTCCGCATCCGCGGGCCAGGTGCAGGGCGCCTGGTTCACCGTGGAGGGCACCACGCGGGTGCACTCCACGGCGGGCGTCGTTTCCGTCGGCAGCGTCATCGACCCGGAAAGCCGCACCTTGCCCGTCCGCCTGGCGGTCCGCAACCCGAGCCGTGTCCTCAAGGTGGGGATGCTGGCGACCGGACACCTGCTCGTCGGCGAACCGGTGGCGGGTGTGGCGGTACCGGTCGAGGCGATTCTGGAGGAGGACGGACTCGCGGTGGTGTACGTGAAGGTCGGTGGCGAAGCCTTCCAACGCCGGGTTGTCGAGCTCGGGCCCTCGGACGGATCGTGGACCATCGTCGCGGGCGGCGTGGGGCCCGGCGAACAGGTCGTCACCACCGGTGCCTACCAGGTGAAGCTGGCTTCACTCGGCGACGCCGAGATCTCCGACCACGGTCATCCGCACTGACAAGCCCATGGCGGTGAACGCGCCCGCGCAGGAGAGGCAAAGCCGGGGGCCAATGCGGTCGGGAATCCTCGACCTGCTGGTCCGCGCCTCCCTGGAACACCGCTTCTTCACGGTCTCGGCCGCCGCCGTGCTGCTGGCGGGCGGCAGCTGGGTGGCCGCCACACTCCCCGTCGACGTCTTCCCCGACCTGACCGCCCCGACGGTAACGGTTCTGGCCGACGCGCACGGACTCGCGCCGGAAGAAGTCGAGAGCCTGGTCACCTTCCCGATCGAGAGCGCGGTGAACGGGGCGGCCGGTGTACGCCGGGTACGCTCCAGTTCGGCTCAGGGCATCAGCATCGTATGGGTCGACTTCGAGTGGGGCACCGACATCTTTCGGGCCCGGCAGACGGTGAGCGAGAGGCTGCAGGTCGTGGCCGGGCAGTTGCCCGAGGACGTGAGCGCTCCCGTACTGGCCCCCGTCACCTCGATCATGGGCGAAATCCTGCTGGTCGGGATGAGTGCGCCGGAAGACAGGCTCATGGAGGCGCGTACCGCCGCCGACTGGGTGGTCCGCCCACGGCTGCTGGCCGTGCCGGGTGTGGCGCAGGTAGTCGCGATCGGTGGTCACGTGCGCCAGTACCAGGTGCTCGTCGACCCCGAACGGCTGCTGGCGTACGGGGTGGGGCTCGACGAGGTGCTCAGGGCCGCCACCGAATCCAACCGGAACGTGTCGGGCGGGCTCTACCATTCAGGGGGCGGTGAGATCCTCATCCGCGGCCTCGGACGCGCCCGCAACCCGGAGGAGATCGGCCTCACGGTCGTGACGACCAGGGGCGGGGTTCCGGTTCTCCTCGACGATCTCGCCGAAGTGCGCATCGGCACCGCGGTCCGGTTCGGAACGGCGTCCGTGAACGCCGAGCCAGCGGTCATCCTGTCGATTCAGAAACAGCCCGGCACCAACACCCTGCAGCTCACCCGCAGCATCGACGCCGAATTGGACCGGATCGAAGCATCTCTCCCCGCGGGCGTTGCCTTCGAACGGAGCATCTTCCGGCAGGCGGACTTCATCTCTCTCGCGGTGGATAACGTGATCACCGCGCTCCGCGACGGCGCAATACTGGTCGTCGCCATTCTTTTCCTCTTCCTGTGGAATGTGCGGACGACCGCGATCTCCGTGCTCGCCATCCCGCTCTCGCTCGCTCTGGCCGTCATCACGCTGCGCGCGCTCGGCGGGACGATCAACACGATGACCCTGGGCGGCATGGCGATCGCCATCGGTGCGCTGGTCGACGACGCCATCATCTTCGTCGAGAACGCGCACCGCAGGCTGCGCGAGAACCGCCAACGCGCCGAACACCGACGCCGGGCCCCGCTGGCCGTCATTCGGGACGCCGCCCGCGAGATCCGTGCCCCGATCGTGAGCGCCACGGTCATCATCACCATCGTGTTTGTGCCGGTGTTCTTCCTTTCCGGTGTCGAGGGGCGCATGCTGCGGCCGCTCGGCCTGGCGTACGTCGTGAGCATCCTCGCCTCGTTACTGGTCGCGGTCACCGTGACCCCCGCACTGTGCCATGCGTTCCTGACGGGCGACCGCGCCGTCGGCCGCGGCGGGAAGCAGTGGTTGCTACGCAGCCTCGAGCACGGGTATCGCGGGGTGCTGGAGTGGGCGCTACGACACTGCGGTTTCGTCCTGGTGGGCACCGGCCTACTGCTGGCGGGAAGCCTCGCCCTCGTGCCGGGGCTGGGACGCGCATTCCTCCCCGAATTCCAGGAAGGCTCGCTTACGATCTCGGTCGTGAGCCTGCCGGGCACCTCACTGGTCGAGTCCGACGCAATCGGCGCACGGGTCGAACGACAGCTGTTGGCTCATCCGTCGGTCGTTTCGACATCGAGGCGCACCGGCCGGGCCGAACTCGACGAGCACGCCCAGGGAGCCAACGCCTCGGAAGTCGACGCGCAGCTGGACCTGACGGACCATGAACTCGGCGATGTGATGGCGGAGCTGAGGGCCGGGTTGCAGGGGCTCCCGGGCACCAACGTCACCGTGGGCCAGCCGATCGGGCACCGGATAGACCACATGCTCTCCGGAACGCGGGCCGCGATCGCGGTCAACCTCTTCGGGCCCGATCTGCAGCGGCTGCGCCAGATCGCGGGCGAGATCGAAACGGTCGCACAGGACGTGGCCGGGCTCGTGGATATCGCGGTCGAGCAGCAGGCCGATGTCGCGCAGCTCCAGGTACGCGCGAATCGGCGCACCATGGCCCGCTACGGGGTCACACCCGGCGCGCTCACACAGGCCGTGGACGTGGCGTTCCAGGGTGAAGAGGTCTCCCTCATTCGCGAGGGGCAGCGTGGCTTCGACCTCGTCGTGCGCTACGACGACGCCCACCGCGCCGACCCGGAGGCCATCGGAGGAACTCTGGTGACGGCCGTCACCGGCATGACGATCCCCCTTTCGCAACTCGCCGACATCGTGCCTGCGCGAGGGCCGAACACGATCAGCCGCGAGAACGTCCAGAGGAAGATCGTGATCAGCGCCAACGTGGCGGAGCGGGATGTCGGGGGGGCGGTTGCCGAGCTCCAGGAGCGTGTCGAGAGCGACGTTGCCCTCCCGGCCGGGTACTTCGTGCAGTACGGCGGACAGTTCCAGAGCGGCCAGGAGGCTACGCGAAGGATCACCATCCTCTCCCTGTTTTCGATCGCCGCGATCTTCCTCATCATGTTCCGCACCTTCCACAGCGTGCGCACGGCCGTTCTGCTCATGGTGAATCTCCCCCTGGCGCTGGCAGGGGGCGTACTGGCCGTCCTTTTCGTCGGGAGCACCGTCAACGTCGCGACACTGGTCGGCTTCATCACCCTCTTTGGCATTGCGGTGCGAAACGGCATCCTGCTCGTGAGCCGCTACCGCGACCTGGCTGCCGCCGGGCTGTCGCTCGACGAGGCCATTCGACGCGGCTCGATGGAGCGGCTGAGTCCGATTCTGATGACGGCCCTGACCGCCGGGCTCGCGCTGATCCCCCTTGCGCTGGGGATCGGGGAGCCGGGCAAGGAAATCCAGGCACCGCTCGCAGTCGTCGTGCTTGGCGGACTGCTCACCTCGACCTTGCTCAACATGGTCGTGGTGCCGGCTCTCTTCCTCCGTTTCGGCCGGCTCGAGGCAGAACCTGCTATGGTCAAACCGGGGGGCAGCAACTCTCTTGTATCTCCCGAACAGGATCCCGGAGGGAAGGAATTCAGATGAAGATCGGACAACGCCTTTTCGTCACAGTTGCAACGCTGGTCGTGCTCACCGTCGCCATCGCCACCGCGGCAAGCGCGCACACCCTGTTCCTGAAGCTCGACAGCTTCTTCCTGGAACCGCACTCGACCGGGGTGGTCGCGCTGATCAACGGTGACTTCGACAACAGCGAGAACGCGATCACCCGCGACCGCATGCTGGACGTCAGTGTCGTCGGGCCCGAAGGGGTGGCCCATCCGCCGGAGTCCGCCTGGACCGACTCGGCAATGTTCCACTGGAATCCCGACAGCGTCGATACCGCCCTGCTGACCTTCGAGACGGGTGCCCCCGGCACCTATGTGATCGGCACCTCGACGGCGGCGCGGGTGTTCACGCTCACCGCCGAGGAATTCAACGAGTACCTGGTCCATGACGGGATCGTCGATGCCATCCGGCAGCGAGAGGAGGCCGGCAAGACGAACGACGAGGCCGTCGAACGCTACAGCAAGCACGTCAAGGCGCTCGTGCAGGTCGGGGACGCGCGCAGCGGCGAATGGGCCGGCGAACTCGGCTATCCCGCCGAATTCGTCCCGCTCCGGAACCCCTACGAACTCACGGTGGGCGACGAGTTGCAGGTCCGGTTCCTGCGGGCCGGCGAGCCCGTTGGGAACCAGCTTGTGTACGCAAGCTACGACGACCATCACGGACACGATCAGGCGGGCGAACATGTGGAAGCGGTCACCGCCCGCACAAACGCCGACGGCGTGGCCACGATACCGCTGAGCGGAACGGGACGGTGGTACGTGCGCGCCATCCACATGGTGGAAACGGTCTCGGAGCCCGGCGTCGACTACGAATCCAACTGGGCGACGCTGACGTTCGAGGTGCGGTGAGCGACAGGTGTCGATGAGCGTGCCGCCCGCATCCCCTCCCGAGCTGTTCACAAACCCGGAGGTACCGCTGGAGTCCCTGCCCGGCCTGGAAGAGCTGGACTGGCAGCCGCTCCATCCCCGTTTCGTGCGGCGATTGCAGGCAGGAGCGCTCTTTCGGGTCCTCGTCTTCGTGGGCATCGTGGGGGCTGCGCAGCTCTCCGCTACGGGAGCGGGAGCCGTGGGCCCTCCCACGTGGCTGTCGTCGCTTGTGTGGACCCTGATCGCGGTTCTGGCGATGAGTTGGCTTGCGTGGCCGGCCATCGCCGTGCCCTGCTGGGGGTATGTCACGCGTGAGCAGGACATCGTGTACAAGTCGGGCGTCTTCTGGCAGTCGGTGAAGGCGGTGCCCTTCAACCGGGTCCAGCACACCAGGATCGACAGCAGCCCCCTGGATCGCCGATTCGGACTGGCCAACCTGTCCATCTTTCCCGCGGGTGCGGGCGGTCACAAGATTCGCGGGCTGGGCGCTGACACAGCGGAACAGTTGCGCGCCTTCGTATCGTCGCAAATCGAAGCCGAGACGGGTGAGGCGGCGGACGACATTTGCTGAACCCGTACGATTCCGGGGCGTGGGAGCGAGCATCCCCGTTCGCCATCGTGTACTTCGTCGGAAAGACGGTCAGGACGTTCGCGCGCAACTTCGTTCAGCTCGCCGCCACCTTTGGTGCGCTCGCGGTGCTGACCGAGAGGAGAGGCTTCCTGTTCCTGGCTATCCCCGTCGGCGTTCTGGTCATCCTTGCAATCGGCGTGGTGCAATACTGGTTCTTCCGGTTCAGGCTCGGGGAGGACAGGATCCACATCCGTCAGGGTTTCCTGAAGAAGACCGCCCTCGAACTGCCCTACGACCGGATCCAGGCGATCAACGTCGAGCGTTCCGTCATCGATCGCATGCTCGGCCTCGTCACCGTCAGCCTGGACACCGCCGGGTCGGCCGGGGCCGAGGGGCAGCTCCCGTCGGTCAGCCTCGAATGTGCCGAATGGCTTGGAGCAAGGGTCGCCATCGGCCGGGGGGGCGGACTCGGAGACGATGGCGCCACGGTTGGGGAGCCATCCGCCGACCCCTCGGTCGAACAGGAGGGCGACGGGCGCCCGGGACTCGCCGGGCACCCCGGAGAGGAGCTGCTGAAGCTCACCAGCGGCGACATGGTCCGTATCGGTCTCTCCAACCGGAACATCCTGGTTGCCGCGGCGTTTCTCGGGGCCATCTCGGAAGCCCTCGGATTCGTCGAAGAGGCGTTGCAGCCGGCTTTCGAATCGGCCGAAGCCGCCTTCGCGGGAGCAGACGGTCTTGCCCGGACGATCTTCATCGCCCTGCTCGCCGTCTCCGCCCTCATGGTCGTGTCGTCCCTTGTGGTCGGCGCGGCTTTTCTTCGCTACCACAACTATACGGTGCGGCGGGAGGGCACGGCGTTCCGCTCGCGCGCCGGGTTGCTGACGCAAAAGGAGGTCGTGGTCGAGACCGCGAAGATCCAGCAGCTCACGCTATCCCAGAATCTTGTGCTGCGCTGGTTTCGGCGATACCGGCTGAGGGCACTCCCGGCCGCGCTTCTACCCGGCCAGGGCGGCGACACACCGGGCTTCAACTTCGCCGAGGTGCTCGAAGTTCCCTTGCTGAAATCTCCGCTTGCGGAAGAACTTCGTACCAGGATGTTGGGCCGGGAGGGGAGGGATCTGACGCTCCTGCCTCACAGCCCGGCGTTCACGCGGGTCTCGCCGCACTACATCCGGGCGCTCACTCTACGGATCGGCATCGTGCCCGGGCTCGCCGGGACCCTGCTTCTCCTCAGGCTGCTCGGGCCCACGCCCTCGTGGGGCATCGCCACCGGCTCGTGGTGGCTCGCGTGGATGATGCTCAGCGGGCTCCTCGCCTGGCAGCGCTGGCGCCGGCAGGGATACGTGTACGACGACGACGCACTCGCCAGCCGGAGCGGCCTCGTCGGCCGCAAGGTCGATGCATTCCTCTTCCGGAAGGCCCAGAGCGTCACGGTCAGGCGCTCGCCCCTGCAGCGCCGGAAGGGCCTTGCCACGCTCGAGGTCGCTCTCGCCTGCGGGGCCGTGAGGGTGCCCTACATCGACCACGGCCTTGCATCCCGGTTGCGGGACTACATTCTCTATCGAGCCGAGTCGAGCGACCGGCGCTGGCACTGATGGGGGACCGTCGGCGCGATGCGACGGCAGCTTGCGTTCCCGCTCCAACCCCGAGGTCCTGATGCACGCTCCCATCGCCGCTCTCGCTCCGGGAAGGCCCGCGCGGTCACGCATCCCGCGTCTCGCGCTGAACTGCGTGGCGGCCGCCACCCTGGCGCTCTCGCTGGCCCTTGCCTCCTGCGCCCCGGACCCCACCGCGGGGGTCGCGCTCCGTCCACCGTACGCGGACGTCGCGGGCGCTCTCGAAGCGATGATGGAACGCGAGCGCGACCAGAAGGGTCTCGCGGCAATGTCCATAGCGCTGGTCGACGACGAGGGCGTCGCGTGGGCGGCAGGCTTCGGCGAGCAGTCCCCCGGCGTCCCCGCCACCGCCTCCACCGTCTACCGTGTGGGTTCGGTGTCGAAGCTGTTCACCGACATCGCCATCATGCAGCTGGCCGAGCGCGGCGAGATCGACATCGACACCCCCGTGCGGGACTACCTCCCGGACTTTGCGCCGGACAATCGCTCGGGCACTGCGATCACCCTGCGCCAGCTCATGTCACATCGTTCCGGGCTGATCCGGGAACCCCCCGTCGGCAATTACTTCGACGACGGCGACGCCGACCTCGCGGCTACGATTGCCAGCCTGAACGGCCTCCCCCTCATCTACGAGCCCGAGACGCGCGTCAAGTACTCGAACGCGGGCATCGCGGTGGTCGGGCACGTCCTCGAAGTCACGCGGGGCGAACCCTTCGCCGACTACGTGAAGCGCGCGGTCATCGACCCCCTCGGCATGCGGACCAGCGCCTTCACCCGGGAACCGCACCTCGCGGACGACCTTGCCCGCGCATACATGTGGGGCTTCGACCGGCCCGATTTCGACGCTCCCGGCTTCGATCTCGGAATGGCCCCCGCCGGCAGCATGTACTCGACCGTCCTGGACCTCGCGCGCTTCATGGAGGTCATGTTCCGGCGCGGAGCACTGGACGACGCGGATTCCCGTCTT
Organism: Gemmatimonadetes bacterium bin94; assembly: GCA_002238865.1. Classification (GTDB taxonomy): domain Bacteria; phylum Gemmatimonadota; class Gemmatimonadetes; order Longimicrobiales; family Gaopeijiaceae; genus Bin94. Next base: position 4,708 of record MPNE01000009.1, on the reverse strand, counting down.
CTCTCCGCCGAGACCCTGGACGCCATGTGGGAGCCGCAGTTCGCTGGTCCCGGCGCGACCGACGGGTACGGCCTCGGCTTCAATGTGCAGGAACGCTTCGGCGAACGCTGGCTCGGCCACGGCGGCGCGATCTACGGCTTCTCCACCCAGCTCGCGTTCCTGCCCGGCTCGCGGCTCGGCGTGGTGGTCGTCTCGGCCGTCGACGGCACCAACACGGTGACCAGCCGCTTGGCCGACGCCGCCCTGGAACTCATGCTGGCGGCAAGATCCGGCCAACCCCTCCCCACGGCCCCCACCCGCCCCACCGCCCCTCTCGACCCCGCCCTCGCGCAGCAACTCGAGGGCAGCTACGGGGCCGGCGACGACGCGCTCGAACTCGACGCACGGGACGGCCGCCTGTTCATGACCCCCGCGCGGGGCGGCGAGACCACCGAACTCCGCGTCCGCGGCGACACGCTGATCGTGGACGACCGCCTCGCGTTCGGCGACCGCTTCCTTTGGGAGGCCACGACCGCCCTGCTCCCCCTCGGTCCCGACGGCGAGCCCGGCGACGCGCTCCTCCGCCAGCCCTTCTCCCCCCACCCGGCCCCTCCACCCCCCCACTGGAGCGGCCTCATCGGCGAGTACGGCCCCGACTACAACATCCTGTACATCCTGGAGCGCGGCGGCCGCCTCCACGCGCTCATCGAGTGGTTCTTCCTGTACCCGCTGGAGGAGGTTTCACGGGACGTGTACGCCTTCCCCGACTGGGGCCTCTATCACGGCGAGCACCTCGTCTTCACGCGGGACGGCGCCGGACGGGCCACCTCGGTCGAGGCGGCTTCGGTCGACTTCGTGCGGCGGGACGTGGGCACCGAGGCCGGCGGCACCTTCCGCATCGACCCCGTGCGCCCGGTCGAGGAGCTGCGCGCCGAGGCGCTGGCCGCGTCGCCGCCCGACGAGCCCGGACCGTTCCGCGACTCCGAACTGGTCGAGGTCACGACTCTGGAGCCCGGCATCCGCCTCGACGTGCGCTACGCCACGACCAACAACTTCATGTCGTCGGTCTTCTACGACGAGCCGCGCGTCTTCCTCCAGCGCCCCGCAGCCGAAGGCGTCGCGCGCGCCCACCGCCAACTCGCCGAGCACGGCTACGGCCTCCTGCTTCACGACGGCTACCGGCCCTGGTACGTCACCAGGATGTTCTTCGATGCGACCCCGGAGTCGCAGAAGATCTTCGTCGCCGATCCGGCGAGCGGGTCCCGCCACAACCGGGGCTCGGCGATCGACCTGAACCTGTTCGAACTCGCCACCGGACAGCCAGCCGACATGATGGGCACCTACGACGAGTTCTCGCCGCGCTCGTTCCCGAACTACCCGGGCGGAACGTCGCGGCAGCGGTGGCTGCGCGAGCTGCTCCGCCGTGCCATGGAGGCGGAGGGGTTCACGGTGTACGAGGCCGAGTGGTGGCACTTCGACCACGACGACTGGCGCGCGTACGCCCTGCAGAACGCGACCTTTGGCGAACTCGGACGGTAGCGCCCCGGGAACGAGCGGTCCCGGAAGCACCCCGGGGGGCCGCGGCGTTGCTTTGCGGAGTGGGCGCAGAAGGAGGCTCGCGCGCCGCAAACTGATGGTCGACCTCGGCCTCTTCCTCACCGCGACGATCTGGGGGCTCAACTTTTCCGTGGTCAAGGCCGTGCTTCGCGAGGTCGAGCCCCTGGCCTTCAACGCTCTGCGCTTCATTTGTGCCGCCCTCGCGGTGTGGGTTCTCCTGCGCGTGCAGGGCCGTCGGCTCATCCCCGTCCGGAAGGACTGGGGCAAGGTCCTTGTGCTCGGCGTCTTCGGTCATGTGACGTTCCAGATCTTCTTCATCTTCGGGCTTGACGCGACGCTCACGGGCAACGCCGCGCTCCTGCTCTCCACAAGCCCCGTCTGGGTCCTCGTTCTCTCTCTGTCCCTCGGCAGGGAGCGCTTCAGCCTCGGGATCGTGGTCGGCGCGATGGCCACGCTGGCGGGCATGGTGATCCTCGTGACCGGCGGTTCAGGAGAGCTCGGCGGGATGCGGCTCGGGGACCTTCTCGTCCTGGGCGCCGCGGTGTCGTGGGCCGTCTACACGGTCTTCAGCCAGCGCATGACGAGGCGGCGGGGCGTCCTCGAGATGACGGCCTGGACGCTGTGGGCGGGAATGCCGTTCATCGTCGTCCTGGGAATCCCCGATCTGGTCCGCACCGACTGGGCCGCTGTTTCCGTGGGGGCCTGGCTGGGCATCGCGTACGCCGGGGTCTTCGCGATCGGGATCGCGTACCTGCTGTGGTACCGTGGCGTGCGGGTCCTCGGCCAGAGCCGCACATCGGTCTACCAGAATCTGGTTCCCGTGATCGCGCTCATATCGGCGTGGCTGTGGCTGGCCGAGACCCCCACGCCCCAGCAGCTACTGGGCGCCGGCGTCATCCTGTCCGGCGTGGTGGTGGCCCGGCGGGCACGGCACTGACGGACCGGCGATCCCGGGTCGGCGCCTCTGGTCAGCGCCTCTGGTCGACCTCCTCCGGAATCCCCCGGCTGAACAGCGCCAGAAGCCCCGGCTCGCCGACGGCCCTCATCTGTGCAGCTTGCGGTTCGCGCAGAATGGCCCTCACCTGGCCGGTGACGGGGTCGCGCAGGATGGTCATGGGCGAGTTGGTGCTCTGATCGAGCGTGACCGACTCGTTCCTTCCCGCAAGCGAGATGCTGGCCAGCGCCCCGGTCCAGGTGACGGGAATGCTGAAGACGAAGGATGACCGTTCGTCGTCGACATCCGGGATATGGGGCATGTCGAAGGTGAACGAAAACGCTTCGCCGCCGTCGGCCGTTGTGCCCCGAATCCGGAACTCGTGGCCCGGGGGCGGCGGTGACGGCTCCGCGTCCGCCATGAAGGCCGGTTCCAGGAACGGCACACCGTGTGAATCCAACCCGCCCCACACCAGGACCGTCCGCGTCGCCGCCGCAGAAGTCGCGGCCCCGGTTTCCGCGTCCAGGCGGTGGCGCAGGGAATTCGAGAAGTGGTAGTCGCCGATCCAGCCGCCGCGACAATAGGACATCAGATCCGGAGCGAACGGAGAGACCAGCCGGTTGTCCTCGCGGTCGTACCCCCACGACCCGATCCGTCCGGTACGGTCGGGATACAGGGGGTCGGGCCCGCCCGCACGGCCGCACGGAGCGTGATAGAGTCCCATGTTGTGTCCGAGCTCGTGGGCAACGGTGTGCGAAGTCGGTACCGAGAAGCTCGACCAGGAGGGAATCCCGTTCGCGACCCCCAGAAGGCCGCTGACAGGGACCGGAGCCAGCATGGCCAGCCAGTAGCCGGACCCACCCTCCATACGGCGCATCAGTGCGGTCTCGCGGAGCAGCGTGAAGCCGTTGTTGGTCGACGTCACCACCGGATCGTGCAACGTGATGTCGAAGCGCCCGATCGGGAGCAGATTCCGCGTATGCGACAGCATTTCGTGCGTTTCCGGGTCGTGCGCCATGCCCGCCGTGATCTCAAGTATCGACGAATCGGGGCTCTCCTCGTACAGGAACGGGATCAGCTCCAGGTCAAAGTCGGGCATCTGCCGCACGTCGACAGCCATGCGGCCCGTCTCCGGGATTCTGTTGGCCATCCCCAGTCCGGATTCGAGCGTCTTGTCCGGGTCGACCTCGACCACCAACTCCAACCCGGGCTTGACGACGTCACCAGGGATCTCGGCGTTCGCGGACCGGTCGAGCGACCCCTCGTCGATCTCGGTCGGAATCGGCGCGGATCCGCCCCGGATCTCCTCGACGTGCACTACCTGTTCACCGCGGTAGAAGGTGGCGCGCACCGGCGGGATGAGCTCCCCGCCGGCTTGTGCCGAGGAGACGAACACCCGCAGAAGCGCAGGCCGGCCGCCCACGAGGGGCACCGGAAACTCACGCGACTGAACCGACTGGGTGAGATAGACCGCCGCCCCGCCCGTGCAACGGGCCACGCGCTGAAACCGGACCCCGTCCAGCCACGCCAACAGGTCCGGATCGGCCGGCGCGCAGAGGCGGGTGCCTCCCGCCTTGAAGGTCTCGAGTCGGGAGAGGGCGGTGAGGGTGTCGGGCAGGACCCCGGACAACCCCCCGTTGTTGCCCAACCAGAGTTGTTCCAACCGGGTCATCCCGCCGAGCTCCGGGGGAAGGGCGCCATCCAGGTCATTGGCGTGCAAATACATCCCCTCCATGCTGCGCAAGCCCCCCAGGGCCGCCGGAATGGCGCCGGTCAGTGCATTGTCGTCGAGCCTCAGTACCCGGAGGTTGCCGAGCTTGCCGAACTCGCTCGGGATAGTGCCAGTCAGTCGGTTGCTCCCCATTTCCAATGTCACGAGGTGCTGGAGGTTGCCCAGTTCGGGCGGGACCAGAAACGATATCCGTAAGTTGCTGGATAACAAGTATTTATGTCGCCCATGCCCTGCTCGCGTATCACTTTAGATACACAAATATGAGCCGGAATACACTGGACCGCAGGGGACGGTGGCGGACGTAACCGTGCGGTTGAGCCGTGGAAGAACGGGCATCCTCACCGCCCAACGATCAAGCCGGTTGGCGTGGCTGCGGCCACCCGAGCCACCAACGCAGCCGCCTGGCCCGCCGTGCGACAGGCCAGCCGATTGACCGAACGATGACCGGCCCTGGACACTTGGGCCAAGAAGCGGTGGCAGAGCCTTGAGCCCGAGGGCGTGAAACG
>MPNE01000037.1 GCA_002238865.1 Gemmatimonadetes bacterium bin94 | reverse complement strand
CAGGAGCGACAGGAGCCAGGCGCGGTCCCAGGACCGCACCATCGCCGCCAGCAACGGATCGCGCCAGGCGATGACCAGATCCACCGGCGCCCCCTCCCCCCCCCCCCCCCCCCCCCCCCCCCCCACCCCCCCCAACCCCACCACGGCACCGCCCCGGCCGGTGCCCGGCCCCCCCGCCCCCCCCCCCCCCCCCCCGCCCCCCCCCCGCCACCATACCCGCGCAATCCGCCGTCGGCCCGCGACCTCTTCGCGCCCGCCGAACGCGGTTCCCGACCCCGCGATCAGACGCGGGTCCCCGCCGGCTTCCTCCGACGGCTCCGCCAGCATCCATACACCCTCGTCGGCGGGCACGGCGGCCGACGCCGCGAGTTCCTCTCCGGCGACCACGACAACCCCGACCCCCCCGACACCGATCCGCCGCGCCTTCAGCACGGCTGTCACGTCTTCTCCGGGGAGGGACACGGACGCGACGACGGCCACCCCCGACACGGTCGCCAACTCCACGAGGCCTGGATCGCGCCGCCCCGCATCGCCCGGGAAGTGGCTCGCCGCCATGATCGTGCCCAGCGTGTCCAGAACGTAGGTCACCCGCGCACCACTGGACGAAGCGAAGCGCCCGACCGCACGCTGGAGCACGCCATTCGGCCCCGACCGTACCGCGATCCTTACCTCGTTGTCTTCCGTCAACAGTCCGACAAGAACGTCCAGGTGGCGATCGAGCTCCTCCATCTCTTCACCCCAGGCCTCGACGAGGCGGTGTCCTCGCTCCTGCATCCGGCGATCGTTCGCTTCCGCGAGGCGTTGGGTGCCCACCGAGCGCACCATGAGGCCCAGACAGAGGACCGGGACCCACGCCACAACGAGGCCGCCGATCACCAGACGCGTCCGAAAGCTCACGGCCCGTCCCCGGCCGCGCCGCCGATCGCGAACGCGCCCACCTCGCCGATCAACAGCAGGGTTCCGCCACCTCCACCCCCCGCCACTCCCCAGCCGTCCAGATTCCGGAGCGCCTCTCCATACAGGGTGCAGGGGTGGACCGGCCCGGCGTGGACCCGCACCACCCCGGCCACGTCCGATCCCGTTCGCCGCAGTTGGCCGGGTGGCGCCGGCCGCACGACAAGGCGCTCCCGCGATCCCGCCAGCGCGGCAAAGACCTCCGCCCCCGGACCCGTTCGCAACCCGGCGGACGCCAGCCGTTCCGCAATCTGCCGGCCGGGAAGGTCGCCTTCCGGATAGCTCACCGTACGTCGTCCGGATGCCGGGAGGGCACCCGCGCGGCCGATGGACGCCGTCCCGCCGGCAGACTCGGGCGATGCGGCACCGCACTGGTCGACGATCTCCAACCAGTTCACGGATGGCAGCCGCCGCGCCCCCGGCGCCCCCCATCCGATCCAGTCCACGCCCACTTCCGTCGCGAGCTCCCCGGCGCGCGTCAGCTCGGCGGCGCCCCCGAATGCAACCATGTAGAGCTGGTCGAAGGCCACCAGCTGCACGGGCCTGCCGAGCGAACGCGCGTACTCGATCGACTCGTCGTGGCGGGTGACCAGGGCCTCGTCACCCCGGTCGATGGCGTCGCGTCCGTCGCCGTCGCCGGGGGGACGCCAGTTCCCCGCCAGCCGGGGGTCCGCGAAGACGCGGGCCGGATCGGGCGCCGTGCCAGCGAAGACGACGCGGATACGATCGCCCGGCAGAACGACGATCCGTTCGACGCGATGACCGAGCCAGGGCGGCTCGTCCAGCGAGGGCCACGCCGCCGCGAGCTCGGCACCTCGCAGGCCTTCGGAACCGGGGGCGATGTCCAGCGTGACCGCACCCTGCGAGACCGACCAACGGGCTCTGCCGGGTTCGAGCGTCCCCTCGCACCCGACGCGAAGCAGCGTGCCCGGGAAGCCCGCTGGGGCCACCGGGTTCGCGCACGGCTCCTCCCCGGGCGGAGCCGGGGTCGGGGGCGGTGCAGATCCGCACGCCGCGAGGCCGGTGCAAAGTGCGAGCCGCGTCCAGTTGCTCATGTCACACAGTCTAACAGCGAGCGCCGCAAACCCATGGGGCCGCCGGGTGCGCACACCACCGTCGCAGGTTAGAATCGCACCCATGAACAGTCACCCGAAAGATGCCGTCTCCGAACTGCCCGTCCCGGCGGTCTCGACCGATTGGCTGGCCGAAAATGTGGGACGACCCGGTCTCGTGATCCTCGATGGTTCATGGTACCTCCCCGGGTCAGGACGGGATCCGGCCCGCGAGTTCGCCGAGCGACGCATCCCCGGAGCCCGCTTCTTCGACATCGACCGGTGCAGCGATCCCGCGGCGGAACTCCCCCACACGATCCCCCCGCCCGGGCACTTCCGCAAATGTGCAGAGGAAGTCGGCGTGTCGGACGGATCGTCCGTAGTCGTCTACGACGGCTCGGGCGTCAATCTGAGCGCGGCCCGGGTGTGGTGGACCTTCCGTTACTTCGGTGTGTGCACCGTGTCGGTACTGGACGGGGGCCTGCACAGCTGGGTGGCGGCCGGAAACCCCACCGAATCGGGCGCTCCGACGCGCACCCTCGAAGCGCCCGCGCCCTTTACACCGGTTCCGCAGCCGCACCTCATGCGCTCGGCAGCCGACGTGCTCCGGGCCATCGGGGCACCCGGTACTCAGATCGTGGACATGCGTCCGGCCGCCCGATTCGCCGGGACGGCGCCGGAACCGAGGGCGGGACTGCGATCCGGCCACGTTCCGGGAAGCAGGAATGTCCCCTACACGGACCTCGTGGACCCCGGCACCGGCTTGTCGGTCAGCGCGGATGCGCTCGCACGGTTGCTCGCGGACGCGGGAGTGGATCCGGCCAAAGAGCTCGTGGGAACGTGCGGCTCCGGTACGAGCGCCTGTGCCTTCGCGTGGAACATGGTGCGCGCGGGGTACCGTGACGTCGCGATCTACGACGGTTCCTGGTCGGAGTGGGGCAGCCGCGACGACCTCCCGATCGATACGGGACCTCCGGAGCGGGCGCGCTAACCGCTTCCGGTCGGCATTCCCGCGCCAGCCCCGGGTTCCGGGCGCCGTTTCGTGGCGGTGACGGATCCGCGCCGCGATCCCAGCACCCAGTTGCCGGCAAGGTAGTCCGCATCCCGGGTCAGACGCAGGATCAGAGTGCCGGAAGGCATCGCGGCCCGGACATTCAATTGGCCGGGTCCCACTTCCACGAATCGGATCGCGGCCACCGTCCCGCCTACGACGACCGTTCCCGTGTAGGCGCCCGACGTTCCTCTGATCGACATCGAGGCCTCCGAGACCACACTCTCGGAAGACATGGTCAGACTGTACGCTCCCACCGGGTCAATGACGGGACCCTGCCCCCCCTCGCCGGAGGGCGTAGCGCACCCAAGTGCCAGCCCCAACGTCGCGAGCGCCAGCGGCAGCGCCAACGAAACGCGGTGCCTCACCTCGGAATCAGCCGGAGAACGCGGCCGTGGTAACCCAATGCGCAACCGTGCGAATGCCGGTCAACACTCCCTCGCCCACCGCCACCAGGGTGTCGCCCACCACCGTTTCGTCAAGCAGGCCCAGCCACAGCGCCAGTCCCGTGAGGATCGCAACCGGCACGATGACCCTGAGCGCGATCCGCATGAACTCCTTGAACACGATCCACACAAGGGCGATGGCGAGCAGCAATACTACAAGCTCACCGACCAATGCGGGACTGACCATGTCGCTCATCCTGCCTTCCTCCATCCCGGGTCCTGCGCCGCACACCCACAGTGTCACTACGCGATACGCAAGCCTTCGGGGTCCGGCTTCAGGAAGCTAAGGCATGGAGACTTCCGCCGCCCAACCGTCCAGGACGCAAATGCCGCCCGGAAATACCGACGGGGGGCGGCTCCGACGTGCGAACCCGCCCCCCGATTGCCCGCTTGGCGGGACTCTTCCGGCCCGGTTAGGAAATCCGGTCTTTCAAGCCCTTGGCGGCCTTGAAGGCGGGATACCGTCTCGCGGCGATGGTGATCGTTTCACCCGTGCGCGGATTGCGGCCCGTACGGGCCCCGCGGTTTCGCGCCTCGAAGGTGCCGAAGCCTCCGATCGTGACCTTGTCGCCCGCGTCGAGGCCATCTGCGATGAGGCCGAAGACCGGGTTGAAGATGTTCTCCAACACGTCTCCAGCCTGGGCCTGGGTCAACCCAGACTTCGCCGCGAGTTGTCTGGCCATCTCGGATTTGTTCATGGAGCAGTCTCCTTGTGGTTTTTCCCCGTGCCCTGGATTCAGAACCGGGTCGGTGATTGGCGTGCGAACGCGCCATGGATCAGGTACGGTATCTTTCCCCCAGTAACCGCAACTGTTCCAAAGTTCGAATGGAGTCTGAAACAAAATGCTCCCGATTGGAAGCCCAGACGTCAAGGGAATGCCCTTCCACCCGCCGCGCGGCTGGCATGCGCCCGTCGCAATTAACCGCAACGGATCACGGTTTTGCGCGTGTCTGCACCGCGGATCGGACGGCGGACCTTGAACGCCGCCATCTACCGACAATACCGGGGGCGGATCGTGATCGAAGCCCTTCCGGACCCGGAGCTCACCCCGGACGGCGTGGTTCTCCGTGTCGAAGCGAACGGGATCTGCCGTAGCGACTGGCACGGCTGGGTGGGTCATGATCCGGACATTGTGCTGCCCCATGTCCCGGGTCACGAGATCGCCGGGGTGGTCGAGGAAGTGGGTCGCGACGTGAGGCGCTGGAAGCCCGGAGACCGGGTCTCGGTGCCCTTCATCGCCGGGTGCGGACGGTGCAGGCCCTGCCGCGGCGGCGACCAACAGGTCTGCGATCGTCAATTCCAGCCGGGGTTCCATGGCTGGGGCGGCTTCGCGGAGCGCGTCGCGCTGCGCCACGCCGATCTCACGCTGGCGGCCCTCCCCGACAACGTCGGATTCCTGGACGCCGCGAGTCTCGGCTGCCGGTTCGCGACGTCGTTCCGGGCGGTGCAGGCGCAAGGCCGGGTTACCGCGGGTGACTGGGTCGCCGTGCACGGCTGCGGCGGCGTGGGCCTGGCCGCGGTGATGATCGCCAGAGCGCTCGGTGCAAATGTGGTCGCCGTCGACATCCGCCCCGAGGCGCTCGAGATGGCGCGCCGGGTGGGGGCCGTCGCGGTCGTGAACGCCGCCGAGTCCACCGATGTCGCGGGCGAGATCCGCGAGACAACGGGCGGCGGGGCCCACGCCTCGCTGGACGCCCTGGGTCACCCGGACACCTGCTTCAACTCCGTCGCCTGCCTGCGCAAGCGGGGCAGGCATGTGCAGGTAGGCCTCATGACAGGTGATCACCGCCACGCCAGAGTCCCCATGGACCGTGTCATCGCCTGGGAGCTGGAGATGGTGGGCAGCCACGGACTGCAGGCGTACGAGTACGATCGCATGCTGAGGATGGTGGCCTCGGGCTTCGTCGATCCGTCAATGCTGGTCACACGAACCGTCACCCTCGGCGAGGGCGTCGACGTGCTCACGGGCATGGACGACTACAACGTGCTCGGGGTCGTCGTCATCGACCGCTTCGCCTGATCTGTCATGGCCGCCAATCAACTCACCACCCTTCGAAGGCGCACAGCGGCAGGAGGCCGTCGAGCCAGCGCGCATCTCCAGGCCACCCACTGGCCCCGAACGGCACGCGTGACCCCTGCCAGTCGCCGATCCAGTTCAGCGCAGGTGAGCCGATAGGCGCTCCCGGAGGCGCCTGCGGCGTCGCGATCGGCGACCAGGGCTGATAGGGTCGGTCCTCGAAGCGTTCGATGTCCCGGGCCAGGAGCGCGAAGTGGGCGGTGGCGTCGTCGTCGCCCATCGAGCGTTCCGCGGCCTGGCGCCGCAGACGTCCGAGGTGCTGGGCCGCCACCGCCCGCACCTGAGGCATCGGCGACCCGCCGGTCAGCTCCATCAGCCCGTCGGCCACCACTCGTCCGACCGCGCGCCGCACCTCGGCCGCATAGGGCGAGTCGCCGCCATCCGGATTCCCGACCGCGACGAGGGCGTCGATGACGTCGCTCAGGCCGGGCAGCGATGGATCGAGGGCGCTTTGCTCGATCAGCCGCGCGGCCCGGCTCGAATTCAACACCTCGCCCACCACATGGCCGGCAGCGACCACCGCGGGGGAAATCGCGTCGAACATCGGTCCCGTATAGCGCGGGAAGAGTTCCCGGCTCCGTCCGTACCCCGCGGGACGGGGAGGCAGGTCATCCAGCACGGACTCGGGAATCATCAGTTCGGCGGGCTGTATCGCACGGACCAGTGCGTCCAGCGCCCTGCCCTGTTCGGCGGCCGTCGCGGGTCGAACCGGGTCGAGTCCGTCGCCGCGCGTCGCATACGTGTAGTGCATGCCGCCAAGCACGGACGCGGCCGCGGTGACCTGGAAGCGGTGGTGCAGGTAGAGCGGCACGAGCACCTCTTCCATCTGCGCCATGGGCCTCCCCGGGCGAATCGCTCGCTCGCCGAAGCGGTCCAGTGCGGCGCGGCGCACGTCCAGCATGCGGTCCAGCTCGGCCCCCGCGTCGGTCCCGTTCGACCACTGATCCACACGAGCGTGTGCGGAAGCGTCCTGGCCCGTGAAGAAGCGGATGTCGTCCGCCCAGGCCTCCTCCAGGATCCGTTCCAGCTCGGCGGCCTCGTTCGCGCCTGACGGAAAGACACCGTAGCCGTAACGGATCGCCACCTTGTCCCACTCGCCGATGTCGGTGTCGTAGACCTCCGAGTAGTCGAAGTCGTCACCGTCGTGAGTGATCAGCGGGTGCGGGTAGTCGAGGACCGAAATCCTCCCGGCATCGCTGTCGTAGTAGTTGTGCGACAGTCCCAGCGTGTGCCCGACCTCGTGCGCCGACAGTTGGCGGATGCGCGCCAGCGCCCACTCCGCGATGTCGTCGGCGGATTCGTCCCCGTTGGCGTACGGCGCCAGCAGTCCCTCTGCGATCAGGTAGTCCTGACGGACCCGCAGCGAGCCGAGCGTCACGTTCCCCTTGAGGATCTCCCCCGTGCGGGGATCGGTGATCGAGCCGCCGGTGCTCCAGCCGCGCGTGGACCGGTGGACCCAGTTGATCACGTTGTAGCGGACGTCGTGACTGCTCACGCTTTCGGGCCGCAGCTCCACCTGGAAGCCGTCGATGAAGCCCGCGGCCTCGAAGGCCTGGTTCCACCAGCGGGCTCCGTCCAGCAGCGCCGAGCGGACCGGTTCGGGGGTGCCGGGATCGAGGTAGTAGACGATCGGCTCGACCGGTTCGCTCATGGCCGCGTCCGGATCACTCTTCTCCAGCCGGTGGCGGCGGATGAAGCGCTGCGTCATGGGCTCCCCAAGCGGAGTGGAATAGTCCATGAACGACATCCCGCCGTACCCGGCACGGGAGTCGTGGGCACGGGGTGTGTACTCGCCGAGTTCGGGCAGCTTGATGAAGGAGTGATGCATGCGGATCGTGGCCGACGCCGCGGACGCGGCAACGTTGCCAACGCCCTCGAACGAGCCCCCACCCCCGCCGCCGAATCCGCCGAATCCGCCGCCCCCTCCACCCTGGCGCACGAAGGTCAGCGACACCTCCATTTCGGTATTCTCGGGGAAGTTCATCACCATCGGCATATGGACCGCGCTGCGGCTCTGATCGAGGCGGTACGTGCCAGGCCTCATCCGCCCCGCGAACCCGGCGATGTCCTGCATCAGAAACGGGGTGAAATCGACGAGGACCCGATCACCGGTAGCCGCCCCGACCGTGAAGCCCCACAGCGTCGACGGCGCGAAGGCGTCCTCGACAGCCTGACGCTCGGCCGGATTGTTGCTCGAAGCGCGGAAACGGTAGTTCGGCTGGGTCATGAGCACCTTGGGACCTACCCGGTGAAAGCGCACGACGCGGGATCCGGCGAGCTGGCCGCGGTCGATGCCGATGTCGTTGGAACCCAGTCCGGCGCCAATCCCCGATGCGTGCAGCACATCGGTGTCCCATTGACCGATTTCGAGCCATATCCTGCCGGTCGACTCCTCCCAGTACATCGGCAGGAAGCCGTCCATCAGCTCCATCGAAGCGGTCTTTTCCTCGATCGCGGGCGGGGTGCCGTCCTGCGACCCCTGCTGGCCTTCCGCAACCGTGGCCAATCCCATCGTCACGCATACCAGGGCCGGCACGCGGGCCGCCAGAGTGCGGCCCACGGCGCGCATGTGAATGCTGGTCATCTTCCAGATCTCCTTGGGGTGAACTGCTTCGTTCCCGTGCTCGGCCAGGGGCCGCACACATGACTGCCGAAAGCGGCGCACACGACTACCCGGACCCGCCGGGCAGCAGGTCGCGCACCACGTTCGCTACCTTTTCCATCTCTTCGGCCGTGTTGTAGAGGTGGGGCGACGCCCGGATCCTGCCCCTCCGCAGCGACACGACCACTCCGGCTTCCGCGAGCGCTTCCTCCAACCTCTCCCCGTCCAGGGCAGGGTGCCTGAAGGTGACGATGTGACGACGCTCGGAGGGGTCGGGGGCCGTCATGCACCCAATCCGTTCCAGGCGCCCGGCCAGATCCGAGACCAGGTCTTCCACATGCGCCCCGATCGCTTCAACCCCTGCTTCCTCGATCAGCGCCAGCGCGGCCGAGAAGCCCACAATCAACGGGTACGCGAGACTTCCCTCTTCGAAGCGTCCGGCGTCCGCCAGGAGCTCGAAGTGCACGCGGTCGAAGTTGAACGCGTCGGTCGTGCTCCTCCATCCGAGCAACGGCGGGTGGACGCTCTCGACGATCGTCCGGTCGACGAACACCGCTCCGATGCCCATCATGCCCAGCATCCACTTGTGGCTGTCGGCTGACAGGAAGTGAATCCCCGCCTCCTTCACGTCGAGGGGGAGCGCGCCCACCGTCTGAATCCCGTCCACGCACAACAGCACGCCGCGCTCCCGGCACAACTCGCCGAGAGCGGTCAGGTCCGTGACGGCCCCGCTCGCATACTGGGCCGAACTGACCGCCAGCACCCGCGTTTCCGGTCGCAGGGTGCGGGCGGCGGCCTCTGCCGTCACGGTACCGTCGTCGACCGCGGGGATCACGTCCAGCGAGGCGATTCCGCGCCGGTCCAGGTCGATCCACGGATAGACGTTGGACGGGTATTCGACGGTCGCAGCGGCCGCCACCCGGTCGCCGGGACGCCAGTCCAGCCCCGACGCAAACAGCGACAGTCCGTGCGAGGTGTTGCGAACGAAGGCGACTTCGTCGGCTCCACAGCCGATCAGGCGAGCGAAGCGTTCCCGGCACTCGCTGGCCAGTGACTCCCAGTCATCGAAGCTGGGCCGCCCGACCCGGGCGAGGGAGTTCATGAAGCCGTGCACGGCCTCGACCACCCGCGTCGAAGTCGGTCCCACGCCCGCGTGGTTGAGGAAAACGTGAGTCCGCGATACCGGGAATTCGTCGCGAAAGGATGAGAGTGGGTTCATGCGGAGTCCGGATGTGGGCAAATGGCGCGGCAGCGGACCGAAAGGTGCACGGTCAGCCACTCCGCCGCGACCTGACGACTTCGCGGTAGACGTCGAGATTGCCGTCCACCATCGCATCCACCGAGAAACGGGCCTCGATCCGGGCGCGGGCCCGCGCCCCCATGGCCCGCGCCTCTTCCCGGTCCGTGACCACTCGTGCGATCCCGGCGGCCACGGCCCCCGCGTCGCCCGGCGGACAGAGCACGCCCGTCTCGCCGTCCTTGACGATCTCGGGGATCCCTCCCGCTCGCGCCGCCACCACCGGCAACCCGGCCGCCGCCGCCTGAAGCGCCGCGACCCCGAGCCCCTCGCGCAGCGCGGGGTGCACACAGAAATCGAAGGACCCCAGCCAGTTGTGCAGGTCGTCGCGGAAGCCGGCAAAGCGGATCTGGTCGCTCACCCCCGCCACCTCGGCGAGCGCGGCGACATTCCGCTCCAGCGGGCCGCGGCCGAACAGCACGACCTTCGGCGTTAGACCCCGGCCCTTCAGGATGGTCAGCGCGTCGATCAGCACCCAGTGCCCCTTCCGCTGGATGAACTGGGCCACCATCGCCCCGGCCGGTTCGCCCGCCTCCAGACCGAACTGACGGTCGCGCGCGGGGGTTTCGCGCGGGGTCAGCCAGTCGGACGCATCCACAGCCGAGTGAACGAGGGCGATCTTGTTCCGGGGAACCCCCTGTTCGACCAGCACCTCGCGGACGGCATCCGAAATCGCCACAACGCGACGGTAAAGGCCGTACTTGGCGCCCACGATCCAGGGCATTTCCGGGTTGTCCACCCGCCGGGTCATGATCACCGGCGTGCGCGTCAGAGTCGCGGCAACCGCGCCCAGCGTGTCCGCGCCCCGGCGCGAGTGGAGGTGCACGAGTTCGACGTCGGGTCGGCTGAAGCGCCACATCAGCTTCCCCAGCGACACCAGGTCGCCTTCCCCATGAAAGGAGAACTCCTCGACCCGCAGCCACCTGGCCCGCGCCGCTTTGCCTACCTCCGACCCCTTCGGCACCATGAGCACCGAACTCACGCCCCGTTCCTGCAGGCCCTGGGCGAGGTACAGCACCTGCATCGCACCCCCGTACAGGTGGCGGCCAGTCTCGAGGTGGACGACGCTCACGGAACCCGCGCCGGCTGTGGCGACCGTGGCGCGTGCGCCAACCGCGCGACCCCGGCAGGCCCCGCCAACGACCGCGCCGCCAGGCCCGCTTCCACCGCGGTAAGCACCTGTCCGACCGAGAGATCCGCCATGCAGTCGATGCGGCCCTCGCACGTCAGCCTGCCCCGGCAGGGGGAGCAGCCGCGCCCGGAATGCAGGATCGCAACGTCCGCGCGGGGGGGATCCAGGTACGGCGTGTTGGACCCGAAGAGAAGCACCGCGGGACGGCCGTAGGCGGGCGCCATGTGACTGAGGCCCGTGTCCACGCCGACCAGCATGCTGCAGCGGGAGACGACCGCCGAAGCCTCGCCGAGGGTGGTCCTGCCGACGAGGTCCACCAGGGGAGCCTCCGGCGCGGCGAGCTTCGAGGGACCCGCCCCAAACCGGTGGGCCGCCGGCCGGTGCGGTAGCCTCCCCGCCCCCCGCCACACTCCGGTCGGCCGCCGGCCGGTCCGCCGGGCCCCCGAGGAGCGCGACTCCGAGGCCCGTCCGCTCCCGAATACCGCCGATCAAGGCCGACCAGCGGTCTTCGAACCAATGCTTGTAGCCGGCGGTGGTAAAGGGACACGCGGCGACGAAACCCGCTCCCAATCCTCCGTCCCGCACGACCCGGTCGGCCAGGTCGGTTTCGGCCGCGCCGCGGGGGATATGCATCGCGAAGGAACCCGTTTCCAACCCGAGCACCGAGGCCAGATGGGCGTATTCGGACCCCATCTTTCGCGCGTCTCCTCCACGCTTCACAATGTGCGTCATCAGCACCCGCGACCCCTCCCTGGAGCCGAGTCCGATCCTGACCGGCGCCCCCGAGAGGAACGCGAATCCACCGCTCTTGAGCAGCCCCTGCGCATCGATCGCGACATCGAAGCGGCGCTCCCGCAACCCCCCCACGAATTCACCCACGGCCCGCGACAGGGTCCCCCACCGCCCCGCGCGAAACATGCGCCTCCAGGACGCGCGCTCCCAGACGATCACTTCGTCGAGGTTCGGGTTGTGGCGGATCACGTCGGCGGTGCGCTCCTCTGCCGCCCATGCGATGTAGGCGCGGGGATAGCTGCGGCGCAGAGCCCCGGCCAACGGAGACGCGAAAACCAGGTCGCCCCTGGCGGACAGCCGCACGACGAGGAACCTGGCGCTGTGTCGAGGAATCATGATTGGAAGGTTATGATTGGCGACCCGCCTCACAACTCCCCGCACGCGCCACCTCCATGACAGGACTGCTTCGCGACCTTGCTCTTGGCGTGGGACTCGCCGCGTATGGTGTGAGGAAGCGCCTGGAGACGGGGCGATGGCGCACGGATACGACCACCCGGAATGGCGCGGTGGGCGACCTGGTTCGGCGAGCCCCGGGCCCGCGGATCCTCGTTCATGGGGTGAGCGTGGGTGAGACCAACGCCCTGGAGCCCTTCGTCGAGGCGCTGGCGGCCTCGACGTCCAGGCCCGACGTGGTCGTCAGCGCCAGCACGGCGACCGGCTTCGAACGTGCCCGGCGCATCCACGCTGGCCATCGCGAGGTCGTGCGCTTCCCCCTCGACTTCACGTGGATGGTGAGCCGGTTCCTGGACGCCGTCCGCCCCGACCTGGTGGTGCTCGCCGAGCTGGAGTTGTGGCCGACCTTCATGGCCGCGTGCACGCGCCGCCGAATCCCCCTGTGCGTGGTCAACGGCCGCCTCTCGGAGCGGAGCTTTCGGGGCTACCGCCGCGGCGGCGCTCTCACGCGGCAGTTCTTCCGCCGGCTGGACCTCGTGGTCGCCCAGACCGCAACCTACGCCGCCCGCTTTGTCGCGCTGGGGGCTCCCGCCGAGCGGGTGGAGGTGGGCGGCAACCTGAAGTGGGACGCGGTGCTCGGCGACCCCGGTCCCGCACTGGCCACGGAGTTGGCGGCCCAATTCGGCATCGACCGGTCGCAGCCCCTGATCGTGGCCGGGTCGACCGGCCCGGGCGAAGAGGAGGCCCTGCTGCGTGGTCTCCCGGGCGGGTGCCAGCTCCTGCTCGCGCCGCGCAACCCCGACCGCTGGGACGAGGTCGCGGCGCTGGTCCCCGGGATGCCACGCCGGAGCAACGGCGCTCCGGGTGGCGAAGGCGGGGGTGAGCCCGGCGCCCCCCCGCGCGTCTTCCTCCTGGACACCCTGGGAGAGCTGGGCGCGGCGTATCTGCTTGCCGATGCGGTGTTCGTCGGCCGCAGCCTGACGCCCATGGGCGGGTCGAACCCGATCGAGCCGGTCGCCCTTGGGAAGCCTGCCGTGATCGGTCCCCACCACGAGAACTTCGCGGGCGTCGTTGCGGATCTCGTCCGGGAAGGGGGGCTCGCCGTGAGCGCCGAGCCCATGGCGGTGATCGAGGCGTGGCTCGGAGACGAGGCCGCGCGGCAAGCCGTGGCGACGGGCGGGAGCCGGGCGCTGGCACGCCACCGGGGCGGGGCGGCATGGGCGGCGGCGCGGGTGCTGGCGGTGCCCCGGCGGCGGCGCGCGGCATCGACGCGGGCTGCCCGACGCTAGAAGAACCAGTTCAACGAGACGAACAGCACCCGGGGCAGCGCGCCGTACTCCGAGCCGAGCGACAACATGGCCCCATCCAGCACCGGCTCCTCGCCGGTCCCGAAGAACGCCCCGACACGGAGCGCCAGACTCTCGCTCACCGAGTAGCCCAGCCCCGGACTGACCAGGAACGAACCGTCCCGCAGGCTTCCCAGGTAGAGCGCGCTGGCGGAGACGAGGGGATGCACCGCGTAGGACAGCTGCAGCGCGGCCACGTCCCGACCGAGCACCTGCATCTCTCCCTGTGTGAACGCACGGCTCCCGGCGGCGGCCAGCAGTCCCGCCGGGGATGTCCCCCCGAGGCCGTCGCGCTGGTACTCGATCACGAGGTACAGTTCGCGGCCCGCCACCGGGAACGTCCGGTCCAGGCCGACGGTGCCACGCACGACGCGGCGGTCGTCAAGGTCGCGAACTCCCGCCTCGGCGCGCAGGGCCCACAGCCCGGCCGACCCGCTCAGGAAGGCCGCCGCGCCGAAGGTGTCGTGGACGGCTCCTCCCCACGCGCCCAGATCCCAGCCCTTGACGCTGGTGCTCGCGCGGCCCACCAGGGTGAGTGTTTCGCGGTCTCCGACCCGCGCGGGACGCGCCACGATCTCGAACTGCGTGAACGAACCCCGGTAGTACCTCAGCCGGGCCGCGTCCACACCGATCCGGTACTCCCGGAAGGGGTCCGCGGGGTCGAAGGGGGAAAAGGGATCGGCCGGCGTCAGGATGAGCGTCGTCGCCCACGACACCGGCTGCCTCCCGATGACCAGATCGGCGCTGCCGCCAAGGTCGACCCGCGCGTTCAGGCGGTCGATCCGGTGCCGCCACACGACGCGCTCCCCCGACTCGATCTCGCCGCCCAGGGATAGCCAGTCGCCCCCCGACGCGGTGCCGGCCGCCGTGAAGAGCTGGGCGCCGGGCGCCCCGGCCTGACGTAACGTCAGGGTGTGCTCGTAGGCACCATCCACGCGAACGGGTCCCCATGACCCGTTCCACATGACGCGCAGCCGCTGGAAGTCCGACACTCCAGCCGGCCCGAGCACACTTTCCGCCACGCTCGTGAACACGTTCAGGTAGTAGCCGGACAGACCCTGCTGTTGCGCCGTGAGCGGCGTCAACCATGCGCCGGCCAGCAGCGTGGCCAGCAGGAAGGTGCGACGGGACGCTACCTCACCACCCCGCACCGGACGATGTCCCTTCGATGCGGCCGTCCACCAGCCGGATCAACCTCCCCGCCCGCTCCATCACCCTTGGATCATGGGTCGAGAAGACGAAGGTGGTCCCCTTTTCGCGGTTGAGCTGCTCCATCACGTCGAGGAGCGCCTCCGCCGTGGTCGAATCAAGATTCGCCGTGGGCTCGTCCGCCAGCACCAGCGCCGGATTCCCCAGGACCGCTCGCGCCACGGCGACGCGCTGCTGTTGCCCTCCGGACAGCTTCGGCGGCTTCCGGTCCTCGAGCCCCTCCAGTCCGATCTCGCGAAACAGGCGCCGTACCCGTTCACGGCGTTCCCGCGCGGGCACACCCTGCAGCAGGAGGGTGAATTCGGCGTTCTCCAGCGCGGTCAGCACGGGAAGGAGGTTGTAGGACTGAAAGACAAAGCCGATGTGCGCAAGCCGAACCGCCGCCAGCTCCTTGTCCGGCAGCCCGGACAGCTCGGAGTCCCTGATCCATACCTTGCCCCGTGTGGGACGCGTGAGCCCACCGAGCAGGTTGAGCACCGTCGTCTTCCCTGACCCGGACGGCCCGGCCATGGCGACGAACTCTCCGGCATGCACGTCAAGGCCCACTCCCCGGACAGCCTCGACGGGGTGCGGCTCCTGCGGGTAGATCTTCCACAGATCCTCGGTGCGTACGGCGTATTCCGGCATGGGGCTCACTCCACCTTGACTGATTCGGCCGGGTCCAGGCGCGCGGCCTCCCACGCTGGATAAAGCGACGCGGAAAGGCCGATCACCATCGTGAAAAAGACACTCTGGACCAGGTGCTTAAGTTCGATTACGGGTTGCATGACCGGATTGAAGACGATGCCCCCGAAGGTGATTTCCCCGGGCATGAGCTCCGTCAGATCGATGCCGTCGCGCAGAAAAAACCACACCACCGCCAGCCCGAGAGCCACCCCGGCCACGCCGCTGACGGCGGTCAACATCACGCCCTCGACGTAGACGACGCGTCCGATTTCGGCGCCGCTCAGTCCCAGGGCCCGCAGCAGCCCCATCTCCCGTTTCCTGTGAAGCACCGACATGAAGATGGCGTTGAGGATCGCCAGGGTCACGATGGCAAAGAGGATGAAATGGAAGAGCCAGTCGCCCCCGTCGTCGATCTTCACCGCCGCGTAGAGGTCCGGCGACGACTGCGGCCACCCCACGACCTCCACGCCGGAGCCGGCCAATGCGCGCTCCGCCTGCCCCCTTGCCTCGTCGGTAAGAGACGAGTGCGAAAGCAGCAGCGAGACGCTGGTGGCCCCTTCCACCCCGAGCCACTCCCGCGCGGTCGCGAGCGGAATGTGAATGAGCCCCTCGTCGAGCGCCTCGAGGCCGGTACGGTAGGTCCCCGCCACGCGAACGAGCTGACCCTCGATGTCGTGGGAGGCGGACTGCGCCGTCAGGACCATGCGGGATCCCGTCCGCAGACCCAGCCGCACCGCCATCGCCTCGCCGATGAAGGCGTGGAGGCGGTCGCCGGGCTGCAGGTAGCGACCGTCCACGACGTGTTCCCCGAGCCCGGAGAATTCCAGTTCGGAGTCCGGGTCCACGCCCAGGATCAACGCCGGAACCGCCCCGTCGGGTGACGACGCCAAACCGCGGGTGGCAACCCTGACCGTCGTCACCGGAGGAGAAGGAATCCGTACGTCCGCGGCCGCCGCCAGCGACGCGTCGACCTGAGCGGCCGTAAGGCGGTCATCGAGGCTCTCGCTGTCCCTGTAGCCGGGGCCATTGAAGGTCACGTGGCCCGCTCCGAGCCGCACGCCCGAGTCGATCCAGTCCTCGTGCGCCCCATCCGAGAGCGTGCGCGAAACGATCAGCAGCGCCAACCCCAGCGCCATCGCCAGCGCCGTCAGCGTGCTGCGCCGCAACTCCCGGCCGAGATTGCGCAGGGCGAGCCACCAAAGGGTACCGAAACGGACCATCAGCGGGCCGCCAATGAGTCGGCGGGCGGGACGCGGACGGCACGCCACGCAGGGATCAGAGCGGAGACGACTCCGGTGCCAACCAGCGCGACGGCGCTGGCCAGGGGTCCCTGCCAGGAAAACGCGACCGTGAGCAGGGGGCGGACCGCCGAACCCACGAAGGAGTAGGTCCCGACGAAGGAACTGAGGTCGATGGGGTTGCCGTGAAGGTAGACGAGGATCGGTCCCGCGACGAGGCCTCCCGCCCCGAGGGAGACCAGGCCGAGGAGGAGGCCTTCGTAGACGACGATCCTGCCCACCGCACCGCCCGATGTCCCGAGCGCCCGCGCGACCGCAAACTCCCTGCGGCGCTCGAAGGTTGCGAGGAGCATGGTGTTGGCGACCCCGAAGATCGCCATCCCGAAGATCATTAGCGCGACGATGCCGTTCATCGCGCGGGCCATGCTCGTCACGTAGTGGAGCTGCGGCTGCAAGACCGACCATGACTCCGTGAGCAGGCCCGGCGAAATTTCTTCCACGGCCTCGGCCACCCGCGCCGCCACGGCGTCCGCGTCCCGGATGCGCTCCACCGATACCGCCACCTCGTGGATGCGGCCGGCGCTCATCGCCATCAGCTCGTGGAGCGACCCCATGTCCAGCAAGGCGTAGCTGTCGTCGAAACCCCCGACGCCGACGTGGAAGATTCCCGACACGGTGAAGAGATCGTTGCCGATCGAGCCGTCCGCCGCGGGAGCCACCAGGACCACCTCGTCGCCTACGTCGACCGCCACCGTTTCAGCCATTGCGTCGCCCACCACGATCTCGCCCGGCCCCGGCATCCGCCCCGCGACCATGGCATGCCCGAATCGGCTGACTGCTTCTTCCCGCGACGCCACCATCCCCATCAGCACGGCCCCCACCGTCTCGTCCCCGGAGCTCACCAGCCCCCCGCCGTACAGTCGCGGTGCCGCTCCGGCAACCCCGGCCTGTCCCTCCACCGCCGCGACGAGTGCACCCACATCGACCCCTTCGCGGCCCCCCATCGTGTCGTGGATGTTCCGCTCGGGCCGGTAGTCCGGCGCGTGAATCTGCACCTGACCCGTCACCACGCGGGTCCCGTTCGAGATGAGCTCCTCCATCATCCCGTCCATGAAGGCGATCATGACAACCGACGCCACGAATCCGAAGGAGAGCGCGGAAGCCGTCAGCAAGGTGCGGCGACGGTTTCGCCACAGGTTCCGCCACGCCATCCGCCACCACATCACGTTGCCGACGCGGTTCATCAGGTCAATCGCCCCTCAACGTGGACTCATTGACGAGCCCGCATATTCCGCAAGCTGAAGAAGTCCTCGTCGAGGCCCACGTCGAAGTCGAGTTCCAGGTAGGTGACCACGGTGCGCTCTTCGCCGTCGCCGGGCTCGATGACCATTCGCGTCGGGACCGTCCGGCCTCCGAGCACCTGAAAGTCCGCAAAGGACATCGTCCGGGCCAGGGTGCCATCCTCGTCGTAGTAGCGCGCCCAGAGCGGCATGCGGTCCCGCTTGCGGATCGCCTGCTCGATCCGGCCCCAGATCACCGGCGCCTCGGGCTTGGGGGTCAGCGTGAACTCCCACACGTCCTCGCCGTCCCGGTCGCCCTCGAAGGAGATGACGATGTCGTAGTCCTCGACGAGGCGGCTCTCCTTTACCAGATCGTCGTTGGTGACGTGGGAGCCCATCCAGGAACCGAGCATCATCGAAGGAGGAATCTTGATGGTCCGGTCGGCGCGGGGCAGGTAGTTCCAGACTTCGTTTTCGACCTTGAGGGTCGCGGTGCCGGCCTCGCGACGGGGACTCTCCACGCGGATCAGCGAGTAGTCCGTGCCGAGCGACCAGACGCTCATCTCCAGAGAGCGCGACCAGTTCTCGGTGTCGATCTCCATCCGCAGCCTGCCCGTGCTCGATTCGCCCCGCATGAGGCGGTCGGCCTCGTCGATGATCTGCAGGACCATCGGGTCCGTCTGAGCGCCGGCCGCTTCCGGCCCGATGGCGGCCAGACCCAGCCCCGCCAGCACCACCGCCGTCAGTCTCCGGCCTCGCCCTCTCGACACCCGGCTGGACATCGTCTCCATGGTTCCACCTCTCGATCGCACCCGGTCACGGATCGGTTCCGGCCCGCGCACCACGTCGGCGCGCCTCCCAATCTGGCCCATATGTCCTCCGAACACTATTGTCCCCGGCGGTTCACGGTCCAGCAAAGGAGCACCAATGATACCGATCGCCGCCCTGTGGCTGCCGATCGTCCTGTCCGGCGTTGTGGTCTTCGTGGTGAGCGCCATGGTCTGGATGGTCATGCCGCATCACAAGAAGGACTTCGCCCGGGTCGAGGACGAGGGCACCTTCCTGGACGCCATCCGCAGCTGCGGCGCCGGCCCCGGCATGTACGTGTTCCCGTGGGCGGACGGAGCGGAGGAAGACTCCGCCGAGTACAGGGAGAGGGTCCGCCAGGGTCCGGTGGGCATTCTGCGCGTGCGAGACGGCGAATCGGTACTCGACATGCGTACGGCGATGGCCAAGTCACTCGTGCTCTACCTCGTGGTCGGCGTCTTCGTCGCCTTCGTCGCCTCCATCTCCCTGGGCGCCGGTGCGGGCTTCCTCGCCGTTTTCCGGATCACCGGCCTGGCGGCGTTCATGGCCCACGGCTTCATCGGCTTCCAGGAGAGCATCTGGTTCGGCCTGCCCGGGTCGGTCGCCTTCAAGCACGCGCTCGACGGTCTCGTCTACGCGCTACTGACGGCGAGCGTCTTCGGCTGGCTGTGGCCTGCCTGACGAACCTGTCACCCCTCACCCTGCGAATCACCCCTGCAAAACGGAGTCCCCAACCGATGAGCAACATCGTTTACGAAGGCAACGTCCGGATCGAACGCACCCGCGGCCCGCATCGGCTGGCGTACCTGCCGGCTCACGATGGTCCGGTGGAGTTCGGCGTTCACGGCGCGATCGCCGAGCACTATGGAGTCCACCCCCAAAACGAGACCACCACGACCCTCGACTATGTGATCGCCGCTACCGGCGGCTGACTGGTCGGCACCTTCGGAGGCGTGCTGGAGGCACGCGGGATCGGAGCGTCGGACGGCAACCTCACCGCGGAGGTCAGCGGCGGGGTCGGAAAGGATGACGGCGTCCTCGTCATACGCACCATTCATGTGAAGTACCTGCTGAAGGCCGCGGGCGCGGACGAGGCGACCCTTCAACGGGCGCTGTCTCTCCACCCCATGCGTTGTCCGGTCTACCGGACGCTGCACAAATGCATCGACATCACGACGGAGCTGGTGATCGTCTAGCGGCTGGCGCGGTGAGGGTTCCGGGCAACCACCGGCCGCCCACGGACGTCCTCGGCCGCCTCTCGCCGGCGGTGGACCGGCGTCGCTGGCTGAGACTCGCGGGCGGAGCCCTGGTCGCCGGTTGGGCGGCCGCCTGTGCATCGCCGCGCGGGAAGCCCTGGCTCGCCGCTGCGCCACGCGCGCCCGTCAGGCCGGTGAGGGTGTCACGCGACCGCGTCATACGCGAGGTTGCCGGCCTGCGGCCCTACCGCGCCGACGGATTCGTGGTGCGGGCCGAGCGCTTCGGGTCGAAGCTGCTCGTCCACAACTACGGCCATGGCGGTGGCGGCGTGACCCTCTCCTGGGGCACGGCCGACATGGCGGCGGAGCTTGTGACCGACAGCGGGAGCGAGGGCGATGTGGCCGTGCTCGGAGCAGGTGCCGTCGGACTCGCGACGGCCCGGCTGCTGCAGCGGCGCGGCCGCACCGTGACCATCCGTACCCGTGACCTCCCGTCGAACACCACCTCGAACATGGCCGGCGCCCAATGGTCGCCGTCGACCGTGTCGGACAACCTGGACGGTCCCTTCGGGGATCAGTTCGAGCGCGCCGCCCGCCTCGCCTACCGCCACTTCCAGAACCTGGTCGGCCCCGACTACGGGGTCCGCTGGATCGACAACTACTTCGTCGGCGAGCGGCGCCAGTCCGGCCGGGGATACGCCTCGCGGATCCGGGATCTCTACCCCGAATGGCAGGAGCTCGAAGGCGACGAGCACCCGTTCCCCACCCGCCACGCCCGCCGGGTCGCGACCATGTTCATCGAGCCACCGCGCTACCTCCGGGCTCTCATGCGAGACTTCCGCATCGCCGGAGGGAGGGTCGTCGTGGGCGAAGTCGCCGACCGCCGTCAGTTGGCGGCGCTACCCGAGCCCATCATCGTGAACTGTACGGGACTGGGTGCGAAGGCGCTCTTCGGCGACGACGCGCTGACCCCGATCAAGGGACAGCTGGTCGTGCTGAGGCCTCAGGCCGCCGTCGACTATCTGAGCATCGGCGGCGGGCGATTCTCGACGGGGGGCAGCCAGTACATGTTCCCCCGGACGGACGGGATTCTGCTGGGAGGCACCTTCGAGCGGGGCGTCGACACGCTGGAGCCCGACCCGGAGGAAACCGGGCGGATCCTGGCGAATCACCGGGCGTTTTTCGAGGCCATGGAAGGGAAGGCCGGAAGAAGCCGGTAGACCTCTTCGCCGCCGCCCGGGCTGGCGCCCGGCGGCTCCCGGGTGAACCTTTGCCGGGTCTCGCGCCGTACAAATGGGCAACCCCCGAGGAGGACACAGTTCATGGCCCAGATTCTGAAGCGCCTCCTGCGCCTCGTACTGGACTGGCTGCGGAACAAGATCTAGGAGCCGGGCTCCTTGCCGTCCGCGGCCGTCGTTTGTCCGCCACTTCAGCCTTGATGTGGCGGACAAACTCCGACCATCCCCCTACATCACCAGCCGCATCCTCTGCATGACCTTGGTCATGTACTTCTCGAAGAACCACTTCTGGATGTCCATCATGTCGAGTTCGCGGCCCTCGATGTAGGCCTGCTCGATCTGGCTGGTCATGTCCAGGGGGGTTCCCGTGGTGATGAGCAGGGTGGCCTGCTTGCCCGGTTCCAGCGAACCGACCCGGTCCGCGATCCCCATGAACTCTGCAGCGTTGATGGTCACTGCCTTGAGCGCTTCCTCCTCGGGCAGCCCGAAGGCGACGGCCACGCCCGCCTCCCAGGGCAGACGGTTCGTGTACAGCGCACCGGAGCCCCCGGAGATGGCGAAACGCACCCCTGCCTCGTGCAACCGCGCGGGCATGGTGTAGGCGCCGTCGTAGCCTTCGTAGGCGCGGCCGGGCGCAGCCATCGTCGAGGTGAGGATCACCGGAACGTCGTCGGCCACAAGCCTGTCGGCCACGTGGATCGCGTCGCGGCCTCCACGAATGACGAGCCGGACGCCCTCCTCCCGGGCCCACGTGATGGCGTCGTTGATCTGGGCTGCGCCGTCGGCGGCGACCACAACGGGAATGTCCCCGTCCAGCGCCGGGATCATCGCGGCGTAGCGGGAGTCGCTGCGCACCACTTCGTCCGCCGCGGCGGCGTCGCGGTAGGCACGGGCCTCGGCGAAGAAGTCCTTGAGCTCCTCCACCTGTTCCTCATAGCTCGGCCGTTCCTGCTGCGGCCCGGGCCTGAAGCCCCCGAACCCGCGGAAGCGGCCGGGGTTGGGATTGGGCCAGTTCACGTTCAGGGCGGCAGAGGATTCCATCGACATCTCCTCCCAGCTCCACCCCTCCAGATTCATCGCCGACGACATTCCCGAAATGAGACCGCCCCCGGGTGTGCTGAGCGTCACGAGCACCCCCGCGGAACGCGTCGTGCCGATGTGCCGGCTCTCGGCGTTGACCGCCACCTCGGCGCGCACGTTGGGGTTGAAATCACCCAGCTCGTTCACGTCGCTGGACACACCCACGGCACCGATCTCACTGATTCCCACCGTGCTGTACGCGTCGATCAGGCCCGGATAGATGTGCTTCCCCGAGACGTCAACCACACGGGCCCCCGCCGGGATCTGGACATCGGTCCCAACCGCGGTGATCACCCCGTTTTCGAAGAGGATGGTGCCGTTCTCGATCACCCCCGCGGTGACCGTGTGGATCGTGGCGCCTTGCAGCGCCACCGGCTCGGACTGTGGAGGGACCGTCATCCGTACCTGCGCACCCCCCACCGAGGGTACAAGGGCGGCGGCCACGGTCGTGGCCAGGATCAGGGCGGCCGCGCCGCCGGCTCGGGACAGGACTCCCGTCATGATTCCTCGCTTCGTCGTTGTCATTTCAGTTGCTCCCTTCGGCCGATAGGATGGCCTGGATGAGCTGTGTGCGCTCGCGGTCGATCCGTTCCCGCATGGCCGCGTCCTCGTCCAGCGAGAAGTAGCGCCGGCCGTCGACCCAGGTCTGCTCCGCACGGGTAAACTGCGACAGCGGATTGCCGCTCCAGACCACGAAGTCCCCGTCCTTGCCGGGCTCCAGCGAGCCTACGCGATCATCGATGGCCATGGCCTTCGCCGAGCCGTTGGTCACGGTCGAGAGGGCCTGCTCCTCGGTGAGCCCGGTGCGCAGCAGCTTGCCGGCCTCCCAGTTCATTCGGCTCGCGATCTCGCTGTTGTCCGAGTGCAGCGATGTCACCACACCGGCCTCGATGAGGATCCGGGCGTTGTACAGCGTGGCGTCGTAGGCCTCGAGCTTGAAGGCACCCCAGTCGCTCCACACCACCGCCGCGACGCCCGATGCCGCCAGCTCGGGGGCGATCTTGTACGCCTCGACGCCGTGCTGCAGCGTCTGTACACGGAAGCCGAACTCCTCGGCCAGCCGCACGAGCGCGAGAAACTCGTCCGCGCGGTAGCCGTGCGACGAGATGAGGAGCTCCTGGTTCAGGATGTCGAGGATCGACTCCATGCGCAGATCGCGCCGCGGGGGCAGTCCCTCCCCACTCTCCTCCCACCGCTGCCACTCGCGCTCGTAGTCGCGCGCGGCCATGAAGTGGTCGCGGATGATCTCCTGCGTCCCCATGCGCGTGTCGGGATACCGGCCCTGACGTCGCTTCGGGTTCTCCCCCAGCGCAAACTTCACGGTCCGGGGAGCGTCCTCGAGCTTCAGCTCCTCGGGCAGGGCTCCCCAGCGCATCTTCACGAAGACGTTCTCGCCCCCGATCGGGTTGGCTGAACCGTGCTTGATGTGGGCGGTCGTGAGCCCGCCCGCGACCTGACGGTACATCCAGATGTTGTTGTGGGTGACCACGTCCCCCATCCGGACTTCGGGGACGATGGCGAATCCGCTCTCGTTCACCGAGCTGACCCCCGAGTGGATGTGGGGATCGATGAGACCCGGCGTGACGTGCTTGCCAGCGGCATCGATCTCCACGGCGCCTCGGGGAGCCTCGAGGTCCGGGCCCACCGCGACCACCCTGCCGGCCTCGACCAGGAGGTCCGCATCGTCCAGGCGCCCCTCGGGACCCTGGGTCCACACGGTGCCGTTGCGCACGACCACCGCCGCGGGCTGGTCCGGCATCGAGGTCCGGCCGTACTCCATCATGGGCCGGATGAAGGGCAGGTCGAGTTCCGGAACGTCCATGGCGACCGTACCCCGCGCCGCGCCCTCGAAGGCTTCCGTCCGGGTGCCGCGGAAGGACGGGTCCGCCCCGTTGGGGAGCGACGTCCAGCCGTAGAATTCGTCGCCGCTCACCGAACCGGCGACGAGGACCGTGCCCTGATAGTCCATCTGCTCGCCGTCGAAACGGACCTCGATCCGCCCGGTCTCGGCCACGACGCTGGCCGACCCGAGATCGATCCGCACGCCGTCGGGATCACCGGGGCCGGCGGCGAGCTCGATGCTCCCGCGGAGCCGGTTCAGCGTGCCCTCCAGTCGGAGCACGGCGTCGAAGCCCCACTCGTCGTCGGAGGTGATGCGCCACGTCCCCCGCGGATCGACCTGGGCGGGGCGCGTGACACCGTAGACCCGCCCCTCGACCCAGACGTCGCGGACCGTGGCCTCCTCCGTGAAGAGATCGCCCTCGCTCACCACGAGATTGGCGACCATGCCCTCGGCGATCGTCCCGTGGGTGCGATCGATCCCGAGCCAGGAAGCGGGGGTGGTGGTGAGGGCTGCCAGGGCATCGGCCGCCGACAGGCCCCGAGCCACGGCAATGCGCAGATTGGGCAGGAACTCGTTCAGCGACGAGAGACCGTCCGCCGTAATCGCGAAGGCAACTCCCGCATCCGCCAGCTGAGCGGGGCTCGTCGGGGCGAGGTACCAGTCGCGCAGATCGGCGAGCGTGGCGTTAAGGGCCGACTCGGGATCATCGACGTCGGGCGCATCCGGGAAATCCAGCGGCACGATCAGAGGTTCCGTGCGTCCCCGCAGCACGTCGATGATGCGGTGTTCCTGACCGTTGCCCCGGAACCACGGGGTCAGGCCGAATTCCGTGGCCAGCTTGTGGGCGCGGAGGTACTCCTCTTCGCTGCCGGTCTCGAAGACGACGGGTTGACGCCCCTCTGCCGCATCCTCCAGCGCCGCCAGCGCCTCGCTCGTCTCCGGCGGGAGAAATGCGCGACCGCCGGCCTCGTACGCATCCCACGCCCGCACGTACCAGCCGGCGTCCATGAACGTCTGCTTGAGGAGAGCGATCGTTCCCATGGTCGAGTTGGGGTACGAGCCGCCCAGCTCGAACGAGCGCTGGAACCCGATGGCCTGGGCCAGGTCGGCGCGAAGCACGCGCTCCCGGACCCCGGCATCGCCGAGGTTCACGACGGACGCGGTCCCCCGGAAGATCCCCTGTTTGGGCACCACGAGCGCCGTACCGAACCCCTGGGAGCGCAAGGCGGCGCGGCGGTCGGCGTCGTCCTGGAAGTTCGAAGTCGTACTGAACCAGGCACGGACCTGGGGGTTCCAGTGTGTCGGCCCCACATCGCCACCCTCGGGTACGTCGTCCATTCCCAGGTCGGCGTGGGCATCGATGAAGCCGGGATACACGGTAAGCCCGGCCAGGTCCCACACCCGGGCGCCCGCCGGGGCGTCGTCGCCGCGCCCCACGCTCTGGATGAGCCCGTCGCGGACGACGATGGTGGCATCGTCCAGAACCTGTCCCGGAGCCGTGACCACACGGGCTCCGACCAGCGCGTGATAACCGGTGCCGTTGTCCCGGATGCCCTCGACGGGTTGGGTACGGTTGGCCTGCTGGGCCGTCGCTCCACCCGCAACGAGCAGAGTGAGCAGTCCGTGGACTGCCAGGCCCGGCGAGGCAGGAATCGCTCTCATGAAGTCCTCCAGAAAGGAAAGAAGTGTCGCGGACACGGTACCAGGACCGTGCCGGAAAGGCCGTGCTACTGGGACAATTGGCGCAATCGGGGTGTTGAGGGAAAGGGGTGGTGGTCCTGCTCCCTCCTACCCCTCCAACTCCACCCGGCCTCGAAAGTGTTCCAGCGCTTCCGGATTGGCCAGCGCCTCCACGTTCTTGACCGCCTCGCCATGCACGACCTCCCGCACCGCCAGCTCCACGATCTTGCCGCTGCGCGTGCGCGGGATGTCCTCGACCTCGACGATCCTGGCCGGCACGTGACGGGGACTCGCCTGCGTCCGAAGTGCGGCGCGTATGCATCGCCGCAGCGCCGCGTCCAGCACGGCGCCGGGGACCAGCCGCACGAAGAGCACCATGCGCGTGCCCTCGCCGTGGCGCTGCGCGATCGCGAGTGCCTCGGCCACCTCGTCCATCGCCTCCACCGGGCGATACACCTCGGCCGTGCCGATCCGTACCCCGTGCACGTTCAGTGTCGCGTCCGAGCGGCCGTGGATGATGTAGCCGCCCGAATCCGTCTTCTCCGCGTAGTCGCCGTGGTGCCACACCCCCGGGAAGCGCCCGAAGTAGGTGCCGTGGTAGCGCGACCCGTCATCGTCGTTCAGGAATCCGAGGGGGAGCGACGGGAACGGCCGGGTGCAGACCAGTTCGCCCTTGCCCGCGTCCAGCGGCGTGCCGTCGGGCGCGAAGACATCGGTGGCCATCCCCAGGACGGGGCCCTGGATCTCGCCGGGACGCACGGACCGGCCGGGAATGGCGCCCACGAAGCAGGCGCAGAGATCGGTGCCGCCCGAAATGGACACGAGGTGCACGTCGCGCTTGACGTGCTCGTACACGTACTCGAAGCCCGCTTCCGCGAGGGGCGAGCCGGTGGACAGCAGCGTCCGCAGAGACGAAAGATCGTGGCTCTCCCGCGGGGTGAACCCCGACTTGCGAAGCGCTTCCAGGAAGCCGGGCGAGGTGCCCATCAGCGTCATGCCGGTGGCGTCGGCAAAGTCGAAGAGAGCCTCGTTGTCCGGGTGCACGGGCGACCCGTCCCAGAGCAGAATCGTCGCCTCCGACGCCAGCGCCGAGACCAGCCAGTTCCACATCATCCAGCCCAGCGTGGTGAAGTAGAAGACCCGGTCGCCGGCCCTGATGTCGCAGTGGAGCTGGTGCTCCTTGATGTGCTGCAGCAGCACGCCGCCCGCGCGATGGACGATGCACTTGGGCACGCCCGTGGTGCCCGAGGAGAAGAGGATGTAGAGGGGATGATCGAAGGGAAGCCTCGTGAATTCGATCTCGCTGGCCGCAAAGGGGCGGATGAAGGTGTCGAACGGGACGGTGCGGTCCGGTCCGCGGGCGTCCGTCGCGGCCTCCCCGAGGTTCGGCACCACCACCGTGCGCTCGACGGTGGGAAGCCCCTCGAGGATGCCCGGAACCCGGGCGAGCGTCTCGAAGCGCTTGCCGCGGTAGCTGTACCCGTCCGTGACGAAGAGGAGGCGCGGGCCGACCTGGCCGAAGCGGTCGATCACGCCGCGTACCCCGAAGTCGGGTGAGGCGGTGGAGAGGACCGCGCCGATCGAGGTTGCCGCCAGCAGCACCACGACGGCCTCGGGCACGTTGGGAAGCAGCGCGGCGACGCGGTCGCCGGGTCGCACGCCCGCGTCGCGCATGGCCTGGGCGAGCCGGGAGGTAAGGTCGTGCAGCTCCCGCCAGCTCACCACCCGGCGCCGGCCGTCCTCGGCCCAGGCGATGATGGCGGGGTCGTCGGTGCGGCGGCGCAGGAGGTTCTCGGCGAAGTTGAGCCGCGCGTCCGGGAAGTAGCGGGCGCCGGGCATGTCATCGCCTGGCACAAGAACGCGGCCACCCTTGTCGCCCACGATGCCGCACCAGTCCCACAGTGCGCTCCAGAAGGCCTCCTGCTGCTCGATCGACCAGCGCCAGAGGGCGTCGTAGCCGCGCTGGGGATCGTGGGGCGGCTCCGCGGCACGACGCGACGGCTCCGCCACCGACGCCGAAGGAGCCGCGGCCCCGTCCTCGGGATCGTGGCCGGACCCTGCCAGCCAGGCCGCGAAGTGAACCAGGTTGCTTGCGCGCAAACGTTCCCGCGACGGGGTCCAGAGCGGCGGCTTCGCTGCCGGCCCGGCAGCCTCGGTCGTAGCAACCCGCGAAGTCGTATCACTCATGACGTATCGACAGCGCTGTCGTCTTCCTTCGCGTGGCGCCGCGCGATCCGGTCCAGCTTCGGCCCGATGGACGACATCACCGCCGCGAACAACACGAGCGCCCAGCCCGCCGAGAGGATGAGATGGGTGCCGACGAGCACCCTCGCGCCGAGTGAAACCGGGGTGACGCTCGTGAAGTCCTGGCCGAGTGCGGTGAAGAACGCGAAGGACAACCAGTCGTCGATCCCGGCTCCAGCGCCCCCAAACGCGCCTGGGCGAAAGTGCTCGAGCATCCCGTAGAACCCGGAGAAGAGGACGATGATGCTCAGGTAGCCGACCGCGAACCCGCCGATCGGGACCCACATGACGCGCAGGTAGTCGGCGAGGTAGGCGTACACCCGAAGCCGGGGTTGGAGCCATGTGATGGCGGTGCGCCCCAGGAGAAACGCGGCCGCCGGGAGTGCTACCAGCGCGACGGCCGTGATAAGGACAATGATCAGGACGGCAACGATGCCCGAGACCCCGCTGACCTCGTTCTCCCCCAGGAAGGCCAACAGGACAAGCAGCGCGGCCAACGCCAGGAGCAGCAGCCGGGGTGGACGAGCGTCCCGCCATCCCTCGCGGCGGTGGCTGAGGATCCCGGCGATCAGCGCGACCAAAGGCACCGATAGGATGGGGGCCGACGCTGCACCCACCTGGCCCATCACAATCGTGGCGGGCAGGAGTCCCAGGGCAAACAGGACAGACAGGATGAACGTCTCCCGGATCATGTCCCGATACCCGGAGAGCGATGACCCGCCGAGCCCGTCGATCAAGCCGACCGCCAGGGCAAGAATGGGCGGAATGAGAACCCCCCATCCGTTCCAGGGAACCGCGCCGGCGATCAGCGCGGCGGCGATTCCCACGATCGACCCGACCAGAATGCCGATCCACGGACCGCTTTGCGAGCCTCCCCGGAGGCCGATCCCCACACCGATCGCCAGCCCGCAGCCAGCTCCTATCAGGACATCCGTCCGGACCCCGGTAACGGCGTAACCGAAGGGCACGACGACAAGGGCGATAGCGGCCGCAATCCGGACCGCCAGCCAGGACGAACCCCTCAAGCCCCCCGCCGCGCTCACCCGCCCGACGCCGCCGCCCGCTGCTTCTTCTGCTCCTCCACCATTCGCGCCACGTCCTCGAGCAGCTGCCTGGCGTCATAGACGATCCCGTCCTTGATCGTGTACTTGACGCCGCCGATGCGTTCCTTGACGCCGGTGTCGGGGTTGAGACGCTCGTGGCCGGTGCCGTAGAGGACCTTGAGGTTGTTGACCGGGTTCTCCGGCACAATGACCAGGTCGGCCAGGAGGCCCTCGCGGACGATCCCGAACTCGGGCATCCGGCCCTTGGGGTCGAAGATGGCCTCGGCGCCGTGCATCGTCGCGCCGCGGATGACTTCCAGCGGGTGGAAGCCGGCCTCCTGCAAGAGTTCCATTTCCTCGATTGTCGAGAAACCGAACAGATTGTAGATGAACCCCGCGTCGGAGCTCACGGTGACCCGGCCGCCCATGTCCTTGTAGTCGTCGAGGAGGTCCATCCAGACGCGGTAGAAGTTCTTCCACCTGATCTCGTCGTGGCTGGTCCAGTCGTAGTAGTAGGAGCCGTGGTTCTCGCGGCTGGGTTCGTAGAAGTCCCACAGGCTGGGGAGCGTGTACTTCTCGTGCCACTCGGCCGTGCGGGCGCGCATCACGTCGCGGCTCGCCAGGTAGGCGGTCATGGTGGGGTCGAGGATGACGTCGTACGACAGCAGTTCCTCCAGCATGGCGTTCCACTCGTCGCTGCCCTGCGGGTGGATCAGATCCCACTGGGCCGCGACCTGGCCGAAGCGGTGCTGCTCGTTGGCGTAGTTCATGTCCGACGGCCAGGGCTGCACGTCGTGGTCGTCGTAGAGCGCTTCGAAGAGCCCGTAGAAGTGCGTGACGGCGCCGAGCCCGAGCCGCGCGGCGTCGACGGCGTTCATCTGCGCGACGCCGAGCTGGGCGAGGTGGGCCACGCTGCCCATGTCGAGCTGTCGGGCCTCGTCGAGGAGCGCTTCCATGATCTCGGGCGGGTAGGCCACGAACTTGATCCCGTCGATCCCCCGCTCGTGCGCCCAGCGCACCCATGCGCGCGCCTGCTCCGGGGTCCGTACGGAGCCCTGGTCCCACCCCTGCCCCGGACGCTGGTAGACGAACATGCGGGGCGCGGTGATCTCGTTGTTGTTGGCGCGATCACGTTCGGAGAGCGAGAAGTCGACCGGCCCGTACTCGATGCCGCGCCCGGCGGTGACCCCGTGGGCCATCCACAGCTTGTAGACGTACTCGGCCCGGGGGGTCTTGGGGAGGCCGC
This sequence comes from Gemmatimonadetes bacterium bin94, assembly GCA_002238865.1. Lineage (GTDB taxonomy): Bacteria > Gemmatimonadota > Gemmatimonadetes > Longimicrobiales > Gaopeijiaceae > Bin94. The sequence goes on along the minus strand of MPNE01000037.1, from coordinate 6,308 downwards.
CGGTGTGGAGGTGCAGGTCGACCAGCCCGGGCATGACGTACATCCCGTGTGCGTCGATCTCGTGGTCGCCGGCGGCCGGGCGACGGGATTCGTCGATGGGCAGGCCCGGGTAGCCGACACCCGCGATCTGCGTGATCCGGTTGCCCTCGATGACGATGTCGACGGGGCCGCGGGGTGGCGCGCCCGTGCCGTCGATGACGATCGCGCCGCGGATGACGAGGCGGTCGAAGGGGCCGTCGCCTTCCGCGCGGTCGGGTCCCGGTTCGACGAACTGGGGGGCGGCGGCGGCGGGGAGGAGGGCGAGGAGGGCGGCGGCGACAAGGGTGGCGGCCATATGGGTCGGGGGGCGGCGCGTCATGATCTTCGTGCTCCGGTCGGATGACGGTCGATGAGAAGGACGGAAGCGGAAGCTGCTGCGAGGCGGCAAACGCTCGCAAGTAGGCGCCACGGCGGCCCGCCGCCCTTCATGAGGCGCCCGCGCCGCGCTGAGGGCTGGGCGGGACCCTCGGGACTGCGGAACGGCAGGGCTCCCCTGGGGTATATGGAAACCGTCCGTGTCATGCACTCAAACCCTGCCAACCCAAGGTCCGGCCGATGTCAAGACCGCTTCCTCGTACGATGGGGTTCCTGTCATGGGGCATCCTTTCCCTGTCCGCGGGGCTCGCCAGCGGGCAGGAGCAGCAGCCCGTTTGCAGCGATGGCCAGGCCGGGATCGTGGGGGTGGTGCTCGATGGCGGAACCGACGTGCCGGTGGCGGGCGCCTACGTATCGGTCGAGGAGTCGGATTGGGCGTGGCTCACAACCGACAGCGGTCGTTTTCTGCTGTGCGAGATCGGAGCCGGGATCCATCTCGTCACGGTGGAGCGGCTCGGGTACGCGACGCATTCGGTACGGGTCGAGGCCGACACATCGGGCAATCCGGTCAGCCTTCGGGTAATGCCCGAGCCCATTCTGCTGGAAGGTCTCGCGATCGTCATGGACCGCTTTGAGCGTCGGCGGCGAAGCGCGGCAACCGCTGCCCGCGCCTACAACGAGGATGCCCTGGTCAACAGCGGCCACTGGTCGGTCGCCGACTTCCTGGACTCGCGCGCGGGCATGTTTACGACCCCTTGCGGCGTCGGCAGGTGCATCTACTACCGGGGTGCCAGGGTCGTCCCTACCGTCTATCTCGATGAGTTCCCATTGCTCGGGGGTTGGGCCCAGCTGGAATCCATGCCGACCAGCCAGCTGTACATGGTCGAGGTGTACAGCAGGGGTACGCACATTCGGGCCTATTCTCACGGCTTCATGAAGCGGGCCGCCAACACGCGCCTCTCGCCATTTCCGATCTGGGACCGAGGGGACCACACCGGGACGGGGAGTCCGTGCGCGCTGGCAAGCCTTGGCCATCCGCCCTATGAGTGGCGCAGCCGCAGCCGTTCCGTGACGGCACCGCTCTGCTAGTGAGACCAGCCCAGCCCTTCTCGAAGCTCGCCCACAAAGGACCGTAGGCCGCGCCGGACCATCGACCGGAGGAAGAGTCCGGCGAGAAGAATGAGGCTGGTCTGCTGAAGGAGGCTGGGAGTCTCTTCCATCAGCGCCGCCAGCGACGGTACGCCAAGGGCGCCGAACGTGGCGTTGATCGCGACGCCGGCCGCGACCGCGAAGGTCACCATGACCGCGGCGAAGGCTACGGCCGCGCGTCTCCCGTGCAGGCTGCTCACCAGCCCCAGGGTGGAGATGTTGGTGGCCGGTCCCGTGATGAGGAAGGCGATGCCCGCGCCCGGGGACAACCCGGTTGCAAGAAAGGCGGCCACCAGCGGCGTCGCCGAGGCCGCGCAGACGTACGTCGGGAAACCCAGAAGGGCGAAGAGGAAGACATCCGCGACAGGGGGCAGGCTCCCCAGCCATCCGCTCTCCAGGAGGGGAGTGACGAGCGCGGCGACGCCGAGACCGAGCAGGATCCACGGTGCCGTATGGTTGACCACGTCCCCGGTACCCGTGCGCAGGGCGGCGGCAAGGCGGTGCAGCGTGCCCGCCTGCTCGTCGGCTGCAGCGCTCGACTCGGCAACACGATCGGCGGCCTTCAACCTGCCCCCCACCAACCATCCCACCAGAATCGCAGCGAGGGCCGCCGTGACGAGCCGCAGCACGGTGACCTGAGGCCCCAGCAGGGGGATCGAGAGGAGGACCGCGTCGAGACCGAGTTCGGGTGTGGCGACCAGGAAGGCCATCGCCGCAGCCGGCGGGGCGCCTTTCTGCACGAGACTTCGGTAGAGCGGCACGACCCCGCACGAACAGATCGGAAACGGCAAGCCGATCGCCATGCCCCGGCCGGCCTGCGACACCGCCCCGCCCCGCCCCATCCAGCGCACGGACCGCTGCGGCAGGAACGCACTGAGCAGTCCCGCGCAGAGATAGGCCAGAAGCAGAGCCGGCGCGCTCTCGGCGCTGAGCACGTAGAGCCGCGACAGGAAGCTCGCCGGGCCGTGTGTGGAGGCGTCCGTGTCCAGAACGAAGACGGCCAGGAGCAAGGCCAGGGCGACGATCGCTCCCCACCCTTCCCGGCGACGGTCGAGCCGGGACAGAGTCCGCCCGCGCTGGTGGATCACGACATGCACAAGCGATCCGCCGACGGCAGCCTGGTAGAGCGTCAGGCCGCCGGACGCGGCGAGGAGCTGGGGATCGCCGCCAACAAGGATCGCGTAACCGACGACGGTGGCGGCCACAAGTCCGGCGAGCACGGCGACGCCTGCCCGACGGTCGATCTCCTGCGCGACCAGCCACCACACCGCGATGCCCACGGGTAGACGGTGAATGACAATGGCCAGGCCGAGGGAGGGGGGAGCGCTGGCCGGAAGCGTCGCGATGGCCGCGCCGTCCAGCGCGGAGTGGACCAGGAAGCCGGTGAGACCGGCCACGAGCGCCCAGCGATGCGCCCTCGCGCCGGCGCGGCTTGTTGTCCGCTCCGCCACGACGGGCAGCGCGAAGCCCGCCAGGAGGGCGATGAGAACGCCCCAGTCCCCGTCCTGTGCCGCGGTCGGCACGAACTGCAGGAAGATCAATCCCGGAATCGCCAACATGACCAGGCCGTCGAGCACGGGGATGAACCCGCGGCGGCCTCGCGCGCCCGCGTCAACGAGCGGACCGGCGGCCAGGGCCAGGAGGGCAGCGATCAGATAGGGCATGTCCGCACGGGCGTGGGGTTGCTGTCCTCGCCTACGCCGGACAGCTATCGTATGGGAATACCACGCTAGAGATTTCGTCACTCCATGACAATCTCCGATCCCTCTCCCCGCCCCGCTGGCAGCGCGAAACATGACCGTTCCGGCTTCCGAACCCATCGCGATCGTCGGCATGGCATGCCGCTTCCCCGGCGCGAACGACATCGAGGCCTTCTGGCGCCTGCTCCACGCGGGCGGCAACGCGGTCACCGAGGGAATCCCGGGCTCCGGCGTCGGGCGTGTGGGCGAACTTTTCCCGGACGCGGATGTGCAGAGCGTCGCCTGCCGGTTCGGCGCATATCTGGACGAACTCGACCGTTTCGACGCGTCGTTCTTCCGCATTTCGCCGGTCGAGGCCCAGTTGCTCGATCCCCAGCAGCGGCTGATGCTGGAGACGAGCTGGCAGGCGCTCGAGGACGCCGGCATGGATCCCGACCGGCTGAAGGGCAGCCGCACAGGAGTGTATGCGGGGATCAGCAACAACGAGTACCGGAACCTGGTGCTCGACGTGAGCGACACCACCGAGCCTGCGGCCAGTCTCTATTCCGTCACCGGCACTTCCTTCAACACCGCCATTGGACGGGTGGCCTACGCGCTGGGCCTGGAGGGGCCCGCGATCGCGCTGGACACGGCCTGCTCGTCGTCGCTGGTGGCGATCCACCAGGCCGTGTCGGGGCTGCAGCGGCGAGAGGCGGATCTGGCGCTCGCGGGGGGAGTGCACGCGATCCTGTCCGGGCGGCTGCTCGAGATGCGGGCGACCGCCGGGATGCTGTCGCCGGACGGCCGGTGCGCGACCTTCGACGCCGCGGCCAACGGATACGTGCGCGGCGAGGGCTGCGGGATCGTGGTCCTGAAGCGGCTGAGCGAGGCTGAGGCCGACGGCGACCGGATCTGGGCCGTGATCCCTGGCGCGGCGGTGAACCAGGACGGGGCGAGCCCGGGGCTGACAGTGCCGAACGGGACCGCGCAGGAACGGGTGATCGCCGACGCTCTGGCGCGCGCGGGGCTTGGCGCCGGCGACGTGGACTACGTGGAGGCGCACGGGACGGGCACCGAGGTGGGGGATCCGATAGAGGCTCGTGCCACGGGAACCGCCTATGGAGCCGGACACGACCATGACGATCCGCTCCTGATCGGTTCCGTCAAGACCAACATCGGGCACCTGGAGGCGGCTGCCGGGGTGGCCGCCGTTATGAAGGTCGTGCTCGCGATGCAGCACCGCACGATCCCGCAGCACCTGCATTTCAGGAATCCGAGCCCACAGATGGACTGGGACCGGCTCCCTCTCAAGGTGACTGCCGAGCGGATGGAATGGCCTCGGCGGTCGGCACGCCCGCCCACGGCGGGGGTCAGCGGGTTCGGATGGTCGGGGACGAATGCGCACGTGGTTCTGGAGGGGTACGAGGGCAAGCGGCGGGATGCACGGCATGCGAGCGGGCGGTGGCGGTCTCCGACGGGCTCCGCGGTGCCGGTGCCGCTTGCGGTGGACGCGGGGAACGCGAGGGCCCGCCAGGCCCGTGTCCTCCCGCTCTCGGGCCGGTCGGACGAGGCGCTGCGGGAACTGGCGGAGCGATATCTCGACTGGCTCGATACCAACGCCGAGGCGATTGCCCAAGGGGGACGGACCGACGAATCGGCCGACGGCGGCCAGGAAGACCTGCTTGCGGACGTTGCCTGGACGGCGGGGACGGGGCGAAGCCACTTCAGCCACCGGGCGGGGCTGGTGTTCCGCGACGTCGATTCGCTGCGCGATGCCGTGCAGCCGCTTGCCGGGAGCGACGCCGGGGATCGAGTCGAACCGGCCCGCGAGGCACGCAGGATCGCCTTCGTCTACACCGGGCAGGCCAGTCAGTGGGTCGGGATGGGCCGGCAGATCCATGAGACCGAGCCGGTGGCACGCGCCGTTCTGGACAGATGTGAGGCGGCGTACCGCGAGACGCGGGGCGCGTCGCTTCTGGACGCGATCTTCGGGCGCGGGGACTCGCCTGGAGACCTGGACCACCCGGCTTGGACGCAACCCGCGATATACGCGCTGGAGTGCGCTCTGACGGCCCTTTGGGCCAGCATCGGAATCCGGCCGGACGTGGTTGCGGGCCACAGCCTGGGCGAGATCGCCGCCGCGCACGCCGCCGGGGTGTTCAGCCTCGAGGACGGACTGCGCTTCGCCACGGCCCGGGGCGTGCTGATGGCGGATCTGCCGGGAAAGGGTGCGATGGCGGCGATCTTCGCACGTGCCTCCGACGTGGCGGCGGCAGTCGAGGAGCACAACGCGGCTGCAACCGGGCCGGGCGTGAGCGTTGCGGCGGACAACGGGGCGCACCAGGCGATCAGCGGCCCGGCATCCGATGTCGAGGCTGTCGTTCGGCGCTTCGAGGCCGGAGGTGCAAGGGTGAGGCGCCTGCGCAGAAGTCCCGCCTATCACAGCGCCCTGGTGGAGCCCGCGCTGGACGGCGTGGAAGCCGCGATCGCCGATGTTCCGCTCGCACCCCCGTCGATCGACTTCGTGAGTACGGTGACCGGCCGGCTGGTAGATCCTGGCGCCACCCTCGACGGCGCCTACTGGCGCGCCCAGGCCCGTCAGCGGGTCGCTTTTCGGCAGGCTGCGGAGACGCTGGCCGAATCCGGGGTGGATGCGGTGGTGGAGATCGGCCCCCACTCGGTGCTTGGACCGATGATGGGACTGGCCTGGCCGGAGTCCGGCGGTGGAGCCGGTCCTCCGGAGGTGATTCCCAGCCTCCTGCGTCCCGGTCGCCATGTCACGGAGGCCGAATCGGAGGACGCTTTCTTGGCCGCAGTTGCGCGTGCCTACGAAATCGGTCTGCCGGTGTCGTTTCAGGGACTCGCCGCTGGAGAATCGCGCCGCCGGATCTCCCTGCCGAGCTACCCGTTCCGGCGGGAGCGTCACTGGGTCGAGGCTCCGAAGCGGCGGCGGACGAGCGCGGATCATCCGCCGCTCCGGCGCGGCGGGAGGACAGCGGAGCCCCGCGGCGGCTCGGCAGCCGCCACGAGTCCGCCAGCGGAGAGATCAGCTTCGAGACGGAGGTCTTTCCGTCCGATCCGGCCTGGCTGGCAGACCACAAGGTCTTCGACCGGCTCGTGGCGCCC
>MPNE01000036.1 GCA_002238865.1 Gemmatimonadetes bacterium bin94 | reverse complement strand
GCGGGGTCGCCGTTGGCGAACAGGGCGTCCGCTTCGGCCTGGATCCTGGCGTACAGGTCCGGCTGCGACGCCATGGCGTAGACCATGAGGCTGAACGTATCGCCGAGGTACACGCTGGCGATCAGGGCTGCGGAAAACGCGAAGAGCAGGTTGGACTCCGGGAGAAACTGCGGGTCGCTCGCGTGCAGGCTGAGGTAATCGTCCACCAGGTTCCGCGGGCCTTCCGCCCGTTGGCCGGGCGTGTTGACTCGCAACACCCGTTCCATCAGGGTGTCCAGGGTTTTCGCCCGGCGTTTCATGCCCGGGGTATTCAACGTAAACTTGGGCAGGAGTCGGGCGATATGCACGCTCAGGGCCCGTTCCTTGTATGTCATCAGGTCGTCCATGAGATCTTGCGTATCGACGCCGATGAACAGCGGTGAAAGCTGGGCGTTGACCATCGCCCGGCACATGGACGTGGCGCGGCAGGAGTCCCCAACCGTCAAGCTCGCCATGTACGCGCGGCCCTTGTCGTAGAGCTGATCCATCTGCCCTCCCAGCCTCGCCTGGGAATAGGCCGGCGCCAGGAACTTGCGAAGCCGGAAGTGATCGGCGCCGTCCAGGGCGGGGAGGACGCCGGCCGCACCGTACACCTTCTCGAAGTCGCTGAAGTAGTCCCTGGTTCTCAGGTACTGCCGCCCCTGCTTGTGCACCCAGCGGTTCGTCTCGAGTCCGGCCAGGAAGGTCATGGGCTCCGCGAAGGGAGGGCGGACACGGAACACCGGGCCGTACTCCTCCGCGAGGTGCCCGAGCAAGGCGTTCAGGTTGCCGTCCCGGATATGCGGGTTGGCCAGCAGCTTGCGCAGCGGCACCGTCGGAATCTTCTTGGAAAGAGCGGCATGCCTACGGATTGGGCCGACGAGGTTCCGAGAGACCGCATCGGCAATGGACCGGCCGATCAAGTCCATCTGGCAGATGTCCTCGATGCGCTCCTCCGCCTTCTCATCGAGTTCAAAAATCAGGCGAAAGACGTCGCACGTATTGACGAGGCATACGATGACGACGTCTCTGGGGTCGGGAATCTCGTCGGTGAAGAGAAGCTTGCCGATGCGCGCCCTGATGAACTGGTCGGGCGTGCCTTCCGCAGACGTCCCGTACTGTTGCCCATGCAGGACGGTGGGAGCCAGCGTCCAGAATTCGCCCTCGTGGTGTTGGAGGATCCCCCGTTCAACCAGGCCCGCCAGAGTCATTTCGATGACCGACTCCGCACGGGAGGCTAGCCGTTCGATCCAGTACCGGGCAGTGCGTTGGCCCGGTGCGTCCACGATTTCCCTCAGGATGGGGTCCAGGACGGGGTCGCCCGTTTCGGCCGGGTCAACGACGAACAGGGATGTCAAGTCCGAGTCGAGCCGCGACCGGAAGGAGAGTTCCGCCAGCACTCCGCCGACGACGGCGCAGTTCAGTTGCCAGCCGGGTACCTGATGGAAGTAGCCGGCCTTCTCGTCGAGAAGCATCAGGATGAGTTCGTCGACCAGGCTCAGGGGTTCAGCCGTCGAACTCTCCGCCGTCTCCGCCGTTTTCGCAGTTATCGCCTTGTCAGTCATGGGTTTCGTCTCGTCCGCAGCCGAGATGCACTACGCGGCACCCACACCGAAACGGCGCCAAGAGAGCCTCAGACGCAGGTGCAGGGTGTATAGCGCCGGAACAACCATCATAAGGATAGCCGTGATGAAGAGAATGCCGCAACCGAGCGACGCGGCGAAGGGAATCAGGAACTGGGCGTGGATTGCGCGCTCCAGGATCAGGGGGGTGAAGCCGAGGAAAGTCGTCACGGAAGTGAGCATGATCGGACGGAAGCGTCCCTTGGCCCCCTCCACGATAGCCGTCTTCGGCGCGGTCCCGTCGCTGAGTTTCTGGTCGATGAAGTCGATCATGACCAGGGAATCGTTCACCACCACCCCGCTGAGACCGAAGATCCCCATGAAGGATATGGCGCTCAGGGCCACGCCCAGGATCCAGTGGCCCAGGATCACGCCGATGAACCCGAAGGGGATCACGGCCATGATGATGAACGGCTTGGTATATGAACGGAGGGGGATGGCGAGGAGCACAAAGATCATGATCATGGCGACCGCGAACCCACGGTACAGCGCGTCGATCGACTCCAGTTGCTGCTGCTGTTCACCCCCGAACGTGTAGGTCAGGTCCGGATACGTCGCGGTCAGGTCCGCGAGGATCGAACCGGCCAGGATATCGTTGGCTTCGTCGCTGGAGATCACGGAGGCGTCCACATCCGCTGTGACGGTGACGACGCGCTGGCCATCCCTGCGCCGGAGGGCCGACGACGACACGCCCCGGCTTAGCGCGGCCGCACTGACGATCGGCACCTCGTCCCCGCTCGGCGTGCGGATCAGGTAGCCTTCGATATCGGTAATGGAGTTCCGCTCTTCCTCGGGCAGGCGCACGTAGACTCGTACCTCGTCCCGGCCTCGCTGCACTCGGACGGCTTCCGCGCCGAAGAACGCGGCCCTCGCCTGCCCCGCCAACTCCTGCAGGGTGAGACCGAGGGTCCGCGCTTCGGGGCGCAGTTCCAGCTGAACCTCCGGGATGCCGGAGGCGTGATCCGACCGTATGTCGTAGACGCCTTCCACGCTGCGGAGTCCGTCTACCACCGAGTCCGCGATCAGGACGAGGCGCTCCGGGTCGGGATGGGACAGTACGGCCTCGACCGGGTTCCCGAGGGTGAAGATCTCGCCGCTGAAGGTGATGCCGCGCACGTAAGGCAGAACACCCACCTCCTCCCGCCACACCTGCACAACCTCTCCGGTGGAGATCCGTCTCTGCTGCGCGCCGAGCAGCTTGAACTCGATGGTGGCGATATTGGCCTGCGGATTGAGCGTGGGCTCCGGGTTGAGTCCGCCCTCGAGTCTGGCTCCCAGTCCGACGGTCACCGTGACGCCGCTTAGCAGCGGTGGCGCATCCGCGGGCCGGTCGCGGGAAAGTCGTTGGATGCCCCGGCGGCCCGCAGCCTCCAGCTCCCGCGCCACTTCGTACGTTCTCGAAGCGGTGGTCCCATCGGGCATTTCCAAAACGACCGTCGCGAAATCGCCTTCCACGTCGTCGGCCAGCGTCATGGGAACGACCCCGGCGGGCAGTAGGGAGATGCTCAGCACGAGCGTTCCGACGGCACCCGCCATGGTCACTCCGGGCCGGTCCGTGGCGAACCGCAGGGCCCGGTCAAGGGGCCCCTGCACGAACCGGTTCAGCTGGACGTCAACACGACTCTGGAGCCGCGTGAAGAACCGGTCGAAGGCATTGGTCGGCACCCAATCCGGGCCGGGCAGGTGTGACAGGTGGGCGGGCAGCACCAGCAGCGATTCCACCAGGGAAACCAGCAGCATGGCGATCATGATGATCGGCAGGGCCCGCCAGACGTCACCGACGCCGCCCGGGATGAACAGCAACGGGACGAAGGCCACCACCGACGTGAGGACCGCGAACGTCAAGGGCACCTTGATCCGCCTGACGCCGCGGATCGCGGCGGCGACCCCGGGTGTCCCCCGATTGCGCTCGTATTGAATGTGCTCGGCCACAACGATGGCGTCGTCGACGACGATCCCAATGGCGAGGACAAAGGAGAACAGGCTGATGGTGTTGATCGCCACGTCGAACGCCATCATGACGGCGAGGGCTCCGATACCCGAAACGACGAGGCCCACGACAACCCACAGGGCGAGCCGGACCTGGAGAAACAGGCTGAGTGCGATCAGCACCAGCAACAGGCCCAGGATACCGTTCTTCAGGAGAATGTTGGCGCGTTCCTCGTAGGCTTGGGATTCGTCGTTCCACATGGTGATGCCCACGCCGTCCGGCAGAGCCGGGATCACCTCGTTCGCCAGGTGCTCGCGCACGGTGGTGGCGACATCCATCACCTGTTCGCCACCGGCCCGGTAGACCTCGACGAAAAGGGCGGGATGGTTCTGATGGCGGACAATCAGGTCTGCTTCCTGGAAGCCGTCGCGGACCCTGGCGATATCGCCGAGGCGCAGCACCGTGCCGTCGCGGTCGCTGAGGAGGGGGATCTCCTCGAAGTCCTGCTGGTCGTAGCTCTGCCCGAGGGTCCGCACCCGAACCTGGGATTCCCGGGTATTGATGCTGCCGGCCGACAGGTCCAGCGAACTGCGCCGGATCGCATTGGCGATATCGGTGAGCGTGAGTCCGAGGGCCCTCAGCCCGTGAAGCGGCACCTCGATGGAGATCTCGTAGTTCCGGACCCCGCTGACTTCGACCTGGGAAACCGAGGGCAGCGTGGTGAGGTCGTCTTCGATCTGGTGCGCAAGTTCCTTCAGCGAGCGCTCGGAGATGTCGCCGTGGACGATGAGCCGCATCATGCTCATGCGGTTGTCCATCTCCCGGAACCGGGGACGTTCGGCGCCGGCCGGAAAGGACTGTATGCGATTGACGGCAGATTCGATGTCGTCCAGGGCTCGATCCATGTCCGTACGGGAATCCATTTGGACCCGTACGGAGGCCATGCCCGGAGCCGCCACGGACTTGACCGCCCTCACGTCGTCCAGCCCGCTGACCTGGTCCTCGATCTTTGCGACGATCGACTCCTCGATCTCCTCCGGCGTGGCGCCGGGATAGGCCATCGAGACTTCGATATGGTAGAAGGGGGTGATTGGCCAAGCTTCCCGATCGAGACCCGTCAGCGACACGAGTCCGGCCGCGATGATTGCCATCATCAGGAGATTGGCCGCGATGCCGTTGCTCGCCATGTAGGCGATCGGGCCGGACCGTTCGCGGCCGTTGTACGGCCCGGGACCCGCGTCGGGACTCATCGCACCGCGTCGGTTCCGGTCAGGACGCGCATGCCCTCGGTGGCGAACTGAATTCCACCCGTGACCACTTGCTGGCCACTCTCGAGCGGGCCGGTCACGAATACCTCATCGTTCGCGCGCTGCAGCACCTGGACCGGAACGATATGCACGGCGCCGCCCTCGCTCACCGCCCAGACCTCGTTGCCTGTTTGCAGCGCCGCGCGCGGTATCCGGAAGTAGTCCTCCGGTGACACGCCGTCGATTTCCACGTCCACGAACTTGCCGACCAGCAGGGGGGGCCGGGCGGCGGCCGCACTGGATCCGCTCGCCGGGACACCTGAGCTGAACGGGTCCGACACAAGCGCGATCACGTCGATGGTTCGGGTCTGCGCGTCGAGCGACGCCTCGACGCGGTCCACGTAGCCGTCCCAGACGTGCATTCCCTCTCCGTATCGGGCGATCACCCGCACCGCCACTCCACCCTCTCCGTCACGGGCCTGGAGTTCCCACAGGCCGGGGATCAGCGACGCATCGGCATCGGACAGCGGGACGATCACCTCCACGGCATGCGAGGCGAAGAGCCGCCCCACGGGTTGTCCCGGGCTCACGACCCGCCCCACGTCCACGGACTCCGAATGGACCACGCCATCGAACGGCGCGGTGACGCGGGTTCGGGACAACGCGAGATTCGCGTCTGCCAGCCGGGCTTCGTCGCGACTCAGTGCGGCGCGCGCAGCCTTGAGTTGGGGCTCTCTCAAGGTGAGCGGACTCGGCTCGGACGGCGCCCCCCGGGCGCCTTGCCGCTTGGCATACAGGTCGTACTGCGCGCGCGCGATCTTCGCCTGTTCCTGTTCTTGGAGGACAGCGACCTCGCGCGAGGCGAGATTGGCTTCGGCCTCCTGCAGGCGGTACAGGTAGTCCGCCTCCTCAATGCGGAACAGCGTCCGGCCAGCTTCGACCCGGCGCCCGCTCTGGAACCCTGGATCCACCCAGACGACCCTGCCGCCCACCTGCGGGGCGATGTCGACCTCGGCGCTTGGCCGCACGGTGCCGGACCCGTACACCGGTATGGGACCCGATCCGGCGGAAACGCGCGCCGTCTGCGCGAACGGAATCCGGGGAGGCAGCTCCCGGCTCTCGGGCTCAGGTGCCAGTCTAAGCAGCAGCGTCACACCGGCCACCGTAGTCACCGCGATGACGATGACGATCCTGACGCTGGATCCAAATAACAGGCTGCGCAGCATGGCGGTCTGTTCCGGGCGCCTCGTGAACGGAATGTCCTCCCTAATGGTTCGGCACGTGCCCCACCGCTGTCAAGCGAAAACCGGCTACCGTTTTGCAAGTACGCGAACGACGCGCCCGTCCGAAGGCGATGTAGCCGAGGTCCGCCATCAACTGGATCGTGATCCTCTACCGTTGCAACAGAATGAACCGCCGGTTCATCGCCTGCAGGGGACGCGCATTCATGGCATGCCGGGCCGCAAAGGCGCCGGCCTGCGCCGGGGAGACCGAAATCGGCTCGGTCATCACCACCCAGCTGACCACTTCGGAACACGGAGGCGTGGTCAGGGACCCGGCGTAGCGGAAGTAGCCAGCTTCCCCGGGCAAGAGCGCGCGCGGGTCCAGTTCCTGAAGAGTCGCTGGTGGCTCGCCCGGTCCCGGGATGGCACCCTGGATGCTCTCGATTGCCGAATGGCTCTCGCCGGTGTCCATGAACACTCCGACCACCGCAAGGTCCCCCTCCTCGGCCTGATGCACGAAGTGCACCTCCATGGGGAAACGGTCTCCGTCGACCGCATGCTCGCTGGGACTATGGAAATGAAACTGAAGGAGGGAGAACCGCCGGCCTTCAAGGGTGATCGAGCTCCCCTCGCCCATGTCGACCTGGATCGTGTGCCCGTTGTCCACCACATGCGCTTCCCCAGGCTGCCATTGGATGTCCAGGGTTCCCGCGTCCGCCGGAGCCGGGCCCGCAAGGTCCACCGGAGACTGCTGCGCACCTTCGGCACAAACCGCGAAGGACGGATCCAGCTCACCCCATCTCGCGGCACCCGTCTCGCCGTCATACGTCCAGTGAACCTCGCCGCCTCCGGTCTCGGGCGCGTGCTCTGCTGTCGGCTCCTCCGGTGCGTCCGAGTGCTCTGGAGCGCCGGGTTGGCAGGCGTGCTGCGCGCCCGCGAGACAGACGATCGCCAAGCCGACGACCAGCCCCTTGGGGAAGCCGACCAGACGCCTGAGGAATGAGTGTTGCTGCCGCATTTGTCCTCCTGTGAAGCAGGGACGTTTCCAGCACCGATTTCCAGAAATTGGCGCGCAAGGGTTGCAGGGGCAAGCGGCTGGTCATGAAGCTTCGGTTGGCGCTCGGCGAGCCGGCCGCGCACCGGCTCGCGCGGTCGATGAAACCACGGATCCGGGTCGTCGCGGACCCGGGCACGACTTGCGAGGTCGGCGGGTCATGCCGACCGTGCATAAGGTCGGATGGAAGGGCGATCGCTGCACACTCCACATCGGAGATGCCAGCACGAGCGCCCCGAAATGCATATTCAGTTCTCTTTGGCAGTGAGACCAACTTGGCTCCCAGGCTTTCGCGCATTCTCAGGAACGCGGTCGATGGTGGAGACGTTGCCGCAGCCATCCAGGAATACGAGTACCGATACGGCGGCCCCGCGCGCGGAGGCCTGGACCTCAGGAAGAGCGAATACCGAAACTTCGCCAAGCTCTATTTCGATCTCATCACCGACTTCTACGAGTATGGATGGAGCAGGTCTTTCCACTTTGCACCCCGGACCCGCAACGAGAGCTTTCGGGCGTCGCTCACTCGCCACGAGCACTACCTGGCACAAGAGCTCCAACTTCGTCCCGGGATGGTGGCGCTCGATCTCGGCTGCGGTATCGGGGGTCCGCTGCGCGAGATGATCCGTTTCTCGGGCGCGCGCATCGTGGGCGTCAGCATCAGCGGATACGGGATCGACCGAGCGCGGAAGCAGACCGACGAAGCCGGCCTGGGGCACATGGCGGAATTCGTCGAGTGTGACTTCATGAAGATGGACTTTCCCGACGAGTCTTTCGACGCCGTCTTCTCGATCGAAACGACATGCTGCGCGCCGGACAAGGTCGGCGTCTTCGGCGAAGCGTTCCGCCTCCTTAAGCCTGGAGCTCGCTTCGGGGTCTACGAGTATTGTCTCACCGACCTCTTCGACCCGGAGGATGCGAACCACCAGCGCCTCAAGGCCGACCTGGAGCTTGGGGGCGGGCTGCCCGACATCGCCTACCCGCCCGAGGTCGATGGCGCGCTTCGCACCGTGGGGTTCGAGTTGTTGGCAGCCAGCGACAAAGCCGTGCAGGACGCGAGGGGGATACCTTGGTATCACCCGCTAACCGGTCGCGGCATGTCGCTCGCCAACTTCCGCAGTTCGAAGGTGGGGCGCGCGGTGACCCACGGCTCGGTCTGGACGATGGAAAGGCTCGGCGTCCTGCCGAGCGGCACGCTGCGGGTATCCAGGCTCCTCAACATGGCCGCAGCGGCGTTCGCCGAATCCGGTCAACTTGGAATCTTCACGCCGATGTACTTCGTGCTGGCCAGAAAACCGGCCAACTGCTAGCCCCCGGCCGGCACCCCTCGTTTCCCGATGTCGGTTGCGGAATCCATGATCTCCTCGGTTTTCGGGCCCTGGTGGTCGAAGCTGTCGGCCTACGGCTTCCGGAAGAAGTCGATCCTGCAGCGCAGCGGGCCCTCGAGGGCCACCCTGTGAGGCAGGCCGGGCCGGATCGTGACGCGGTCCGGTGCCGAGATCAGCCGCTCCTCGTCCGTCTTGAGGTTCACGAATCGTAGGCTGCCCTCGATCACGTTCAGCACGGCCCAGTGTCCTGACGCCAGGGTGTGCTCGGCCTGCAGGGCGTCCGGTAGGGATTCCTGTGTGAAGACGGGGGATGCTCGGCCTGGTACGAGTCCGTCGGGCAATTGGTTGGTCATGGGGTGTGGGGGTGGCAAGACGGGTCGCTGGGTGTCAGCGGGAAGGCTGCCTAGGCCCGGAACGACGACCCGGAACCACCAGCGCGCAGCCCCCCGGTCTCGCGGTCAGTCATTGCCTCCGTCGCTGCCGCGTTTCTCGCTCCATCGTTACCTGCACGCTCGTCGTGGGGCCACAATGGGTAGCGTTCGCTGGTGCCGTCCTCAGTCCATGTCAATACCACCGATTTCCTGTCGGATGCGAGAGCAAGGCTGAAATCCGGCGCTGCCGCCAGCCGCTCCGCGTTGTACTGGTCCTCGGCGCAAAGCTGCTCCCGTCCGATGGGGAAGCAGGCGGCAAGGCCTCTCGATCCAAGCTCGCCTGCCGCCCGCACGTAGAGGCGGACCCATGCCCGCGCATCGTCGCGTGACGAAGTGGACACTCTGTCCTGGTCTCTCCCACGCCGCCGATTTCGTGTGTCCATAGCGACTCCCTGGCCACCTCGAGCTAGAACGGCCGGTCGCAACCCCTGTCGTGTTGATCACTTACTCGCACCGTTCACCCTCCGGCGGCTGTTTGTGGCGATAGATGATCCTTTCGTTCACGCGTCAACGCCTACGGTGCAGCCATGCGACGATCGGGGCCGTGACCAGAAGAAACAATCCGACCACCGCCGCAAACGTTGGAGTAACCGGATCCATCACACCTCACGTTTCCATCCTGGAGGCAGCCCGCGTCAGATCGGAGGATCGACATGCCGTCAGCAAACGCCGGACAGCCACCTTCTGACTCATGGTGTGATATTATGGCGACATTGCGCCAAAATCAATGACAATATGGGGACCGACCCGAGCAATGCGTGTGATCGTGGTGGACCGGGACTTCAATGAAGCCCTGCCGGTCTCGCTCCTGGCCAACGGAGTGTCAAGTCGGGTTTCCATTAAGTCAACCAAAGTTGACTTTTTCTGGCCAACGCTACCCGCTCCTCACGTTGCGGGCGAGCGCGTCGCGGTAGAACTTCGTGTCCAGGATGATACGGCGCCCGGGTGACTCGACGATGGCAGCCTCCATGCCGGACAGCATCTTCGTTTGGCTGAGGTCGCAGCGGTTCCTTTTGCGGCTCACCGTCCTGACGCGGATCCTGCTTGCCGCCGGCTTCATTCCCACGGGGATGGTCAAGCTCCTCGGCCAACGCTTCACGACCCTGCCACGGAGCAACGCGATCGGGGCGTTCTTCGAAGCCATGTACCAGACCGGCGCCTTCTGGAACTTCATGGGCGCGGCGCAGGTGCTCGCGGGCGTTCTGCTGCTCATACCGGCCTTCGCGCACCTGGGTGCGCTCGTGTTTCTCCCTGTTATGGCTTGCATCGTCGCGATCGTCACAGGCGTCGACTTCGGTGCGGGTACGATCCTGATCACCGTCCTGATGCTGCTCGCGGTGCTCTACCTTATGGCATGGGATTACGGCCGCTTCCGCAGCCTCTTCACGACCAGGCCGTTCCCGGCGGGCCCGAGAGTTCCCGACCTGAAGCTTGATGCGTGGGAGCGAGCGGGGTTCGTGACCTTCGCCGTGGCATTGTTCGCCTTCTTCGGCTTCACCCGGAACCTCGTCGGAGCGGAGGTGGGGCGGTGGGCCATCTGGCTCGGGCTGGCCGCAGGAATTTTCACGCTCCTGCGCTTCGTTGTCATCTCGGTCCGGCAAGGACGAGGAAGGGACGACTCCCGGACGACCGGTGCTCGACGCGGCGAAAAACCGGCCTGAGTTTCCGGGGGCGCGCCGTGGCGCGAACATTGGATTCACCGAATCCCCGGCGGCAGCCTCTTCACCACGATGACCGGGACATCGTACTCATCCCTTTCGATGAAGGCTACGAGGCCGTCGGGGCCGAATTCGTCCGGCATCCGCATTCGCCCGTCGATGGTTCCCAGATAACGGCCGGTCGGTGTGAGCACGTCGATCGGTCCGAGGTCCACGTCGGGTTCCTCTCCGCGGCGTTGCACCCAGAGGTTGCCCTCCCAAGTGGTGCGCAACGCGTGCAGCACCGGCACCTCCGGAAGGAATTGCATCCCTTCGATCGCTTGCACTCGGCCCGATCCAAATACCGCCATCAGCGCCCGAGCGTTTGGGGGGACGTCGCCACCGGTATTGTCGTTGGCGCTCAATTCCGCCAGTTGGCGGTCAATCTCCGCGCGCTTGAGCCGATCGTTGACCGGTTGCGGGACGATCGGGCGGCGCAGGATCCGCAACACCTGGCCAGACGGGCCCGTCACCTTGATCGCATACGCGGACGAATCCGAATAGGCGATCCCGCCCCCTGGCAACGCGTCAAAAACGAGCGGCGGCACGAACCCCCAAACCCCGCTTGTCACCTCGGCCAGGCTCCCGAACTTCATTTCCGTGCCCGGCGGTGCCCATGCTTCCACGAAAGGCTCGACTCGCGCCTCGTCCGACGACAGGTCGGTGCGCATGATCTGGCGAACGCCGTCCGAGAAGATCGCTGCGCCCCTGCGGGCGGGGCGCGCGCCGAACACTTCGGCTCTCCCCCAATAGTAGAGGTCCGGAAAGACGTTGGGGTCCGGAACGAATTCCATTCTCACCATGCGCTCGAACACGCCCTCGGGACCGAAGACGTGAAAGGCCAGGCGTCTCATGTCCGCGACGACGATTCGCCCGCTTGGCAGGACATCCAGCTGGCCAGCCTCCGCGAACTCGCCGGGACCTCCGCCGGTACGGCCGAACTGGCCCAGAAAGTTGCCGGCAGGGCCGACAGTGACCACGCGATTGGGCGAGTTCAAGAGGTACAGGTTTCCGGCCGCATCAAATCCTGCGCCCCGAACCATGTAAAGAAGCTCCCAGTCGGCGACCGCGCTGGCCGACCCGATGCGGTAGACCTCCGCGAGCTCCAGGGCCAAAGGTCGGTCTTCGCGTGGAAGCTCGATTGTTTCCTGGGCGTGACCATCCCCCGTGAAGAACAGGGCCGCGAGGCACGCTGGGAGGAATGTTCGGGTCATTCGATTCGCGCTTCCGGTCGGAGGAATGGCAAGCTACTCCATGGCGGCAGACGTGGAAAGCGCTCCTTTGGCGACTTCACCTCGTGAAGATGTTCGGCTTGCTTGCCGGGGGTCTGCGGAACCGCGAAGGTACTGGCACTCGAAGCGTTGCCATGATCCGTGCCCGAGTTGCGCCTCTGGCACGTCACTTCAACCCCTCCTCAAGCGAGTCAGCCGATGATGCCGGCAAGGATAGTCCTGGCCCTGGGCGCTCTGTCCATTACGGGATGCGCGGAGGCCGATCGATCATCCGAACTGGATGAACACCAGGCCGAAGTCGCGGCCGCGGGTGCGCAGGTGATGCCCTTCGATCTCGATGCGACCACCCATGTCTTCGAAAAGACGGAGTTCGGCGGCATTCAGGAGGTTGTGGCGGACTCCGTGGACCCGCGTCAGGTCGCGCTCATCCGGGAGCATCTCGAAGAGGAGGCCGAGCGCTTTGCGGGGGGCGACTTCCACGACCCGGCGATGATTCACGGAGCGGACATGGCCGGGCTCCACGAGCTGGTGCTGGGGCATGAGCGGCTTGCGATCGAGTACGGCGAGATCGAGCTCGGTGCCCGAATCGTCTACAGGGCCGAGGAACCCGAGCTGGTATCAGCGATTCATGACTGGTTCGACGCGCAGCTCCGGGATCACGGCGATCATGCCAGTGGGCGGCGGTGATGGGGTCCGCAGGAGCCTGACGTAACGTAAGGGTCCTTGATGCCTGGAGCTTGGGATGCACGAGGCGGAGCGGATGCTGGAGACGCTCCCGATCTCCCGCCGCGTGATCTGCAGGGCCCACGAGGTGCTCCTTGACAGCGTGCGCGGTGCCGGGAAGCATGAGGCGAATGGCGGCGTCCGGCCAATCGCTCTTGCCGCTCACCGGTGGGCAGCTTGGTCCGGTCCCACCGGTCGTCCCATAGTTTCCGTGGTCGCTTCCTCATCTCCGTTCCTCCCGCTGGAGCCCTTCAACCATGGCCAGATACGTCACCGAGTTCATCGGTGCCTTCTTCCTTGTCCTCACCATCGGCCTCGCCACGCTGCAGGATGTCGTCCCCGCTCCCCTCGCCATCGGCGGCGCGCTGATGGTCATGGTCTACATGGGCGGCCACATCTCCGGCGCCCACTACAATCCGGCCATCAGCATCGCCGTCACGATCCTCGGCAAGCTCGAGCGGACGGAGCTGCTACCCTACATCGTCGCACAGATCGCGGGGACATTTGCAGCTGCGCTCGTCGTCCAGAAGCTGACCGGAGATTTCCTGGCGGTGGCCCCGGGTGCAGGGGTGCCTACCACCGCCGCGGTGCTGGCCGAAGTCCTCTATACCTTCGCGCTCGCGCTGGTGATCCTGAACGTGGCGATCTCGCCCCGCACGGAAGGCAATTCCCACTACGGTCTGACCATCGGGTTCACGGTGATGACGGGCGCCTTCGCGGTCGGGGGCATTTCCGGCGGTGTCTTCAACCCGGCGGTCGGTACTGGTCCGATCCTCGCCTCCCTGGCCGGCGGAGGCTCGCTCGACTCGCTATGGCTCTACTGGGGCGGCACCGTGGCCGGTGCCGTGCTGGCCGTACCCGTCTACCGGCTGCAGCACCGGCACGGCGACTGAGCGGCGGAAGCCGTTCCGCCGAAGGAATCGAATGATGGCGCGAACGAAACGGGTCCGGCACCGTACAAGCACCCCGCCGAGGATGTCCGCGTCCCCGGGCGGCTGTGAAGCAGGGAATCTCGAATGCGACTGATCAGGGGGTGGGAACGCCGGTACCTCCCGGATGAGATTGGCGGGGTGCGGCTTAGCAAGGCACGGCGGTACAGAGAAATTGGCGAAGAGGACGGGATAGGAGACCGCAGGGAAGGCGAGATTCGGGTGAGAGTGCCTGTCAACGTATCCGTGGGCGAAACGGTCTCTGAACCGAGGCCGGAGGGCGCGACTGACGGCGACGGGACCGAGCACGGCGAACTGCATCCGGAACCGTCGGACACGGACGACGATGTGCTCGTCGAGCTGAGATCGCAAGACGGCGGAGAGTGGGAGGGAGTTCAGCACCTCAGGGTTGACGACCGCAATCTCGATAGCCCGTTTCTCTTTTGTCTGTCGCGCGAGCCGACTACGCGGGCCGACTGGACGAGAATGCGAGAGGCGTTACCGGAGCGGTACGACGTCTGGACCGTAACGGACGACGTTCACCGGCTGAAGTTTGAAATCGAGTGTGGGCTGAAACGATGGATGGGGATGAACGAGATCACGGAGCACGAAATACGAACGCGCAGGGGGTTCGTGTCCTACCCATACGACTCAGTGCCCGCGAGCCGTGAGCTTCGCGAAGTGGCTGAGGAAGAAGTGCGTCAAATGACTAGGTGGTTCAGGAAGAGAAGGAAGTACAGGGATCAGGAGGAGTACAGGCTCGCGTGGCTTCTGAGAAGCCCGCAATGGGGCAGAATGCCCGACTGTATCGACATCGAGTTGACCAGAACGGGAATCGGCTTGTTCCAACCGTGGACGCCGCCCAAGTAGCGACACCGACTCCTCAGCAGCGAAGGACCAGGGTGTGCTCACCGGGTGATCCCGCGGCGATCTGCCTAGAAGCCGTCTGGACACGATATCCGGTCTTGCGACCACATCCGCAGTGCCGTCGAGGTCGAAGTCCACGAAACCGTCATCCAGGGGCCGAGCAGGCTGTCCCTCCAGCGTTCTTCAGTTACCCATTCGCTCCGGAACGCGGGCGGATGCGCAACGAATCGAGCAACGGGGTTATCTTGCGGCCACCCGGTCATCCTTGGCGGGGGGCGGGCCAAGGGAAGGACACCCAACCGGATGGAAAAGGACCGAGGCGGAGCGTGAGCATGGAACCGAAAGGGGCGGAGGACTACCGCATGGTGGCCTTCAAGAAGCGCCTCCAATTGCCGGATCGCGCTCCGGACGCCGTTCAGGTCGGACCGGCCCGGATGGTGGACATTGAAGGACGCTGTGCAGACTGCTGGGGCCCAATCGTCGGAGCAATCGACGCGAACGGGAGTTGGATCCGCATAGCGTGTCGGATGTGTGGGCGGAGCGTTGACGCGGACGAAGCCGAGCAGGAAGCGAATAGGATGTTGCGCGAGGCGGAGCGCAACATGCCGAGGGTGCGCGGCGGTAGAGGAGCCGAGTACGACGAGAAGGCGAGATTCGTGCTGAAGATCCTGCCGGACATGGACAGGGACAAGGCCGAGTTCAGCGAACGTGTCGAGAACGCCAAGCGGAAAGCTCATCGGAAGTCCCGAGGGGGACCGTTGACTCGACGGGACTTTCCCGAGGGCACACCTGGCCATCTGTACTTGCAGGCTTGCGCACTGGTGTCCGCCCTTGGTGTCCTTCCCCGCGACATGCCGGCAATCTCACTCTCGGACTTTGACTTCGAGAATCCTGCCGGCGATGCTAGCGAGCCGAAGGTGGATGCGCGTGGTCGCGTGCAGAGGTCGGTCCAGATCCCCACAAGAAGTGGTGGGGGCCGAACGAGTACGCTTGGTTTGAACCTGCCGATTCGACTTGGGGTGCACGGCGGCGTTTTCGGTACGCGTGAATGCGGAGTTGGGTCTGGAGTATCACGAGGAACGGGTCGCTGCAAAACCGTACTTCAAATCCGATTCCCCGACCAAGCTGCGTGCGGACGTCATCCGGCATCTACTCGCAACGACGGTAGTACTTCAGGGGCCGAATTCCGATGTTGGTACTCCGGATGTGCCCGAGGGCAAGGTGATTCACCCGACCGTGGAGAAACTGTGGCTGGGAGCCGCACTAAAAGGGGAAGCGGGCTACATCGCGGCCGCGTGGGACTCGACGTAGGCGCGCTCGGCTGCGTTTTTCACCTGCTCGCTGGGTGGAGTGTCCATGTGCCCAATGTCGGAGCTTTAGCGGGATTGCGAAACTGGGGGTCACATGACTTCTTCAAACTCATTGGCGTACAACACCGTCCGATCAATGAACGCGACCTGTTTGTCGGCCAGAAACTGGAGTCCAGTCTCCTTGCGGTACTGGGTTGTTTGCGGTACTGCATCAGCAACCTCGTGGACCAAGAGCCAGTACCGATCGTACTGCCATCCGCGATCGCCGGGGTCCAGTCTCTCGACGAATCGGATAACCTGGTCTCGGCCCTGCCCGATTGCCCATAGCGATGAGATCACCATGCAATCTGCCTGCTCAATCACGCGATCCACCAGCTCCGACGGCAACGTGCGGCGGGTTCCCGCCAACTGCTGCCAGAGGAACAGCGTCCAGCAAATCGCATCCGACGGCAGACGCTCTTTCAACTGCGTACACAGGAGCTGCTCGACCTCGGCAACCCTTACCGCAGCTCGACTCTTCTGCACCAGACCGGCTAGGATTGGGGTGACCGTTGGGTGGTGGAAGGCAATTCCCAGGATGTGTCGTGCTGTTCGTTCGAGTAGGTCGCCGGCTGACTCCGATTTCCTAGCGAGTGCGCGCGCTGCGTACTTCAGCACATTGCTTTCGGGCCATTTTGCCTGGAGGCCAATCGCTAGATCAAAAACGTCGCTGACGGTGGTGGTTTTGGACAGCTCCATTTCCGACAGTTGAGTGCGCAGTTGCACCGCCCAGGGATCATTCCTTTTTACCGGGAGGCTCGCAATGCTCGTCTTGCTTGCGTTGAGATGGAGACCGTATTCGGTCAGTTGGTCTTCCAAGTCAATGATGAAGGCGTCGGCATGTTTCCTGGAAGCGCAGTAGCACCGATAGTCGTCGATGAGCCGGATGAAAGCATACCCCTGTTCTCTCAGGTACGCATCGACGGGATTCAGGAGCAACTCCGAGAGTATGTGAGAGGTTCCGGGGCCTATCGGGACTCCGATACTCTCTCGGCGCTGTAGGTTGCGTGAGCATCTGTCAAGCCGGTTTCCGCAGAGCGTGTAGTCAGGGGGCCACTGCTTCCCAACCTCCTTCCCATGGACGGCCCAAGGGATGGCGTGCGTGTACACGGAAGGGAAGAACGCGGCAATGTCGGCCTTGACCAAATACCGCTTGCCGATGGCGAGATCCACCTCCTCGGCGCGCAACCGACTCGCCGAAGCCGGATGGTGCTGCATGATGACTCGTGAGTCTTCGTCCTCCTCACCGTCAGAGGCCTCGTATGAGCCGAAGGAGACGATGTTGTCGTTCGGGTATACTCGCGGAACGATGCGACTCTCCTTGTTTTGCTCGATCCGAAAGACCATGTCGATGTCCCATGAGTCGAAGATCTCACGACACAGGCGAGCGTAAGGCGCCGGATGTGGTATCGAGAGCAGTCGGGTGCTGTTGGCGTGGCGCGTGAGGCGGTAGTGAATGAAGTCGTGCGACCTCTTCTTGTCGGTCACCCCGAGCAATTCGTTCGCCTTCTCCGGGGTCAGCGTCCTGGTCGAAAAGAAAGGAGGGACCTCGTCGCGGTGCCACGCTCTGGCCGGCAGGTAGTTGTTCCGCAACAAGGAGCGGTAGGTGTAATCCGCATCGGGAATGGACAGGGGCGCGCTTGGGTCGGTGGTCATGGGGGAGGAAGGCTCATTGATGAAGAAGCGGGAGTCTCGTCGGGTGGCAACGGGCTATCAGGCTATCCGTAGATCCTTCCGAGCGTCAAGGGTTAGAGGGGAGCCAGTTCTGATACGGCTGTTGTCAATAGATCGTACCAAGCCACACAGCATGGCGTCGCCGAAGGTGGGGTCGCCGACGACATCGTGCCAGTGGTCGACGGGGACCTGGCTGGCGAGCAGCGTGCCACGGCGGGCGTAGCGGTCGTCGACGACCTCGAGGAGGTCGTGTCGTCCCTGGCCTGAGAGCGAGGCGAGTCCCCAGTCGTCGAGGACGAGGAGCCAGATCCGTGCGTGGGCCGGAATCAGCATTCGCCAAATCCTGCTCTTTCGTACTCCGAGACATCCCGTACCTCCTCTCTCTTGGACCCCGGAAGGGTTGCTAAACTACTGTCCAGAGAAATCGGGGGCACTATAGCGTTGGGGTGCGCGCGAGCTTGGGTCGGTTCGGCTGCGTGGATCTCCTCGGTCGAGCCAGGTATTCCGTACACCCGGCCAAAGTGAGCTCGCCGCGCGCGCTTGATCTACGAAGCAACCAAGGTTCAATCTGTCTTGGGTCTGGGCTGCGCCAATTCCTTAGAGAAGGCGATCGCCTTTTCGAGCGTACTCAGGCGCAAATCCGGGTCGCGGAGCCGGAGGAGTAGTTCTTCACAACCGGCGCCGGCATACTGGTTGGCAAGTTCAATGATCCGGGCAGGATCTTCAACGCCTTGGTCATTGGGACCCAAGGCACCTAAAGCCACGACGGCGAGCAACTCGCAAAGCTCGTCGGACATCTCGACCTTCTGAGTATCGACGAACTTACGGCCCCACTGACTGGGTCGGGACTCAAGGGGAGCGACGCCCCGCGCAACCGCCGTTGCAAACGCGAGCGTCCAGAAATCCAGTTGGCGTCCGAAGGGTGCCACCTCCGGGTCTCTGCTCGCTCCCTGCTGGTGTTGACGGATGTAGCGTTGTATGTCGTCCTTCCATTTGGCAGGGAGGAATAGAGAATGTGCCCGACTGGTCAATTGCGCTTTGAAATAGTTCATCCACGATCTCCGTTTTCGCGCCTAGTCCAACCCGGCGACTCCCGTTGTCCAAGTCGCTCGCAAACATTGCAAAACTCCCTCGGCCCACATTCGCATACCATCGCTACCTGCCGCCTGACCGTGTAATTCACCACGTCTCCGCCACCGCCTTCGCCAACAACATCCCACTGGCCAGTCAGCGTATACGTCGCCCCACCATAGCGGGTCGTAATATCAGCCTCGTGTTGTCCTTCGAGATCCGAACCCGTCAGCAGGAGAATAGGTTGACTAGAGTTCTCGGAGGTAACTAGCAAAGTATTTCGCCGCACTGCCCCCGACATGAAATTGAGCAGAGAGTCAGCGACCAGCGGAGCAAAGGTGCGAGATTCCCTACAAAGTGCTAGCACGAAAGACAGCGCGAGCACCCTTCTTGAGGCACCGTTGATCTCTATGGGCGGCATCAGGCGACCTCGCCCGTTGAATGCACAGATTTCGTATTCTCCTGCAGCGTCACTAACGGGCCGCACCCCAACTTCGGCAATCATCCGGAGGGTAGCCTTATTTGCCTCCGCGTTGAGCACGTCCTCATCGGACACGTTAGCCGCCATTTGCCCGAACAGCAGATTCATGCGCTGGGAAAGCTCCTCCACTTGTTCGCTCTCTATGCTTCTGTAGGCACGCCTGAGAATCGCTGCCACAGCGCTTGCAAGTTTCTCGGATGCCTTTTTGTCGCGTGCGACTCGCTCTCTTGTGGTTCGATGATTAATGCTCTTGGTCAGGGATCGTATGTTCTGCACAACTGTCGGCAAGGTCGTCTCATTGTCGGCGATCCTGTGCGTGACTGTATTCAGTTGGGTCTCCAGAGCGTCGATCTCGTCACGCAACATCTGTATCCTGTCTTCATCGATCAGGTCCAAATCGGCTTTGATCTCGCCCTGTTGCCGTGCCAACTCCGACAACTCGTCGCTGAGCGACACGGCGTCCTGCGCTAGTTGTTCCGTGCGGCTCAGCCACTCCGCGGCCTGGCCCGTGCGCACCAAAGCATGTGCCGAGTCGTACAATCTCCCAAGGTACTCGGCACGGCGCTCCTGATCGGCAGTCTTGGCAACACGCTCCTCAAGATGCCGCCGATGCACACCGTTGATCGACAGTTGCTGGCCACACACGCAGGTGCCCTCGTCCAAGAGGGCGCGAACGAACTGTAGATGCCTGAGAGGAATCGCTCCAGAATCATGCAGGGGCGTCAACGCCGCATGTGCTTTCCTGACCAACCGTCCGGACAATGTTGCAAGGAGGTTAGCCGACTCCAATTGCCCACTAAGCCGTAGCTTAGTTCTCCCGTAACTCGCCGAGGTTTGCTTCCTCCGCTGTCGCGTCTGCTGAAGACGCTCGGAAAGTTGCTCGGCGGCGCCCACGCCCTTTACTTCCGTTTCAAGATTGTCCTGCGCTCGTCGCAAAGCGTCTGCCAACTCCCGCCGTTGTCGGCGCTGGTCGGCCAAATCTCGCTGTACGGTCGTCTCCTGCTGTCTGTATTCCTCCAACTCTTTCTGAAGGGCATCAAGGTCGCTATCTCCGATAGCCTTCGTTGCTTCCGCGCCGAACTCACGCGCTAGGCGTTCGACTCGTGCGGTGGCATCCATAAAGACACCAATCCCCAGCAGGCTCTGGACAGCCTTCGTGGTTTTGGCGATCACGTCTCGACGTGCGATTGCCTTGTTCTCGCTGCCGCCGACAAAATCGGCCGCCTTGTCAGCGTCCATGACAAAGAAATCCCGGAGATCCCAGGGAAGCAACTCCTCAATCACCCTCCTCGGATGCGGTATTGGTGTCCAATTGCCGTCCGGCCCCCTTTTCATAAGCGATTCCGTCTCCCGAACACGTCGGTAATCCGGGAGGTCATCTCGCCTGGCGGGATTGGGAATAGTAGTCACCCGCCTCTTGAGACTGTAGATCGTGGTGGGACCGGTCGTCCCAGCATGAACTCGAGTCGATCCATCGGTCTCGAATTCAATCTCCACCTTTGTGTCGATCCCCCCCTCATGGTCTGGCCGCCAGTCCGCCGGGTGAATCGAGAACGTCTTCGTGTTGGCACCAGGCAACCCCTTCTCACCATACATTCCCCACCGAATCGCCCGAAGGAAAGTGGTCTTCCCGGAACCGTTCTCGGCCCTAATGACTGTGAGCCGCTTCTCTGAGTCAACCGACGGCTCGACGACGATATGGTCGAAACAAACAAAGTTGCGAATGTCGATCCGGCGCAATCTAATCACGATCTGAATCCTCCCTTCTTTGCACAACCGCCGTGTCGTCGATCAGGGCTCGGATCTGTTTGTGGATGGCGTGGACGTGAGAAACGCGATGCCGATCCTCAAGATCCACGATCTCCAGAGCCAGGGTCGCGAGGGCTTCAGGATCGATATCCAAGTCTTCACTGATTCGCCGGGCTTCGACTTGGAGTTCTCTGTATATACGGTCGTAGTTGTTTACCATGTAGGCCCTCTCGGAGTACCAGGAGAGATAAAGAAATCACCGCTACGTTGAAGGAGCAGTGACGTTTGGCCATTGGACTGGTATGCCAATCTAATGCGCTCCAAGTCAGCAAACACCGTCTTCTCGCCAGTCGCATTGCGTGCATATTTCGCGAACGTATAAGCGCGATTGAAGTCCGTGCGAAGGATCTTCTGAACGTTCGTAGTATCGTGGGCGATTAGTAGTGCCGGTGGCAGCGCAAGAAAATCGTGGACGAGCGCATATGGTTTATCGCAGTGGCGTCGAAGGACTCGACCTCTGCGCTGGATCCATTCTCGCTCTACTGTGGACGAAGCGACAATGAAGGCTTCGCGGATTCGCGGAATGTCTACACCCTCGTCGAGGACCTTCTTGGCCAACAGCACCTGGTAGCCGCCTTCAGAGAAGGCCGTTAGACGGCTTGCGAGCAGCTTGGGTCGTGCGGTGGTCTCCTGCGTTACAGGAGCCCATCGTATATCGAGATCGGTTAGAAGCGATCCTATTCTCGCAAACTGCTCGGGGGCCTTGGCCGTCGCATATATCAAGGCACCGTCCAACGAACGCGGATCCCGTTCTTCAAGAACCCTTCGGAGCAGCGAGATCTTGGTTCGAGCTGTCTCGATCACCCTGCGCCGCTGGATCCTCAAGCGCTTGAGTGAGTCGTGGTCCTGGTCATCCTGGTCGTTGGCCTCAATAGCCATGGCCACGTTGATCCGCTGACTAAGACGTTCGAACCGCGCGACTTCATCGTCGTCGAGAGTTGCGGCGTGTACATAGTAGTTGTACGGAGTGAGACAGAAACCGATCGCCCGGCCGAGGCCAAACGCATAGACGGGGTCACCAAAATAGGCGAAGATCTCCTCCGTTCCGTCAGGGTCGTATTGACGTTCAGGTGTGGCCGAAAGACCGAGTCGACGGGCAAAGAAGCCGGGTTTGTTCGCCACGAACTTTGCGGCACCCAGTGTGTGCACTTCATCGCCGATGAAGAGAGTGTCTGTCGAGGGGGTCTTCTGTGCTACTGTTGCCTGGAAGCTAGGGGACGAAACCAGGTGGTTGGTGACGATCACGACGTGAGTGCCACCGCCACGCAATCTGCGGAACAGGTTTGTGAGCGCCATGTTCGTATTGGTCTCAAGTGTCGGCACGACAGCTTGGACGCCGAACTTTCCTACCTCGCTGTGCCACTGCTGAATCAGCGGGATCGATGGTGCCGATATGACCACAAGTAGCGGCTGCCCCTGTAGGCGGTCTTGGAGGCGAGTAGCGGAGATCAAGGCAGTGATGGTCTTTCCGGCGCCGGTGGCCATCGAGATCGTGCCGCGTTCAGGATTGGGTCCGGACTCCCAAGCCGCGATGGCCTCGCCTTGATGGCGGTATGGGCCTGCCTTCCACACGAGGCCATCGGGGATTGCCAAGCGCGGGCGTTCTTGGGTCACTTTTCGGCCAAAGCGAGCGGTTAGTCGTGCGGCTACGTCAACCGCCCATCCGGGATCGTCGTCGTCCGCGGCCGCTTGGACGTAATCGGCCGGACTAGGTGGGGATTCCGGGGCGGTCTGGATGATATCCTCCTTTAGAGCTTGAGCTAAGTCGACGACGCGCTCGATGCCTTGGCTCTTTCCTTGAGACCAGTCGTCAAGCATCGCCATGCCGTCGCGAACGCGCTGTCGGCTGTGTCCAATCCACGTCACGTCTACGTCGAAATGCTCCACGCCGCTGGTGATCCCGCGGGCCGTAGCGTTGCCCGACCCCCGAGCAAGCACTTGATCGGTCCCGTCATCGAAGAACCATATCTTGGGATGATAGTTTGAATTGGCCTTCGGTACTGCGATCCGGAGGCGCAGTGTTTCCGTGGCAATCATCCAAGCAAGGCAATCCAAAGCATGTTGGGCGAGGGCGGACACGTTCACGCTGCCTTGGTGGAACACATCGACAACCCTGCGGCTCGCCTCATCCGGAGTCAGGGATACTGCCTGCTCTGCAGCTTCGCGCTCTGCCGGGAATAAGACCGGCGCCACGGTGAAGTCGATCGGAGAAGTGCCGCGCCGATCGATGTACTCCGCCAAACCCGGAGCAAGTCGCGCGATCCAGCCCGCTGAGAACCACCCAAATGCTCCTCGCACCGCTGTCGCGGAAACAAAGCTAGGGATGAGGACTCTCGGGCCAACGGGGTCCTCGGGAAGCCGATACAATCCTGGGATCACGGTGTCTCGGTTGAACACGTCACAACACCTGCCGCCGACGTTTCAATCGTTCCAGCAGAACGGCCGTTCTCGTGTCGCCTGTCCTTGCCGTCAGCACCGCACCAGCACTCCTCCGCCTTTCCCTTCTACCGGGTTCCGGATCGAACAACCGAAACTCGACGACGCGGGGTTTCACCACGACCAAGCGTACTTGATCACCTTCCGCGACTCCTAGGCGGCTAAGCGATGTCGAGATATAGCCCACACTTGCCCCCGACAGGGACGCCAAATGCCAATTGACTGAGATCCGTCTACAGCCGGTAGGTCGAGAAACAACCGCCCTAATGCTACCGTTCTTTGGGCATCCTAGCGCGCGAGCAATCTCCGGCGGGACCCCAGCGAGACTATACCCGTCGAAGTATCTCTCGTGAATCCGGAAACTCCAATAGGGCCATCCCTCCGCTGTCACACCATCAGCGACGTCATCGATATCTCGCAGCGCCACCTCCGATTCCTCCGCCAAGCTCACAATGCCGTCCCGCAGGAGGAATTGTGGGGTTGCCACCAGGGCCCGTACGCTGGCCTCCTTTACCTCGAACATCTCCGGCAACTCAGTAACCAGCCGGTCCAGGGTCGTGAAGCCACCATCTTCTTTGATCCGCTGCTTTATTTCCGTAACAATCCCCTCGTATTCATCCTCGATCCAATCCTCAATCCCCCATTTCGTCTTGCTCGCCCGCACAATCCCCGCGATACCCGAAAGCAGCCCACCTAGATTAGTTCGTGGGAGGCCCGACTCCGCCACGATCTCATCAAGTGTGGCCGGCCGCCCGATTGTGAGAATCGCCCCCTTCGCGCGCGCCTTCTTGGTGGAGCGTAGCGCCAATCGATCGCCGATACGCACGAGGCCAGATCGTTCGACCACTAGTTCGAAGAGCCGGCGCCATTCCTCATCGGGAAGGGATGCCCGCAGAGCCTCCTCATCAATGAGTCCGACGTCATCCGAAAGCGCCGCCGAGTGCTTGCAGAATCCGTCCAGAATCTCTCTGGCCTCGCGGTTGGCACATACGCCTCTTTCCGAGTCATACTCTAGCGCCGCTTCGACGATTCGGCGCGTAAGAGCGACGGCTGGGTCATGGATGGACTCATACTCGAAAAGGGTGTCCAGTAGCCGGCGCAGGTCGTCGTCACGCACGACGAGGCCAGCCTTCCGCCTAAGGATGGCTGCTATGATCGCAATCTCGGGACCCACAAGCTCTTCTATCTCTGCGGCGATCCTGTTCTTGACCTGTCTGATTCGTTCCGGAGTGACGCCGAAGGTCTGTCCTAGCTCTGCGAGCGTCGCCCGTGTACGCGCGTACAGATACTGCTCAACGATCACTAGCTTGCGCTCAGGCATGTTTGTCCGCAGGTCACGGATCGCATCAATCACACCAACCAAGATGCCGACGTCGGTCAGGTCTCTTATCTTGTGGGAGTCGACCGCCTGAGCGATTCCCAAGTCCGTGGCTAACTCCACTAGATCGAGTTCCAAAGCGTCGCCAACTGTGACCGCTCCGTGGAACTCGTTGGCTGCGGCAAGCAGAAGTTCCAGGACATCCGTGAGTTCGCGCCACGCCGTACCCTTGCCGACAACATCCGGAGTCCCCGCGGCTGTTGCGGGAACTGAGACTTCCGACCGAACCAGTGGCGCAGCTTCGGCGACGCACATCAGGTCCAAGAGCGAGCCCATTCCGAAGCCGCGGATGGCGAGTAAGTCCTGCACGGACAAGGGGCCCGAATCTCTGAGAAACCCACTTTGGATCAGGGCGCTTGCCGTTCGGGTACGGAGTGGAAGGGCCAAGAGCTCAGCCCTGTCGATCTCCGCCGGTATGACAACCAGCGCAGTGGGCGGAGGATAAGTGTTTGCAATGTATAGCAACGAGCGCAGGGCGGGGTCGCCGATGGGTACCGATCTGCCGTCCCAGAATTTCTCGAGGTGCCCTATGGTAACGACAGCCGGATTCTCTTTCCGGATCCTGGCGGAGACCCGTACGTTCGGAAGGTTATCTCGATACCAGCGTGGCAATAGAGGTGTGGGCGGGCTGCCCCATGGGGCGAGTCCAGGCGCATCCTCGGAAGAGGCACCCTCGGCGAGTGGTTGGCTCACAAAGCACACATCGTACAGGGTATCGTATCGTCCTCGTCGTCCAACGCGTCCCCCAAGGCTTGAACCAAGGGAAGGTTCCTCTTCGTGTTCTTGACTCTTGACATTGCGGACTCGTGCCGTTCGAGAATCTCCCCCTTCCGCTCCTTTAGCTCGGTGAGCGTCTCTCCGCCCGACCATGTGTACTGCCGTCCCCGCATAGCCCGATCCCGAAAGTCGGCGTCACCGGCAACCCCAGCGTCCTGAAGCACCTTTTGCTCGATAGCTACAGCTCTCTCGAATAGCTCTGGATGTCGTTCGGCGAGACCGATCCACTCGGCCTTACGCTGATAGAAACAGAAATAGCAACCCGATCTCGTCCTCCACTCGTAGTATTTCGGAAGCCCGATTCCCGCATCCTCCAGAATCCTCATGACGCGGTCCCGGTCGATCCCGTCTTCAACGAAAGGGAAGCGGGTTTGAATGTTCGACTTGGTGGAGATGTACCCCTTGCGGTTCGACTCGTCAGCCCGGATCGCGACGTATGATACAGCGGGCGTATCGCCGATCCACTCTTCGATCGGCTTGATCTTCATGTTCTTCGTGCACCAGCGCATCTGCGGGGACGGTAGGGCTCCCCGGAAGACTTCGAACCAGTGATCGAATCCGCGGGTCGCATTCAAGCGTTCGATCGGCTTGCCAAGAATGACCTGGAGGCGAGTCAGGTACTCGTAGGTTTCGGGAAGCTCGGCCCCGGTGTCGCAGAAGAAGTACTCCATCTCGGGGACGGTATCCCGGAGGTACACCGCGAGCGCACTGGAGTCCTTGCCTCCAGAGATTCCGCAGATGTGCCGAGTGGCGTCGTCAGGCATTCCGCACAGTGTTTGTGGTGAGATGGGCCCCGGTTTCGTCATCCGCCACATCCTCGGAGGGGAGAAGTCGTTCGGCGATGATCGCAATCAACGCCGAGAGCCCTCTCTTCTCCGACCCCACTGTAGCTACTAGTTCGCCCATAGCCGTGTCAAGGACACCGCTGACCATTTGCTGATCCCTATCATCGACCCCAACCAGCGCGACGTGCTCTCTGCCATCGGGACGCGTGAGCGTCAGGCGGAAGGGCTTGAACGGGCCCCCACCATCAGCACCGTGATCGGCGTGGAGAGCCACGAGACGCAGAAACGACTCCACCCGGCGGCCCAGCACGTGCCGGAAATGGGCGCGGTCCCGATCGATCCATTCAGATGGAGCTTTTCCGGCAACCACCGTCGCGATCGTGTCCACCCAGTCGGCATCGGTATCCACGGTGTCGTTGGCGAGCGTGAGAACGAAAGCTCGAACTTCAGGATCGAGAACTTCGTCTTCGAGCGACTTGGCGAAGCCGGTGATCGCTTGGCGGGACGTCTCACCGCTCGCATTCAATAGGTCTTTGAAGAGCTGCTCAAGCAGTTCGTCCGCACAGCCCACGAGTTCGTTCACCGCTTCGACGAGCCTGATCGCGTAGGTCCTGGCCGCTGGGTAGTCGTTCGCGGAAGCAGGGACCTCGGGCATTCCGAGCGCGTGCGGCAGACTCTGGAACAGGAGTTCGTCGGGCTCCACAGCGGTGAAAAGGGCTTCCCTGGCTCTGATCGTCGCGTCACTCAAGCTGTCCGTTCTGCGTGTGAAGTTGTCCATACGCTGTGCCTGAGCAACTAGCTGACCTACAACGCCGAGGACATTGGCGACCCGGACCTGCCCGAGTCCCGGCCTCACACCCACTCGTTCCGCGATGGCCTCTATCACTTGGAGGCGGGCCCCTGTTGTATTGGCAAAGTGCTTGACTTCGAAGTGTCCCGGGTTCCGGACCATCCGCTCGGAGAGTGCTGGCGTCAGCACGGGAACGAACGTGCCGTGCTCGTACACGGCGATGTCCTCACTTCGCACCAACAGAGCGGCTGTCACGAGCACTGGAATGACCCCGCGCTTCATTCCCACCGGCGGCGATAGCAGACTGGCGTAGATGTCCCGAAGATTGACCCGGCGTTGGGTGGCCCGCTCGAACTCGCCCTCGACCAACTTCCAAGCTGGCTGGAGCTTCTCGTCGGTGGGTGGGCGAGAGATCCAGCGGGACCCTTGCGGTTCGAGCCCGTGAAGCCCGGTTCTACCAAGGAACGCCCGGTACATCGCGACTTCCGGCCCGTGGCCCTCAAGACCCAATTGCTCGGTGTCGCCCCTCTCAATCATGCCTTCCAGCAGTATGCGGCGCGCCTTGGCACCCTGTGAAGTCACAGCCGTACGGTTGAGGATCTCGTTGCCCACCGACGGGGTGGACTCGTAAGCGATGTCACAAGCGCTGGAAATGGCCGCGCTTCCGCGCCCCCCCTCTAGGTCGCGATACCCCGGGTGGGCCAACAACTTCCATCGGCAACGGCCCGCCCCAAACGCCGCCACGATCGCTCGATCGAGGTGCATCTGGGCCTGGGCGAGCCTCTCGCTGACCTCCTGCCGTGCCACCCAGTCTTCTTCGACTGCTGGATCCTCCAACACCGACTTCACGGCAGCTAGTTCGCGCGCGGCCTCATCCAGTGCAGCTACATCCTCTGGCACCGCGGCCACTACGGGCTTGGCTGCCTTGGACGACTTCGCCAGACGCGGCAACCCGCCCTGTCCGACCACCAAGAGAGCCTGACCGTCGTAGTCGGAAAACGGATCGAGCGGCTCAACCAGCTCTCCGCCGGCGACGTACTTCTGGACGAAAACCCTCAGCACGTCGTGTTCCGCGCTGTGCCTCGCAGCCACCACCGGTTTGGGATCTTCGGTCTCCGACAGTACCGCAGCAAGCGAGCGCCCTTGCGTCTCCTTCCGTGCAACCGACAGGAGCCGATGGATGTCGACGTCGGTGCCCTGCCAGATACGGTACTCGTCGGAGAAATCTCGGTAGGTGACGACACCGGCTACTTCCAGATCCCGGAGGAGATCGTCGGCGTGGGATTCTGCCTCGGCGAGGAGCCGCTTGGACGCGCGAATCACACCGGTCGTTGAAACCAGATTCAGAATGGCGATGGCTTTGGCCAGACGCCTTTGAGCCCCGGTAAGGTTGGGAGCGTCACGCAGGCGCGTTGCAATCTCCGTCCAGCGGCCTTGGTCGAAAGGAACGCCCGCCATTGTTCCGCTGGCCACGAAATAGTCGTAGATGCCAGCAAGCCCCAAAGACGGAAGCTCGCCCTCAGGTGGTAGCATCGTCGCCCCCAGGTAGGAGGCTGCGCTCGCTGGGTCGGCGCTCGTCAGGAACGAGAACAGGGTTCGTTCGTGCTGCCCATATCGGTTGCACAGCTCCGGTAGGACTGTCGCCGCCAAGGGATGGAGTGGATAGCACGACGCTATCACGTCAGGGTCGCTCATTTCCGAGATTCCCAAGGAACGCATTGTAGCCGTTTGCCGCTCGGCCCAGTCGTTGATACGATTGCGGATCCCATCATCTGCCTGAAACACGGTTCCGATAAACGCCCGGGTCTGGCTCGCGGATTCAACGTAGGCGATGGATTCGAAACGCCCTTGTACCTTTGCCCACTCGCGGCGTTGCGGTCCCTCCGTCTGCGCCAGATAGTCCTCGAACGAAAGGTGCTGCAGCGTCATCAGAAAGATGGGGAGGCCTGAGCCTTGGCCCGCTTCGGCGAGTTGCTGAAGCAGATAGGGGTCCCCGTCGCTACTGTCGGCGATCGCTTCGAGGTTTTTTCCAAACTCGTCGATTACCAGAAAGAGGGGCCTGTCGCTGGCCAAGCACTTCGCAACCTCTATCAGGGCCGCTGGCGAGGGGCCGGTACGGCGGGGATCCTCGCTAGCCGCGTCGCTCAACGCCGCTCTGAGCGCACCGGCAGCCGGGAAACGGCGCCCGGAGGGAATCTCGCCGAATGCTGCCAGTACGGCACCGTGAAGGCCTCTAAGGACGGTGAGATTCAGTGGTTCGCGCGCTGCGGTTACGAGGCCCCGATGGAAGCCGGGTTCCTGCGTTCGGTGATTGTCGTGAGCTATCCACACCGAGTCCGCCATGTCGGGGTTTGCCGCTTCCACAAGCCCAACTGCTGCATCCCTTGTCGCCCCGTCTGGCCCAAGTAGGGCATCCAGGAGAAGAGCTAGCGACGATTTGCCAGAGCCGTACGGGCCGGTAAGCGACCAAGCCCCTCCTGCTTGCTGGGTTGCGGCAACTGTGAGAATCCGTTCGACGGCTTCGAGGGCTCGGGCAGTGACGACGTACCCCTCCATAGGCTGTGAACGCCCCGTGTCGCGCTCGAGGTTCGCAGACCTT
The DNA here is from genome assembly GCA_002238865.1 of Gemmatimonadetes bacterium bin94. Classification (GTDB taxonomy): domain Bacteria; phylum Gemmatimonadota; class Gemmatimonadetes; order Longimicrobiales; family Gaopeijiaceae; genus Bin94. Next base: position 8,713 of record MPNE01000036.1, on the reverse strand, counting down.
GCGAAACGCGGCAGAATCCGTACGTGGTCAGCGAGTGTCGGCATCTTAGCGGTCCCCGACGGCGGCGAGGGCTAGCTGGTCGGGTTGCCTACGTTCTGGCCCGCCAGAGCCCAGCAACCCGTAGTAATCATCGAGGGTTTGCCTGCCTAGCCGTTCTAGATCGTCGGACCAGGCGAGTTGGACGCCGCCGGTCGCGGCGACCAGATCTAGTCCGGGACTCCGTTCTACCGTGCCCTCAATTGCGGTAATCATCTCGGACTCACTGAGTCTAAATGCTCTGCCGGGCGAGCCTGGTGCTAGGGCGAGTTGACTGACGGTGATCGTGGTTCCACCGACGTCCATGCGACGGAGGTAATCCAAGAGCGCGTAGACCAAGATAGCCGAGGGCAAGGTCACCTTTGTTCCCACGGCAAACCGGTATCGCCCGAGACCGGGAGACCGGCCGATGAGATTCAGTTCGCGGAGCGGGCAGTCCAGAATGTCGTCGATTGGCACCCGCCCCCGCCGCTCGCGGGGCGCGTATGTACGCAGCAACGCACCAACATCTTTCTTGATTGACGAGAGATGCGGCTTCCGCCACTCCGCGGCAAAGTCGAGCTGCGTGTCCACGGCCGCCTGCAGGTCGTCCTCAGTAAACTCCACGGCGTGGAATTCATTGAAGGCGAGCCACCAGATGGGCACGTGACTTGGTGGAGCCAGCAGCAACCAGTGGAGTAGCCAGAGGGTGCCCGGGTCTTCCATGTATTGGTCCCATCCACTCTCACCGAACAGAGCGTCACCAAACGGCGTCGTTATCAGTTCAGGGGACCTTGGGTTGGGAGAGTGAGGATCCTCCGCAATCAGTTTGGCAGCTAGCCCCCAGAAGCGGATCGCGCGAACCATGTTCTTTCCCACCCCGATCCGAACTGGCGCATCGTCCCCGAAGAAGGCGCGCGGGTCCGCGGCCACTTGGGCGTACGCCTTCCGGAACCAACCGTAGCGAGGGTGGAAGGTCTCGTGTCGGGCGAACATGGGGACCGCGGCATCGACCAACCTCATCTACTCGTCCCCTGACAGACCACGAACGCGCGCGACAGCCTCAACTGCTCGAGGCAGAGCCAGGTCAATGTCCGCCTGGGTAGTGAAGCGCCCCAAGCTGAATCTGACGCACTCGAACGCTGCGTCTCGCGACAGGCCCATTGCCAACAGAACGTCGGACGGCTCGATCGACCCCGAGCTGCACGCGCTGCCAGTTGATGCAGCGACCGGATCCATGTTGACCACTACTGCATCCGCGTCAGCACCGTGAAAGCGGAGGTTGGCTGTGTTGGAAAGGCGGCAACTCACATCTCCGATCTCGCTGATACGAGGCAATCTCGCCTTCAGGGCTTGGGTGAAACGATCACGGAGTCGTCCCACCCTTCGGGATTCCGATGCGCGCTCCTCAAAGGCAAGATGTGCTGCGGCGCCCATTCCAACAATCCCTGCGACATTCAGCGAACCGGACCGTAGGCCCTTTTCGTGGCCCCCGCCGTGTATCTGCGGCCGCAGTCGGCGGAGCGCCCGTTGGTTGCCCACCAGGGCTCCCACACCACCGGGACCACAGATCTTGTGTGCGCTTAGCGAAACGAGATCGATACCCGACTCGTCCATCGCCAGCGGCATCCGCCCCACGAACTGCGTGGCGTCCGAGTGGAGCGGGGCACCGGACCCGCGAACCATTTCGGATATCTCAGCGAGTGGGTTCATCACCCCAGTCTCCGCGTTGGCCGCGATCACCGACACCAACAGAACATCTGATCCAAGAAGCGAGTCAAGCTCGGCCAGATCGACAAAACCGCCTTCGGTGACCGGAACGATATCCAAGCGTACCAGACGCCGGTCCGCGAGCCACTTTGCGGTGCGCAATACCGACGCATGCTCGGCGGCCGACACCAGGATCCGGTTTCGGCCTGTCGGCGCGCCTTCCAAAGCCCCCCGTAGAGCGAGATTGTTGGCTTCGGTGGCGCTAGCGGTGAAGGCGACGCCGTTTGGACGGCCACCGACCAAAGCCGCGACCTGCTCGCGTGCGTCGTCAACGAGCGCGGCCTGTCGGCGTCCAAAAGCGTGACTGGACGACGCGTTCCCTGATCGCTCGGTGAGAACCGGGATCATGACGTCAGCCACACGCGGGTCGAGCGGCGCCGACCCGTTGTAGTCGAGGTAGATCTCTCGGGCGATGTCTCGCCCCTGCGATTCATGCCGCCCCGCCCGCAGAGTCGGAGCTTCGTCCAACAACGTGGAGGCTTCGGACTCAGTTCGGGTTACGTTCGGCATGTCCTAAGGATAGGGGAACCGGGCGTCGGTTGGAAGGGCGGACGATCTGCGGTCAACGCCGAAGTTCCCCTGACCTCCGCCAAATCGATGGCGTATCCGACCGATTCAAGTGCGACTCGCGTTCCGCAGGCTTTGCGGCCCTCGATCACGGCAAACAGAGGAGCCAACCGAACGGGGGGACGCGTACAGATGCTCCGGACGCACGTGTCATGGAGGGTACACTACTCGCGGTCGCCTTCCTGCTCGTCGTCCCAGTGTAAGGATCTCGAATCCCGAGCTCTCACAATCGCTCTGACGATATTGGCGAGTTCCAGATCATCGGCAGGACCGAGGCCAGGGGTTGCTTGGTAGGTGGCAATCTGTTGGAAGACGTGCCGCAATTGATGAGATTGCGCTAGAGGCGATCTGGGCTCACCCGTCAGATGCCGGGCGAGAGAGAGGAAGAGAGCACTGCGGACACCGCTGGGGACGTTCATCGGCCCGAACACGGAAACGCCGTCCTCGTCGATCAGACGGGAGATCAGGTCTTCCCAGAGGGATTTTCCCTTTAGCCGAAAAAGGGCGCGGACGCGATCCGCGACCTCGCTAGTGGCTTCCTCCACCATGCGCTCTCGCCACCATGCCCGCGCAAACATGCAGTCGACGTACACACTGCGGTGGCCGCGGGCCGGCCGGAGACCGCCTAGGCGCCGCAATGCCGTGCGAACACAACGGTCGATCATTAGTGGCGCATCTTCAGCTAGCGCCTGATCGATTGCCGACACACCGGGGAGGCGATTAGTGGCGGCGAGGTGTGTCGAGTCGATTGTGCCTGCCCCGACATGGCAAGTGGTCACGTAGCCCCAGAATCCCGAACGGCTGGCCACCTCGGGGGGAACCTGCCACCATCGCCGGTAGAGACTCAATTCGAGCTCCGGGGGCAACGCACGGAAGTCGTGCTCCGATATCGATTTGTCCCACAGCGGCACCTCTCGGATTCCGTCGACTGGAAGTTCCGACATGTAGTTGACAAACGTTCGCCGATCTCGGACAGATTCGAGAAACTCCTTTTGGAGCAGATCCCCCTTGACTTGGAGTAGCGCCTTCAGTCTTCGGCCGTAGGGCTCCTCGCGAAACCGTTTGTAGGGCACTGGGCCGTCGTCCAATTCCATCAGAGCACCTTTCGTCCTCTAGACTACGTTCAGCCTTCAACTGCGGGGATACTCGCGGCCCAACACGGGTTCGCCAGGACACTTTAGTCCGTGGTGTCGTATCCGGCTGGCAATCCCCTCAAATGACAACTTCACCATACAAAATGGAAACTCTACTTGACATTTTGTCCAGCCCAGCCTTGCCGTCAGCACCGTTTCCGTTCGCCGGCCGCCGTCAACCGACCGGAAAGACAAACCCCACCTGGACCGCCACGAGCCTCGTCGTCTCGTCGTACTGCGAATGCCCTGTCAGGCCCCGGTAGTAGATCCCTTCTATTCCGACACTCCGACCGGCACCGCCGGGCAACGCAATCTCCACTCCTGCGCCCATGGTGACTCCGGCGTCGCCCCCCCCACAGTTTGCCGCCACGTCGCCTTCCTTCTCGCACGACAGTTGGGCCCCGGCCCAGGGGCCGAACAGGATGACCACCGACTGCGGACCGGATGTCCGGGCGCGCAGGAGCATTGAGAACTGAACGTAGCTCGTCGAGATGGTCCCGCTGTCGGGCTCTCCCTTGGCATCGTAACCGGACCCTGCACCCCCCTTTTCGACGTAGGCGGCGCCGAACCGAAGGCCGAAAACACCGCCGGGGCCGAAGATCGGGATGTCGAAGTCGGCTCCGAACGTGAGCCCCCGAACAGGGTCGGTCGCGGAACTCGGACAATCCGTTTCCGGTGGACATGGCGCAAAGTCGACGGTTCCGGGAACAGCCATCTTCGCGCTGCCCAACCCGGCCCGGACCCCGACGGTTGTCTGGGCGGCCGCGGGCAGCGTCGTCGGGAGCAGGATCAGGACAAGCACGATTCTGTGCATCCGGCCCTCCCTCGCCGGCCTTCTAACTGATCTTGACCACGCTCTGCACCTGAGGGCTCACCGGCCGCCTGCTCGCACTCGCTTCACGAAGTCGTCTGCCGCGTCGCAGTCGAGAAGTGCCTCCGTGGCGCGCGCGACGCACTCCGGGTCCGGGGTTCCCTTGAGCACCTTCACCAGCTCCTCGGCGACCACCGGTCCGAACTTCCGGGCGGCCAATTGGCGGAGGATGCTCACCCGGCCCAACTCGATGCCCTGCTCGCGCCCCTGCCGAATGCCCTGCTCGCGCCCCTGCCGGATGCCCTGCTCGCGCCCCTGCCGGATCCCGTGTTCACGGCCTTGCCGGATGCCCTGTTCGCGGCCCTCTTGCCTGATCTCGTCCAGGCTACGCTCAAAAGCCGTCGCTACCGTCTGCATCGTCATCGCCTCCTCCAATTGCGTACTGGACATGCCCTTCGAACTTAACCACGCCTTCACCGCCTGGGTCAAGAACTGATCGAGGTCATCGTCCTCGCAGTCCCGAACCACGCGCTGCAGTACCCGCAACTCGGCCTGCATGTCCTGAGCCCTCGACAAACCTGCCAGCCCCAACAGCAACTGTGGGAGGTCGAGCGGTGTCGGCGGCGGAGTTGCCGGGGGCCGCCGCGAGACTACCTGATAGGTGTCTGGAGCGGAGTCGCGAAACAGGTACCGCAATCGTGTCGGCGCGTTCCACGGCCGGTCCCCGTGGTAGAGGACGAGGCACGCGACGGCGAGATCGCGGTCGCCTCTCGCCAACTCCTTGTCGTGCCGGAGGAGCTCCTGGACCGCAAGCCCACTGTAGACGGTGGTTCGCAGCGCCATGTGCCGCTCCGGCCGGCCCTGGAATTCCAGAACGAGGATGTATTCCGTGCCCGCGTCCAACGACTGGCCCCTCCAGACTCTGTCGGCGAAGCGGTGCCTCAGTCTGTCATCGACGAATTCCCCGGGCAGCCTCTGAAGCGACGAATAGTCGATCGCGTCGGCCCAATTGGGGATCTGGGACCGGATGAGAAGCTCGATCATCCGGGGATGTGAGAAAACCGTCTTGAAGAACGCGTCTTCCACTGCGTGGCCCGGTCTGGCGTGGAACGAAGTGGCCCCTGAAGGGCGGGGGCCACGAAGCTACCCGGGACCGCCGGGCGCCAGAATGTTCGGATGGGACCTTGTGCTGCTGCGGGTCACGCCGACCGGCACTCCGGCGGCCGCTCACGTGCTGATTCCGGACGGCAAGCCGATCACCGATTCCAGGGCATGTGGAGGTGCGAGTCCTCCCACCCCATGACCACCTGGATGGCGGAGGTGGGTGATCCTCTCAAATGACAACTTTACCATACAAAATGGAAATCAAACATTACATTTCGACGTGCGCTCGCACCCGCCACGAGTCAACACCACCCCATGGCATATTGCCGTGAACTCACGTACAGTCCCGGTCACCACTTCATACAGTCACCGTTGAGGAGGGTCGGCCCAAGGTGAGTCGCAGCCGAATCCTGCCGTTGGTTCTTGCGCTGTCGGCATGCACTGCCTGGGCCTCCGCCTGTGGTGACGGGGGTACCCAGCCGCAACCTCCGCCCGATCCTCCACGCCCCACCGCGGTCACGGTCAGCCCGGCGACGAGTGAGCTGACCGCGCTGGGTGCGACGGTGCAGTTGACGGCCGAGGTGCGTGACCAGAGCGGGCAGGTGATGGCGGCGGCCGTAGCCTGGTCGAGCAGCAGCACGACGGTCGCGACCGTCGGCACATCGGGCCTGGTGACGGCCGCCGGCAACGGAACGGCCACGATCACCGCGACGGCCGGGACGGTGTCGGGGACCGCCACGGTGACGGTCGTCCAGCAGGTGAGCGCCGTCGAGATCACCCCCGACTCCGCCTTCGTGCTGCCGGGCACCACGCTGCAACTCGCCGCGGAGGCGCAGGACGCGAACGGCCATGCGGTTGCCGGCTCCGAGTTCGCTTGGACGTCGGGCGACACCACGTTGGCGACTGTGGACGGGTCGGGGCTCGTCACGGGGATCGCATTGGGGGTGGTGGAGGTGTTGGCGACGTCGTCCGGCGTGACCGGGCGGGCGCAGCTCGAGGTGGTCGAGCCCGCGCCCACGACGGTAGCCGTGAGACCCGACACGGTGAGGTTCGAGGCGCTTGGCGACACCTTGCAGCTCACGGCCGAGGTGCAGGACCAGGCCGGGCGGCCGATGCCGGACGAGGCGGTGATGTGGACCGCCCGTGACACCCTGGTCGCGACGGTGGACGCCTCGGGTCTGGTGGCGGCGGTGGGGAACGGCGCGGCGACGGTCGCCGCGACTGCAGGCGAGATCTCCGGCGACGCGGCGATCGAGGTGATGCAGGTGGCGCGCCGGGTGACGACGACGCCATCGGCGGACACGCTGATACTGGGTGACAGTCTGCGCCTGGCGGCCGAGGCTCTGGACGCCAACGGGCACCCGGTCGCCGGTGCGGCGTTCACATGGTCATCGAGCGACACCGCGATTGCGACCGTGGACACCACGGGTGTGGTCCGGGGTGTGGGCGAAGGAACGGCCGGGATCGCCGCGGCGACCGGAAGCGTCCAGGGGGTCGCACGGATCACGGTGTTCAACCCGGACCGCGCACCGCTGGTGGCACTTTACCACGCGACGAACGGCCCGGAGTGGGCCAGGAACGACAACTGGCTCACGGATAAGCCGCTTGCACAGTGGCACGGCGTGAACACGGACGCCTCCGGGCGGGTCAACTGGTTGCGCCTGCACGGGCAGCGGGACAGCGACGGCAACTGGGTGCGCTATGGCCTCAAGGGCACGCTTCCGCCCGAACTAGATACCGGTTGTCCCAAGTAGTCCATTAGGGTATGCCAGTACGGTTGTAACACAATACTGGACAACCAGTTCCAAGGGTATCGCCGAATCGTTTCGTCCCTTGCAGTCCGTTGCCATCCCGTGTATTCTTCCCTGTGTAGTGATTTGCGATGTGATACACAACAGCAGGAAGGCACCCATGACGAAGCGACCGAGGACGCTCACCGCCGCGTTCGTTCGCACGGTCGGCCGACCCGGCGTGTACGGCGACGGACGAGGCGGCCGGGGGCTGAGCCTTCGGGTGTACCGGACGGCCAACGGGCGGATCACCAAGACGTGGCGTCAGCGCGTCAGGATCGACGGGCGGCTCACCTCGATCGGGCTCGGTCCGTATCCCGAAGTGACGCTCGCGGACGCCCGGCAGAAGGCGCTGGACAACAGCCGAAGGGTCCGCCAAGGCCAGGACCCGCGCGGGCGCGGCGTCCCGACGTTCGCCGAGGCCGCGCGGCGGACGATCGAACTGCACCGCGACTCGTGGAAGGCCGGGAGCCCGCTTCCCCAGCAGTGGGAATCGACGTTTCGGCTCCACGCCGCGCCGCTGCGTGACAAACCGGTGGACCGGATCACGAGCGCGGACGTGCTGGGGTGCCTCGGTCCGATCTGGAACTCGATGCCCACGGCCGCGCGGAAGGCCAAGCACCGGATCGCCGCCGTGTTCCGGTGGAGCATCGGCCGGAACTACCGCCGGGACAACCCGGTGGACCGGGCGGTTGCGGCGCTGCCGAAGCAGAACGGCAACGCCGGGGGCCACCACCGGGCGCTGCCGCACGGCGAGATCGCGGGTGCGCTTCGCGCCATCCGCCGGGCGGGAGCCGGGAGTCCGGCCGCGCTGTGCGTCGAACTGATCGTGCTGACGGCGGTGCGTCCCGGCGAGGCGCGCGGCGCACGCTGGGACGAGATCGACATGGACGCGGCAAGGTGGACGATTCCGGCGGCGAGGATGAAGGCGGGACGCGAGTTCACGGTTCCGCTCAGCACGGGCGCGCTGAGCGTGCTGAGGAAGGCGCGCAAGCTGTCGGGCGCCTCGCCGCTGGTGTTCCCGTCTCGGACCGGCCGGACGATTGCGCCGAAGACGGTGGCGCGGGTGCTCCAGGTCGCCGGGCTGGATTCGACGCTGCACGGATTCCGGTCGAGCGCCCGGTCGTGGATGGCCGAGACCGGCGTCCCGGCGGAGGTTGCCGAGGCTTGCCTCGCCCACGTTCCCAAGAGCCGGGTCGTTCAGGCGTATCAGCGCTCCGACCTGCTGGAGCGCCGCGCCGAGGTTCTTCAGGCGTGGAGCGACTACTTGGCCGATGGTGCGAAAGTCTGACGGCTGGCGTTCGACGATGTCCGCGGCTGATGCGCAACGCGGCCCGCCTCAACTCGGAGACCCGCCGCTCCCAGCGCCCCGATCCGGTCCCGCAGCGAAGCAGAAGCGTCGGGGTCAAGGCTCGTCTTTCCGCGGGGGAAGGGGGCATCATCGCCGACCCGTCGCCGCATTGGGTGAAGTCTTCGCCCACGGATCGGATGCGAACGCGTATACTGAGGGGTTATGTTCCAAG
>MPNE01000035.1 GCA_002238865.1 Gemmatimonadetes bacterium bin94 | reverse complement strand
GGCCTCGATCTCGCGCCGGGTTGAATCGTCCTCTTTCACGGACGCTCCGGAGGCAGGTTCGGTCTCCGCATCCGTGCCGTCCGCCGTCCCGGAGGCCGGACGCGCCTTGTCGGCGTCGGCCATCTCCTCCGTGGTGTCCTCGTCCGGCGGGTCCGGCTGGGCAACGCGCTCCAGCCACGCATCGACCGCCCCGAGAATGGGGTCCTCGCACTCGCCGCGCTTCAGGGACCGCTCAAGCTCCTCGGCCCGCGAGGCGGCTTGGGGACGAATCGGCGCGTACTCCTCGAAGGTGACTTCGAGGTAGATGAGGAGCGGAAGCGCCGTTTCGATCAGCGCGGGCCGGCCATCGACCAGTGCGGGCCAGGGATCCGGATCAACCCCGAGGTAGCGCAGTTCCTCGCCGAACCGCTCGCGAAGGGAGCCGCAAAGGCCCGCGATCTGCTCCCGGCACCAGTCGAGGAGTTCGCGCTCCTTCTCGCGCCGGATGTCCTCCATCCACTTGATGAGGGCGTCGGCCTCCTCCCACTCGGGCGCGTTGGGCGGGAGATCTTGCAGGATGTCGAGCCAACCCTGGTAGAGCGGGGACGCCAGTGGCGGCGGCGCGGGGAACCGGCGCGCGAGGAGGCAGAGCATCAGACCGGCGGAGTCGCGGTCGACGGTCCCGTCGACCAACGCCAGTGCCTCGCGCTCGCCGCGCCATTGCTCGCGCGTCCAGAAGGAATCAAAGCTTGCGTCGGGTGGTTCGGACACCGGCATGCCCCGGCTCGCAAGATGCTCGGCGATCCGGTCGCGAAGCGCCGCGTGCGAGTCGACCCAAGTGTTGAGAATGGCACGCGCGAGGTCCTGATCGTGGTACTCGATCGCCTCCAATACGGGCTTGAGGAGCTTGGGCCGGGGCGCGCGACTGGCGTCCCGGTACCCGTCCACCCGAAGACGCCGCAGGGCGGCCCCGCGTTGTCGGTGAAGGGCCTTGGACTCGGAACGGTGCTTGAGGGCGCGCTTCACCACGCGGCGGCGGAAGTCCGCGCTCAAAAGGGGGAAGATCTCGCTGGGAGTTCTCGGTTCAATAGTGGGTTTGGCAGTCACTGGGGCCGCTCCTTTCCGGGGAAATGAGTCTCTCTCCCTCCGCCGGAGCGAGAGGTGCGCTAACGGTACGAAGGGGCGTCCTCGACCGCTCCCCACGTCCTTCAAAATCTCGGCGCGTTCCGCGTTTCTCGACAAGACCGATCCAGCGAGGTGAACCGCACCTCCGCCCAACGGCTCGGCGCACACAGTGGTGGGCGAATCGCAACCCCCCCAGGCTGGAGGCCGCGGCAATGGTCTCTAGACCGCCCGCGAGCGCCTTCCGCGGTCGCACGACGCCTTCCCGCACGGGATTGCTGGACCGGGAGCGACCCCCACGCGAGGGTGGGGATTGCAGTGCACATCCCAACCGTCGCCGTGCCGTATGAGGCATGCCGAATACGGGGGTCGCTCCCGGCAACGACCGCAAGCGCCCGCGCGCCACGGCCGCCCCGGCATATGCGGTGCAAGCGCAAGAACGCCAGCAAGTTGCAGAATGTGCAGTGTGTCCCGTCCGAGCGCGGTTCTCGTGCACATCGACCCTGATGTATGCCGGACACCTCTGGATCGGCAACGGGAGCGTCGAAAACCGCCTCCGAATCATGGCCTCCCGCTCGAAGGCCGGCAAGCCCCAGGACGGCGGACGAACGCATCGCCACGGAGGCGATTTCCGGCACGATTCCATCGCCCCGAGCCTCACATCTGGCGGACAAGGCTTCTCTCCACGATCTTTCGGTTGCGCAGATCGTGCAGTCCATCGAGAGAGGAATCGAACGATGGCACGCACGAAACGAAGCCGCCGGAGCTACGGCGCCGGCGAGTGGGGCAGGAACCGGGTCCGGGTGTTTCCCGACCCGAAGACCGGCCTCTTCCAGATTGAGTGGCGCGAGAACGGGCGCAGGCTGAGTCGGTCGCTCGGACACCGCGATTGGCCAAGGGCCAAGCGGCAGGCGGACGAGTTCGCGGCCGGGTTCATCGACGCGCCGAACGGCAAGGCGGAAGCCAAGCCCGAGCCGCTCACGCTGGAGATGCTCTTTGAAATCTACGGTGAGGAGGTGACGCCCGCTAAGACGAAGCGGGTCCGGCACCGGGACAGAATCCGGACGAGGATGTTTCTCGACTTTCTCGGGTGGGATCGAAGGCCCGAGACCCTGTCTCAGCGCGATTGGGACCGCTTCATACGGGAGCGCCGGACCGGCAGGATCGGACCGAGCGGCAAGCCCGTGTCCAACCGGACCATCGAGTTGGACCTGAAGTTCCTGCTCGCGGTACTCAACTGGGCGACGAAGTCCAGAGACGAGGAGGGGAGGCTCCTTCTCGACTCCAACCCGCTGAGGGGACTGAAGACGCCCAAGGAGAAGAACCCCACCCGAGTCGTTCTCTCCGAGGAGGAGTACCAGGCGATGCTCGGGGTGTCGCGGCGGGTCGATTGGCGGTTCCACGTCGCGTTCGTGCTCGCGCACGAGACCGGTCACCGCATCGGGGCCATCCGCAACCTTCGGTGGGGGGACATCGATTTCGAGGGCCGAGAGGTGCGGTGGCGCGCGGAGCACGAGAAGACCGGCTACGAGCACGTCACGCCGATGACGGACGAGGCGGTAGCAGTGTTGGAGGAAGCGCGCGAAACGAACCCCGGGAACGGGGAGGCGTTGGTCCTCCCCGCACCGCGGGACCCTTCGGCGAGCATCAGCTGCGGGCGGGCGGGTGCTTGGTGGCGCAAGGCCGAGCGACTTGCAGGACTGGAGCCGAAGGCGCGGCGGGGTTGGCACTCGCTGCGGCGAAAGTTCGCGTCCGACCTCATGGACCTTCCGCTCAAGGTGCTGTGCGAGTTGGGCGGCTGGAAGGAGGCCCAGACGGTGCTCCGCTGCTACCAGCAGGCCGACGCGGTACAGCTCAGGAAGGCTCTGGACAGTCGCCCTAGGGTCAGCGCCTGACCCAGACCAATCGGCGGGAGTCAATCAGCGGGAATCCGCCCGCCGAAATCTGTAAGCCGAACCCTCACAACGACATGTGAATCTGAAGGCTCATGTCGGGTAGCCCTCATCCCCCCATCCACACATCCTCCACCACCCTCAGCATCGTCTCCACCACACGCCCGTCCACCGTGAGCGTCACACGGTAGAGCCCCGGCTCGGCCATCGGTCCCTGGCCCCCGCCAAAGCCGAACCCGCCACCCGGCGGCCCCTCCCGCCGATTCCCGCGCAGGTTCCACTGCACCCGGTTGATCCCGCTGTTCCCGACCGGCTCCAGATCGCGGAACAGCTCGCCGGTCGCGGCGTCCGTCACCGTCACCTTGACATCCCCCGACGCCTCTCGCAGCCAGTAGTGAATCGCCACCCCGGCTTCGGCGTTCTCGCCGCGCAGTACCTTGTCGCCCGTCACTGACCTTGACAGTCGCCGGTCCTGCTTCCAGGCCACGGCTTCGCGGGGTTCGAACAGGAACAGCTCGTCGCCCATCGCCTCGTCGGTCAACTGCTGCAGCGGCGTCACGTCATCCATGATCATCACGCCGCGCCCGTGCGTCGCGAGCACAAGATCCCCGTCGCGCGGATGCACGAGCACGTCGTCAACGCGCACAACCGGCAACCCGTTCATGAACGGCCGCCACGTGCCGCCTTCGTCGAGCGAAACGAAAAACCCGAACTCCGTCCCGGCGTACAGCAGCGACGCATTCCTCGGGTCCTGCCGCACCGTGTTGACATTCCCGTACCCGGGCAGGTTGGAGGTGATGTCGGTCCAGTTCTGGCCGAAGTCCCGCGTCATGTACACGAAGGGTCGCAGGTCGCCGCTCTTGTGTCCGTCGACCGATATGTACGCCGTGGCGACGTCGAAGTGCGAAGCCTCCACGCGCGAGACGTAGTACCCCATGGTCCCTCCGGTGATGTTGCGGCCGACCTCGGTCCACGTCGCTCCGCCGTTCCGGCTCACCTGCACGTTGCCGTCGTCGGTCCCGACCCACAGCACACCCGGAACCAGGGGCGACTCGGTCAGCGACACGATGGTACTGAACCGGCTGACCCCGTCATTTCGCGACAGAATGCACTCTTCGCCGCGATCCATGCGGTTGCAGCGGGGCAGGCGGTTCTCCTGGCCCAGGATCTCGACGCCGTCACGGTCGAGGTCCCTGGTGAGGTCGGGGCTCATCGTCCAGGTCTGCCCTCGGTCCAGCGACCGGAACAGCCGGTTCCCGCCCGCATAGACCAGATCGGGGTTGTGGGGCGACAGGATGAACGGGGTGTTCCAGTTCCAGCGGATTTCCGTGTTCAGCGCCGGTTCGGGAACGATGTTCGTATTGGAGTTGTTGTCGGTCGGCGCGCGCGGCCGAATGCTGACCTGCTCGCCGGTCGCCAGGCTGAGGCGGCGGATGTTGCCGTTCTGCGATTCCGAGTAGACGACGGTGTGGTCGGTGGGGTCCACGGCCGTGTAGAATCCGTCGCCGCCGCCGACGCGGTACCAGTCCTCGCTCAGGATGTCACCGCCCCGAACGCGGCTGGGGCCACACCAGCTACCGTTGTCCTGCAGACCGGTGCAGACGAAGTACGGCCGCCGCATGTCCACCGACGCGTGGTACGGCTGCCCCACCGCCCAGCGCCGGTGCGATTCCCACGTCTCACCCCGGTCATAGCTGACGTCGACCGATCCGTCGTTGCCGATCAGGATATGGTCGCTGTCTGCCGGGTTGATCCAGAGGGCGTGCTGGTCCACGTGGCCGTAGCCGTCAAGGACGTCGAAGTTCATGGCTCCGTCGGTCGATCTGTGCACGCGCTGGTCGACAACGTACACGGTCAGGGGATCGTTCGGATCCACGCGGATCTGGCTGAAGTACATCGGCCGCCCGTTCTCGTTGCTGCGGAACCCCCACGACGCGCCCCCGTCGGTCGAGCGCCATATCCCGTTGTACTGATCATCGGGAGGCAGCGGCTCGTCCAGGTCGCCCAGCCGTTCCAGCTCGCCGCGCTCCTCGTTGGTCAGAGGTTCCTCACGGTCGGCCGCGACCTCGATCTGCGCGTACACGACATCCGGATCGGCGGGGGTCATCGCCAATGCAACGCGCCCCATCGTCCCGCGCGGCAGCCCATTGCCGCTCAGCCGCGTCCACGTATCGCCACCGTCGTCGGAGCGCCAGATCCCGCTGCCGGGTCCCCCGCCCACAAAGCAGCAGGCCGTGCGGCGCCGCTGATAGGTGGCCGCGAAGAGCGTGTTGGGATTTGCAGGGTTGATGACGAGGTCCGTCGCGCCGGTGTCGTCGTCGACGCTGAGCACATGGCTCCAGGTGCGGCCGCCGTCGGTGGTCTTGAACACGCCCCGCTCGGGGTTTGCCGCGAAGAGGTGGCCGTTGGCCGCGACCCACGCCACGTCGGCGTCGGTGGGATGCGCGATGACCCGAGAGATCGACTGCGTCTCGCGCAGGCCCGCGTGCGTGAAGGTGTCGCCGCCGTCGGTCGATTTGTAGATGCCATCGCCGAAAGAGGAACTCTGCCGGTTGTTGGACTCGCCCGTGCCGACCCAGACGATATCCGGGTTGGCCGGTGAGATCGCGATGTCCCCCACCGAGTGGGTGCCGTAGCTGTCGAAGATGGACTGGAAGGTGGTCCCGTTGTTGGTCGTCTTCCACAGCCCGCCGGTGGCGAAGCCGGCGAAGTAGGTGTGAGGGTCGTTCGGGTGGACCGCGATGTCGTCAACGCGTCCGCCCTGCCCGAAGGGGCCGATGGCGCGCCAGTCGAAGACTCTCAGAAGCGGGTCGTCGGATTGGTTGACCGGGGGCTCTTCGGCCTCCTGGGCGAGAGCGGCGGGTTGCGCAACGGCACCGAAAGCGAGAAGGGCGAGCGCGCATGCGGCGGGAGCGAGGCGGACGGCGACCATGAGAACCTCTCGGGCCTGGAGTGACAACCTGCTGATACAGAGAGGTAGTGTAGGGCGGGCCGGGCGGTTAGGGGAGGGCTTGCCGCCTGACCGCGGGCTACCCCATCATCCCCGCCACCCGCCGCATGCGCTCGGCCAGGTCCCGGATCGCCCCCACGTACACCCGCTCCCATCCGGGCAGATCCGCGCGGTCGTCCGTCTCGATCTCGTAGCGCAAGCCGGGCAGCATCCACGACGCATACCCGCTGAACGGATCCGGCGAGACGTAGATCGATCTGCTCCAGGGCCGTCCCTGAAGGCCGCGGTCGTTCAGCCACGCCTTCTCCAGCCCGATCAGCGCCCGATTCACCGCTTCAGCCACTGCCGGATCGACCTCGCCGGCCTTCACCCACCGCTCCCGCGCGGATACCAGCGCCGCGGCTGCCTCGTCCAGCTCCGTCGTCGCGGCCACGAGCCCGGAGAGGTCCACCTTCAGCCCGCGCCGGTCGGCGACCTCGTACAGCGTCTCGACGTGGGTGCGCGTGTCGGTGGCGTAGCGGGCGGCGTCGTAGGGGAGTACGTCGGCGTTGGCGAACCTCAGCGCGAGGATCCCGTCCGCCTGCGCGACCATGGGGCCGTACACGAACTCGCTGTCCCCGAAGCGCTCGAACCACGCGAAGTTGTCGTAGTTGGAGTGGTAGACACCGCCCGGGTTGCTGGACGAAAGTCCCCCCGACGGCACGCCCGCGTGGGTGTAGAAGCCAACGTGGTCGGAGCCGCCGCCCAGGTTGCCCAGCGAGGGTTCCTTCGCTCCGGCGGGAGCGCGTTCCATCCACCAGTCGTAGAGCGGCTCCCCCGTGCCCGGGTAGGTAACGGCCCTGGTGGCCTCCAGGATCTGGCTCTTCAGCGACGGTGACGACGACGCCCCGAAGTTGGCTCCCGATACCGCCCCGTCGGCGTTGATATACGCGATCGCATTCGCCTCGAGATCCTCGCGGAATTCCTCGACCCACTCGGTCGACCCGATGATCCCGTATTCCTCCGCATCCCAGTGGGCGATCATGATCGAGCGGCGCGGACGGCACGCTTCGTCCCGGGCCAGTTCGCCGAGTGCTTCGGCCAGAATGAGGAGCATCGCGGTTCCCCCGTTCGGGTCGATCGCGCCGAAGCCCCACGGATCGTAGTGCGCGCCCAGGATGAACCACTCGTCCGGGAACTCGCTGCCGCGAATCGTGCCGACCACATTTGTCGCCCGCACCAGGCCCTTCGGCTGATTGACCCGCACGCGCACCGTGAGGTCCGGTCCGCCGGTCAGCCGGTAGTCCAGCTCCACCCCGGCGTCCCAGTCGTCGGGGGCTTCGTTGCCGGTCATGCGCGACAGGATCTCCGTCGCCGCCTCGTAGCCGATCGGCAGCACGGGGATCGTGTGCAGCGGCACCTCGGAGGGGTCGAGCCGCTCCACCTGCCGGTCGCCGTCCACCGGCAGCGCCGGCACGAACGGGGTCAGCGGATCGCCCGTCCACGGCAGCGTGAGCACCGACCCGCGCTGAATCGTCTGCCCGTTCATCATCGGTCCCTCGGGGTAGGCCGCCAAGTCGGAAGACCCCGGGTCGTTGAACATGATCACACCCGCCGCGCCGCGCTCTTCGGCGAACTTGACCTTGTAGCCGCGGAAGTTCCCGCCGTAGCGAGCGATGACGACCTTCCCGGACAGCGCAATCCCCATCGAGTCCAGCGCCCTGTAGTCCTCCCGCCGGCCGTAGTTGGCGTACACTACCTCGCCGGTGACGTCGCCGGACCCGGAGAAGGCGTTCCAGCCGTTGAGCAGGTCGGGGTGGCCGGAGAAGCGGTCCTCGTCAAGCGCGGGTTCGCGGTTGGACAGCTGCATGGCCACGGGTGTCACGATGTGGACCTCGACGTCGTCGGTGAGCTCGGGCAGGTAGACGTCGTAGGGGTGGCTCGTGACCTCGAGGCCCGCGCGCTCCATCGCCCGGGCCAGGTACTCCCCGACGCGGGCCTGCGCCGCCGACCCGGCGGGGTGAGGGTTCTCGGTGATCGTGCGCAAGTGTTCCCGGAACGACTCGCCGCGCGGCAGCTCCAGAAAGCGCACTTCGCACGCCAGCTGCTGCGCCGCGCGGTCGTCGGTGAAGCCGGTGAGGCCGGTTTGCCGGGACAGTGCGACGAGGGTGAGTGCGCCCGCCCCGAGAATCGTGACGGTTGCTGCGAGGGATCTGGTCGTGCGGGGGAAGGTATTCGGCATCGGCTGGGTCGGGATGTGAGGTCGGGGTCGGGACTGGAACGGACGCTCGTGGCGGTCCGCGGTTATTCATATCGCACGAAGAGGGAGGCGGGGCAAGCGATCACGGAAGGGGCGGGCCCGCATGGCGACGGACGGGCCGATGCGTTGGTCCCGGGACAAACGCGTGCGGTCATCCCGGAAGCCCGATAGTTTGCCGAAAGCGAATGCATCGCGGCCAACGACAAGGAATAGAGGAGGATCCGATGACGACCATCCGTTCCCACACGCGCTCAATCCGCGGCGACGCCATGCTCCTGGGCGCGGTCGCCGGGTTCCTCCTTTCCGCACCCGGCCCCGCCGCCGCGCAGGACCCCGTGAGCACGCTCGCCATCGTGGGAGGCACGATCATCGACGGGAATGGTGGTCCCCCGATCGTGAACGGCACGGTCGTCATCGAAGGCAACCGGATCACCTCCGTGGGCCCGGGCGCCTCGGTCGAGGTCCCCGAAGGCGCGCGCGTGATCGATGGCGCGGGGAAGTTCGTCACCCCCGGCTTCATCGACAGCAACGTGCACCTCTCGCTCTACTCCGGACACGAGACGCTCGTCCGCTACGAGGACAGGAACGCGAACCTCACCCTCGAAGCGGCCCAGATGCAGCTGAAGCACGGCTTCACCACCGTACGCGACAGCTACGGGTCGCTCCTCCCGCTGATGGAGATTCGCGACGCGATCGCGCGCGGGGACACTGTCGGGCCGCGCATGCTGGTCGCGGGCAACATCGTCGGCTGGGGGGGACCGTACACGATCTCTTTCTCCCTGATTCGGCAGCAGGGGCTGACCCTCTTCCAGGAGCAGTTCAACGACTTCATCACGCAGGGTTCCGGCGAGGAGTGGATGGAGATGGAACCCGAGGACCTGAGGGTCGCTGTCAACGAGTACCTGGACCTGGGCCCCGACTTCATCAAGTACGGCGGCACGGGTCATTTTTCGAATCCGGTGATGATCGGGTTCTCGCCCGAGGCGCAGCGGGTGATGGTCGAAGAGACCCACAAGCGCGGCCTGATCGCCGAGACGCACTCGACATCTCCGCAGGGGCTGTGGATGTCGGTTCGCGCCGGACTCGATCTGATTCAGCACCCGGAAGTGCTCACTGAGGAGACGCCCGACGCGCTCGTGAAAGAGATCGCCGACCGCGGGATCGTCTGCGCGATGCTCTCCAACACGATCACCGGCAAGCCGTGGCAGGAGCACGTGGAGGCGCGGGAGAAGGCGGTGGCGGAGCCGGACGAGGAGGCCGGGAGCCGCCGGCGCGACGGGCTCGCGAAGACCTCGGCCGAGTTGCGCGCGGAGCGCCGGGCCGCCGGCGAATCGATGGAGATCCGCCGCACGAATGCGGAGAAGCTGATCGCCGGGGGCTGTGTGACGACGATCGGCACCGACAACTACCTGGGGGCCGCTCCGGAATTCCGCCGCGAAAAGAAGCTGGAGAACCAGTCGTTCGGCATCGGTAGCGTGATCGCGACCGAAGGGTTGGTGGAACTCGGCATGACACCCATGGAAGCGATCGTGGCGGTGACCCGAAACGGAGCCATCGCGAGTGGGATGCTGGACGAGCTCGGGACCCTCGAAGCCGGAAAATACGCCGACGTGCTGCTGCTGGACGCGGACCCTCTTGAGGACATCGGGAACATCAGGGCCCTGGGAATGGTGATACGTGACGGCAGGGTCGTGGATCTCGACGCCCTGCCGTACGAGAGGATCTTCTCCACGCCGGGGAAGGGTCACGCCTGGTAGGGGTCCGTCGCAGAAACGACCGTCCTGGAGGAGCGCGTGCCGGATGGGGTCGCAATCGTCCCCCTTCGGCTGAACACCGGTCCCGTTAGCTTCGCATATGTCCATGAATTTCATCACCATCCGTCGCGGCACACCTGCCGCCCTTGCCCTGGTGGCCCTGGCCGCGTGCGGCGACTCCGGGAGCGAGCCGGAGCCGCGGGCCGATCCGCCGCGGGCAACCGCAATCGCGGTCTCCCCGCCGTCGGCTAACCTCTCGTCGCTGGGCGAGACGGCCGCGTTCACCGCGACGATCACCGACCAGTTCGGCGCGGCCTTCTCCGGTCCGGTCACCTGGTCGAGCAGCGACCCGGATGTCTTCTCGGCCTCTGCCGTTGGCGTCGTCACGGCCGCGGCGAACGGGTCGGGCACCCTGACCGCGACCCACGAGTCCCTCAGCGCGACGGCCGGGGTCACCGTGCGGCAGACCGCGGCCTCGGTGGGGGTCGTGTCGGGGAACGGCCAGGAAGGCACGGCGGGGCAGCCGCTGACCGAGACCGTTGTCGTGCGGGTGGACGACGAAGGCGGCTCACCGGTCGCTGAGGCGGCCGTGACCTTCACCACCGTGGAAGGAAACGGATCGGCCGATCCCGCCACGGCCGTGACCGACCCGGCCGGGTTGGCGGAAACATCCTGGACGCTCGGCGAGGCGGAGGGAGTCCAATCCCTCACGGCTTCGGTGGCCGACGGGGTCAGCGCGGAGGTCCGTGCGACCGCGGGGCAAATCGATCCCCCCGCCGACTCGGCCGTCTACCGCGTGGTTTTCAACGCCACCTGGAGCTCCGCCACTCACCCGGACGACTTCCCCGGCGGTGCTCATTTTTCCCCGCTGATCGGTGCGGTGCACAACGACAGCGTCAGCTTCTGGGCTTCCGGGCAGACGGCGAGTCCGGGGATCGAGCAGATGGCCGAGACCGGCGGGACCACGCTGCTGGCCGGCGAGATCCGCGCACACATCCCGGACAACGTGCTCTCGGTCGTCAACGGACGCGGGATTGGAAGTCCGGGCCGCGCGACCATCTCCCGGGTCGTGGTCCGGCTGGACCACCCCCGGGTCATGCTGGTCACGATGATCGCGCCCAGTCCGGACTGGTTCGTGGGCGTGGACGGATTGTCGCTTCAGGACGAATTCGGGCAATGGTTGGACGAACTTCAGGTCGTGCTGTATCCGTACGACTCGGGAACCGACGACGGCGTCTCCTACACGTCCGGCAACGACGACTCTTCGCCGAAGGAGCCGATCAGGAGCCTCAGGGGCGTGAGCCCGTTCTCGGATGCCCAGATCGGCACCTACACCTTCACGCGCATTGACGCGTCGCCGGGCCGGTAGCGTTCCCGGGCGGTGAGAACGCCGAGAATGATGAATCTCCGCAACGTTGCCATCATCGCCCACGTCGACCACGGCAAGACGACGCTGGTCGACCAGATGTTCCGCCAGGCCGGCGTCTTCCGCGACGGCCAGGTCGTCGGCGAGCGCATTCTTGACTCCAACCCGCTGGAGCGCGAGCGCGGCATCACCATCCTGTCGAAGAACACCGCCGTTCAGTGGCGGGGGACCAAGATCAACATCGTCGACACTCCGGGCCACGCCGACTTCGGCGGCGAGGTGGAACGGATCCTGCGCATGGTCGACGGCGTTCTGCTGCTGGTCGATGCGGCCGAGGGGCCGATGCCCCAGACCCGATTCGTGACCCGCAAGGCGCTGGCCCTCGGACTGCTGCCGTTGATCGTGATCAACAAGGTGGACCGTCCCGACGCCCGTGCCGAAGAGGTCCACGACGAGGTGCTGGAACTCCTTATGGACCTGGAGGCCAGCGACGAACAGCTGGACGCTCCGTTCCTGTATGCGGCGGGGCGGGAGGGGTGGACCTCGACGGAGCCCGGAGTTCACGGAACCGATCTGACCCCTCTCTTCGAGACGGTCGTCGATCACATCCCTCCGCCCGGCGTGGATACCGCCGGGCCCTTTCAGATGCTGGTCTCGACGCTGGATCACTCGTCGTACGTGGGACGGATCGCGATCGGACGGGTGGAGCGGGGGACGGTCAGGATGGGTGAGCGGGTTGTCCGGCTGGCTGCGGCCGAGGCGGGCGCGGTTGTTCCGGAAAGAGCGGGCACGGGGGCTGGAACGGGTGCGGGAACGCGGATCATCGGGCTGTACACCTTCAGCGGACTGGACCGGGTCGACATCGAGGAAGCGCGGGCGGGCGATATCGTCGGGCTGGCGGGGCCGGAGGGCGTCGAAATCGGCGATACCCTCGCGGATCCCCTCAGCCCCGAGCGCCTGACCGGCATCACGGTCGAGGAACCCACGATTTCGGTGGACTTCGTGGTCAACGACTCGCCCTTCGCGGGACGGGTGGGGAAGTACGTGACCACCCGCCAGCTGCGAGAGCGTCTTGTGCGTGAGCTGGAGCGCAACGTGGCGCTCCGCGTGGAGGACACCGACCGGCCCGACACCTTCGCGGTGAGCGGGCGGGGGGAACTTCATCTGACCATCCTCATGGAGACCATGCGCCGCGAGGGCTACGAGTTCCAGGTGTCGCGCCCGCGTGTGCTGACCCGGGAAGACGGTAATGGCGGCCGTCTGGAGCCCTACGAGGAAGTGGTCGCCGAAGTCCCCTCGGAGCTTGCCGGGACGGTGATCGACAAGCTCTCCCGCCGGCGCGGTGAGCTGACCGTCATGCGGCCCGTCGGCGATTCGGGCACCACCCGCCTGCAATTCGGCATCCCCGCGCGGGGACTCTTCGGCTACCGCACCGAGTTCCTCACCGACACGCGCGGCGAGGGCATCCTTCACCACCGCTTTGACCGCTGGGACGTCTGGGCGGGATCCATCCGGGGGCGCGGCCGCGGCGCGATCGTGGCCGACCGTCCGGGCAAGGCCGTGGCCTTCGCCCTGTTCGGGCTGCAGGAGCGCGGCACCCTTTTCGTGGGGCCCGGCGCGGAATGCTACAACGGCATGGTCGTCGGCGAGAATGCCCGCCCGGGGGACATGGACGTCAACGTGAGCCGCGGCAAGAAGCTGACCAACATGCGCGCGGCGGCTGCCGACGAGAACGTCCGCCTGGAGCCGCCCCGGCGCATGACGCTGGAACAGGCCCTGGACTTCATCGACGACGACGAGCTGATCGAGGTCACGCCGGACGCCATTCGGCTGCGGAAGCGGGAGCTGGACCAGAGCCGGCGGCGGAAGGCGGCGAGGGCGAAGCGGGTGTGAGGGGGTTTACAAGGGGGGAGAATCTCACAAGTACTCCACCGCCAGCCCGTCGATGCGCGCGAAGCTGCGGCGGTCGCGCGTGGCGATCCGGTAGTCCAGGTGCACAGCCGTCGCCGCCATCATCAGGTCGTGGCTTCCGACCGGTCTCCCGCGGCGCTTGTGCTGGGCCGCCAGGGTCGCGTGGACCTTGGCCACCTCGATGTCGAAGGGGATGACCGGAAGCTCCGCGAGCCATCCTGTCACCATCCGCTCGGTCCGGATCCGCCGCGCGCCCGCCAGCCGGTGAACGCCGTGGAGCAACTCGGAAGCGGTGATTGCCGCGATCGCGACGGGCTCTTCCGGGCAGGCTGCCCCTGCAACGGTATCCGCCCGGAGCTGGCCGCGCTCAACCGCGATCAGCACGCTGGAGTCGATCAGGAGTCCCACGGACTTTCCGGGATCACTGCCCGGTTGAGGAAGGCGATCCCCTCCTCCACTGCCCGCAGGTACTCCTCGTCGGCAGGCCGGCGAGGCTCTGCGGGGAAGAGCGCGACGAATTCGCGCATGGTGACGACGCGGTCCTTCACGGGACGGATCTCGGCGACCGGCTTTCCGCTGCGCTCGACGACGTAGGCCGCGCGCTCCTCGCGAACCCGGTTGACCAGGGATGCGAAGTTCCTTGCCGCGTACGTGGCGCTGACGGCGCGGCCCCTGGGAGAACTCGATGGCTTGGACATGTCGCCATAATACATAATATACGTATTGTACGCAATTTATCGACTGCCGTCTCCCGCTTCCATCACCAGCGCCCGGATCCCGTCGGGGAGCTTCCGCTCCTGCCAGCGACGCTCCACCGCAGCGTCCATTCCCGCCTGCGCAACCGCCTTGAGTGCATAAGCAGCCGCCCGGAGGCTGTGGTCGGCCATGTGGGCGGTCGCTGCAGCATGGCTGGCCGCGCGTGCCGCGGCGACAGCCGGACCACTCGCTTCTCTGGCTGCGCCGTGGGCCGCCACCGCCGCCCGCATGGCTCTACCGGCAGGGACCTCACCCGTTGCCCAGGACCTGGCTTGCCGGACCGCGTTAAACGGTCGCCGGTCCTCCTTATCGGGCCAGGTCACGGAGAGCACGTGTTCGGCGCACTCGGCGGCCCACGTGGCGAGCGCGCGATGGTCCTGCCGGGTCAGCGCCCCGCCGCGGTGTTCGGCCACGAACCTGCGGTCACGACCTTTTCTCACGATCGGTCACTAGCTCATGAACAGGGCCGCAAATGCGTCCGTCAGCGCGGGGGGCACGGTTGTGATGTGGGTCGCGTCCGGGTAGACCTTCCATGTGACGGTCAGGTTGTCCGCGGGATGGGCCTCGAAGATCTCGATGAGCCGGCGCGTCCCGAAGGCGAGATCGTTGTAGATGTCGACCGCCCCCGTCTCCTCCAGTTCGCCGAGCGTGATAAACACCCGCGTGTCCCGCTCGAACCCCTGTGCAATCGCGGCGGGGAGCCCTTCGAGCAGCTCGGTGGCCGGAAGGAGTCCGGGGCTGCCCATCCAGTAGCGGTCGAAGATCGGTGACCGTTGCTGGAAGGCGTATGCGGTGAACAGCCCGCCGAAGGAGTCGCCCAGGAATCCCACTCCCTCGGTCTCGACACGGTAGTCGGCGACGATGCGCGGGTGCAGCTCGTCTTCGATGAAGCGCAGGAACTCGGCCGCGCCTCCCAGGCCGTCGAAGACCGGGGCGGAACGAAGGAGCTGGTCGAATTCGTCCGACAGCGAGCCCTCCGGGGTCAGGTCGCGCGCGCGTAGCGTGCCGGCGCGGCTGGGGTCCGGGTATCCGATGCCGACGAGAATCATCTCGGGGATGCCGGGCCGGATCAGATCGAACTGGAACAGGCGGGCAAGTTCCACCGTCATCCCGAACGAGATGTTGGCGTCCAGCACGTAGACGAGCGGGTAGGACTGTTCACCGGTACCGTAGCTGACGGGCAGGCTGACCGCGATGAGGAAGTCGTCACCAACGTTCGTCGAACTCATCACGAACGCTTCCGAATCGTAGATCTCGAAGGCGCCCGGCTCGGGGCCAACGGGCTGGTCTCCTTCGCCGGGCGGGGCTTCGGCACAACCGAGCCCCAGGATCACGATCGCCATTGTACCCGCTGCTGCCGGACTCCGCCTGTTCATGCTTGCCTCCGTGCCGTTGTTGTCCCTCAATACCCGACCGCCCGGCCGCCCAGCTCGAGCCCCCGGATCGACGCGCCGTGCAGTTCGCCGGTCTCCGGAACGACCACGCCCGGGAAGGATCCGTCCCGGTTCGCGCCCCAGAGCCTTGCCGAGGGCTCCTGCCGGACACGCGTCTCGTGCGTGCCGACCAACGCGATGAGCTTCTCGGCCCACGGACCCGTGTACATGTAGTCCGCGCCCTGTTCGGCGACCATGCCCGAGCGTGACGGGCCGATTGAAGGGGGCGCGTGATGCATGCAGGTCTTCTTGTGTCAGGAGTCGTGCAGGTACCGATACCCGGGCCCGCGAAGGGGCGCAACCGCGTCTCGCCCGATTTGGCGGCACCGGGTTAGCTTGGGAGCCATGGAACCGACTTCGCACCCAACCCGCCGCCCTACCGTCCCCGCCGCCGAAGAGATTCTGGGTGGCTACTTCCCGGTCCTCGACCACGGCTTCGTCGCGCTGGTCGACTACATGGGGACCGACGATTCCGTGGAGCGCGCGGCCCGCGTGAGCTACGGCTACGGCACGCGCAAGGTGTCGGCCACGCGGGGGCTAGTCCGCTATCTGAGGCGACACCTGCACACCACGCCGTCGGAGATGGTCGAATTCAAGTTCCACTGCGCGATGCCGATGTTCGTGGCGCGCCAGTGGATACGGCACCGGACGGCGTGCCTGGCCGAGGGCACGGAGGTGTACTTCGATCTGCCGGGGGGGGAAGCCCGTGGGCGTCGGCATCTGTACAAGTTGCCGATCGAGGAGATTTGGCAGCGCTTTCAGCCCACCCGAAACAAGCGCCCGGACAAGCAGCGCAACGCTTTCTTCCGCCGTGACCGCGTGGCGCTCAGGCAGGTCGACGAAGACACGCTCGCGTTGCGGCACACTCGCGTAGTGGACGTGTACCGCAACGGCGTGAAGCCGGTTTTCAGGATGGTCCTGGAAGACGGCAAGTCGATCGACGCCACGGCGGATCACCGTTTCCTGTTTGCCGGAGGTTGGGACACTCTCCGCGGAGCAACCGGAGTCCGGGAGACCGGCGGACGCGCGGTGTGGCGCCCCGGCGACTACTTCGTGCACGTGAATGGTGCGGCCGAGAAGCTCGACCGGGACCAGATCCGCTACAAAGCCAAGCTCGTCCGCGTCGCCCGCTTCGAGTATGTGGGCGAACGCGAGACCTATGACCTCGAGGTGGAGGGCCCGCACCACAATTTCGTGGCCAACGGCATCGTCACACACAACTCCGTCAACGAATACAGCGGCCGGTATAGCCTCATGCCGCTCCTCTTCTACAGCCCGGAGCCGGACCAGTTCTCCCTCCAGAGCGCGACGAGCAACCAGGGGCGCGCCCCCGGTTCCGTCAGCCCCGAGTTCTACCGCGAGGCCATCCGCCGCTGGGAGGACGTGCGGGCCCGGGCGGCGGGCGACTACGGCTGGCTGGTCGGCGAGAACGTCGCCCGCGAGCTCGCGCGGATCGACCTGCCGCTGTCGACCTACACGCAGTGGTACTGGAAGATCGACCTGCACAACCTGCTCCACTTCCTGACGTTGCGCGTGGACGACCACGCCCAGTGGGAGATCCAGGAGTACGGCCGGGTCATGGCCGGGATGGTCAAGCGGGTTGTGCCGCTCAGCTACGAGGCCTGGATCGACTACCAGGTGATGGGTGACAAGCTGTCCGGTGGCGAGATTGCGGCGCTGGCCCGGCTGGTGTCCGCGGACGATGACGGGGTCGCGGCGCGCGCGGGCGCGAGGCTCGCGAACGCTGAACTCGCTGGGCTGGGCCTGTCGGGCCGGGAGATTCGGGAATTGAAGGGCAAGCTGGCCCCGCGCGAGGTGCCGGACTACGAGCTGGACGTGACGAAAATGCGCGATCCGCAAGACGTGGCGGCCGAGATGGACAAGGCCGTGCCAGCGGTGGACCGGGATTGAGAGCGCGTGTGCCGCGCCCAAGATGTAAACCGTGATATACATTATGTATAGTAAAGTTGACATGGGTTGCCGTTTGAGCCCGGCCCTGTTCATCGCCGCGTGGCTTCCATTGCTACTCGGCTGCGCCGACACGGCCGCGCCTCGGGCACCCCAATCCTTCCTTGTCCAGGGCGCCACCGTGGTCGATGGCACGGGGAGCCCCGGCTTCCTCGGTTCCCTTCGGGTGGAGGGCGGGGTCGTTGCCGAGGTGGCCGCCGCCGACGCAGACGACGCCCTCTCCCCCAAGGACGGCGAACCGGTCTACGATGGCGTCGGGCTTGTGCTCGCGCCCGGCTTCATCGACACCCACAGCCACCACGACGGGGGTTTGCTGGACGAACCAACCGCGCTCGCGGTAGTCAGCCAGGGGATCACGACCATCGTGGCAGGCCAGGGACGGAGGCTCGCGCTTCCCGATCGCCGACTTCTTCGCTGCTCTGGAAGCGACCCCTGCGGCGATCAACGTGGCGTCGTATGCGGGGCACGGCACGCTGCGTCGACAGGTCATGGGCGACGACTTCGGCCGCGAAGCCGGCGACGCCGAGGTGAAGGCCATGCAGGCGCTGCTCGAGATCGAACTGGCCAGCGGGGTTCTGGGCCTCTCGACCGGCCTCGAATACGACCCGGGCATCTACTCGTCCACGGACGAAGTGGTCGCTCTCGCGATGACCGCGGCGTCGAGCGGGGGCCGCTACATCTCGCACATGCGGAGCGAGGACCGCGCGTTCCACGAGGCGGTCGAGGAGACGATCGAGATTGCCGAGAGAGCCCGGCTGCCCGTACAGATATCGCACATGAAGCTTGCCGCGCGGGAGCTATGGGGTGGGGCGGCGGACGTTCTGGCCCGCCTGGACGAGGCGCGCGCCGCCGGGCTCGACATCACCGCCGACGTCTACCCGTACGAATACTGGCAGTCGACCATGACCGTCCTCTTCCCGGAGCGCGATTTCACGGACCGCGAGGCCGCCCGCTACGCGCTGGAGGAGCTGGTGGCGCCCGAGGGGATGATCATCGGCCGCTTCGGTCCCGATTCGACCGTGGAAGGCAAGACGCTGGCGGAGATCTCCGCCGAGCGGGGAAACGATCCCGTCACGACCTACCTGGACCTGATCGCCGAGTCCCGGGCAGCCCGCGACCGCGGCGACGACGGCAGGGAGAGCATCGTCGCGACCAGCATGACCTTCGAGGACATCGCCACCCTGCTCGCCTGGCCCCACACCAACGTGTCGTCGGACGGCGGCCTTCGCGGCGCTCACCCGCGCGGTTTCGGCGCCTACCCGAGGGTGCTGGGGCGCTACGTGCGCGAGGAGGGACGGCTGGGGCTGGAGGAAGCGATTCACAAGATGACGGGTCTGGCCGCCGGGAACATGGGACTGCCCGATCGCGGGGTGCTCCGGCCCGGGGCGCCTGCGGACCTCGTTCTGTTCGACCCGGCTGCCGTGATCGACCGGTCGACCACCGCCGAGCCGCACCTGACGTCAACGGGGATCGAACGGGTGTGGGTGGCCGGTACGGTGGTCTACGAGGACGGGGCGGTAACGGGCGCGCTTCCGGGCAAGGTGCTGCGGCGGGAGTAGGAGTCGCGGCAGCAACGTTGCCCCCCTCAGGTCACCCCGCCCCCGCGTCCGCTCTTCATGGCTACGCCTCCACCTGTACGGTCTTCACGTTCACGAATTCCTGGATCCCGAAGTGGGTCAGTTCCCGCCCGACACCGCTCGATTTCACGCCGCCGAAGGGCAGGCGCGGGTCGGACTTCACAAAGTCGTTGACGAAGCACAGCCCGGCCTCGATTCCGGTGCGCGCAATGCGCTCCCCGCGCTCCAGGTCGCGGGTGAACACGGCTGCGCCGAGGCCGTAGTCGGTGTCGTTGGCGATCCTGACGGCTTCCTCCTCCGACCCGGCCCGGATGATGCACGCCACCGGCCCGAACATCTCCTCCTCGTAGGCGGGCATGCCCGGCGCCACCCCCGTCAGGACCGTGGCCGGGTAGTACCATCCAGGCACATCGGGGACCTTGCCGCCCAGCGGGCAGGCCGCGCCGGCCTCGATGCTTCGGGCGACCTGCCCGGCCAGATGGTCTCGCAAATCCTCCCGGGCCAGCGGCCCGACGTCGGTCATCTCGGCCATCGGCTCGCCGACGCGCACGGCGCCCATGCGCGCGACCAACGCCTCGGTGAATTCGTCCGCCACCGCCTCATGCACGATCATGCGTTTGGCCGCGATGCAGCTCTGCCCCGCGTTGAGGAGGCGGCCGATGACGCACGCCTCGACGGTGCGTGGCAGGTCGGCGTCCTCGAGCACGAGGTAGGGGTCGCTGCCGCCGAGTTCCAGCACGCAGGTCTTGATCTGGGACCCGGCTATCGCGGCGACCTGCCTCCCCGCGCGAGTGCTTCCCGTGAGGGTGACCCCCTGCACGCGGGAGTCGCGCACAAGGTCCCCGGCCATGCCGACGTCGACGAAAAGGTTGGTGAAGAGCCCTTCGGGAAGTCCGGCGGCGGCAAACAGGTCCTTCAGTTCGAGGGCGCAGCAGGGCACGTTCGGCGCGTGCTTGAGGAGGACGCCGTTGCCGGCGATGAGCGCCGGGACCGCGGCCCGTATCACCTGCCAGAGCGGGAAGTTCCACGGCATGATCGCCAGCACGAGGCCCAGGGGCTGGAAGGTGACGTAGCTCTTGTGGGATTCCGTCTCGACGACCTGGTCGCGCAGGAACCCCGCACCGTTTCGGCTGTAGTACTCGCAACCCGACGCGCACTTCTCGACCTCGAAGAGGGCTTCGCCGATGGGCTTTCCCATCTCCATGGTTACGGTCTCGGCCAGGCGTCTGTGGCGGTCGCGCAGGAGTCGCGCCACTTCGGCCACCGCCCTTGCCCGTTCCGGCACCGGGACCCGGCTCCACGCCAGTTGGGCGTCGCGGGCCCTTGTCAGAGCGGCGTCCACCCGGTCGGCGGACAGGAATGGATACGAGCGGAGCAGCTCGCCGCTGGCAGGATTGATGGTCGCGAATTGCATTGTGGCTGGACGGGTCTCCCAGGGTCACGTCGGCGTTGGCCGACTCAACCCTATCCGGTCGGGGACGACGTCGCCAGATCCCCCTTTGCGTGCTGCACGGGAAACCGGCTATTCTCAGCGGGCGTTGCACCGGGTCCAAAGCGGGTCACCTGATGGAAAGTGAACGATGATTGCCACCCGAAGCGCTCCGTCCGTGCCCCTCACGGCACTCGACCAGCTCTGGTTCCAGGTCAGCGGTACCGTCTGCAACCTTCGCTGCAGTCACTGCTTCATCTCCTGCTCTCCCGACAACCACTCGTTCTGGTTCATGACCCGGGCCCAGGTGCGATCCGCGCTCGAGGAGTCCACCCGGTTCAATGTGAAGGAGTACTACTTCACCGGCGGCGAACCCTTCATGAACAGCGAGATGGTGGAGATCCTGGATGACACGCTGGGCTTCGGGCCGGCGACCGTGCTGACCAACGCAACGCTTCTCCCCCCGCGAACGGTCGAGGGGCTCCGGCGCATCGCCGAGGGTCGGTGTCACCCGCTGGAACTGCGCGTGAGCATCGATGGCCCCACCCCCGCAATCAACGACGCAATCCGTGGCGAAAGCACGTTTGAGCGCGCCATGGACGGGGTCGGATCCCTCGTGGCGGCGGGATTCCGTCCGATCATCACCACGATGCAGAGCTGGCCGTGCGAAGAGATGCCGTGGATGCTCCAGGCTTTCCGGGACGCGCTCGGTCGGGTGGGCTACCACGAGCCGCGCCTGAAGGTGCTGCCGCCGCTCCTGATTGGCGCGGAGGCCAGCCGCAACAGGGGATATTCGCCCGACGAGCGTGTCACGCACGAAATGATGCACGGCTACGACATCGACCAGCTGCTCTGTACGCGTGCGAGGCTGGTCACCTCGGCCGGGGTCTACGCGTGTCCCATCCTGCTGGACTATCCGAGTGCCCGCCTGGCGGACACGCTGACCGAAGCTGTGGGCATGGCAGCAGGCCTTGCGGAGGCGGCGTGCCACACCTGCTACGTCAACGGCGCGATCTGCTCGAACGCGACGACGGGCACGGGTGAGGCTTCGGCGTGCGGGTCGGCACCGGCGTCGCGTGAACCCTTGCCGAATTCGTGCGAGCCCTCTCCAGGGTCGTGCGTGGCCGAGCCTGCCCCCTGCGCCGGCTGAAACGGCGCCCCATCGCCTTCAAAGCGTGCCGCCTTGCTGTTCCCGGGGCTTGGCGGGGCGGCTATCCGCCGACGTTGAAGGGGAGCGGCGCCACGGTGATCCCCGGGCGATCGATGGCGAAGGCCGCCTTGGCCCCCGCGGCGCACGGCAGTCCGGCGACCAGCCATTCGGCCGGATCCTCGTTGTGACCGTCGATGCGCACCAGCCCGTTCGTCGCACTGTGTGCGGGATCGACGGAAAAGGAGCTGAGCGGGATCGTGAGGCCGACCCCGAGCGCCTTGGTGAAGGCTTCCTTTAGAGTCCATAGGCGGAAGAACATGGCCTGCCGTCCGCGCGCGCGGGTGGCCCGAAAAAGCGCAACCTCGTCGCGGGCAAATTGCTTTTCAGCCAGCTCGGCCATGAGGCGAACCGTCCTGACCTTCTCGATGTCTACGCCCAGGCGCCCTTCGTTGGCCACGGCGATCATGATCCGCTCACCGGAATGGGACTGGTTGAACGATGGACCGTCGCCGAGGTAGGGCTTCCCGTGCTTCCCGTGGCTGAACCGGATGCGCTGGGGAGGCACGCCCATGAGTCTTCCGAGGGCGCGGCGCAGGTGGGCCTGGGCGACCGTGTAGCGGCGTCGGTGGCGGTCGTACACGAAACGGTCGGCCCGCGCGAGTTCGCGTTCGGACAGGAGCGTGCGGGCTGATGTCGTGGCGGTGGGGGTCGCGTCCAGGCGACCCTCCCAGACGTATACGACGCCATCTCGCAATCCGGGGGTGAATGGCTTCATCTCTGTTGCCGTGAGCGTGGATGACATACCGTGACGCCAGCGTAGCGGACAACGGACACCCGAAGTCTGGAGTCAACGCCTCATGTTGGACAGGTCCAGAATCGCCTATGTGGACGGTTACCGCCTGCGGCGCGCGTTGCTCGCCGCCTGCAGGCACGCCCGGAAGTACAAGGGCGAACTCAACCGGATCAATGTGTTCCCCGTGGCGGACGGGGACACGGGAACCAACCTCACCCTGACACTCGAAGCGGTCGCCAGGGCCCTGACGGGGTTCCGTGAGAGGCGTATCGACCGGGTTGCGGCGACTGTGGCGCGTTCGGCGGTGCTGGGCGCGCGAGGAAACTGCGGGATGATGCTGTCCCAGTTCCTGTTGGGGTTTTCGGGTGGCGTGGATGGGCGGCCACGGGTATCCGTGGGCGAATTCGCCGGCGCGTTCGCAGCGGGCGCGCAGTCACTGGACGGCGCTGTCGAGGAGCCGGTCGAGGGCACGATTCTGACCGTGGTGAGGGACGCTGCGGCCAGGGCGGTGGATGAGGGCGCCACCGGCCGCCCGGGGGACTTCGTGGACGCGATGGCGGGTGTTCTGGACACGGCCCGGGAATCGTTGGCGCGAACGCCCGATCTGCTGCCCGTGCTGGCCGAGGCGGGAGTGGTGGACGCGGGTGCCATGGCGTTCGTCCGCATCGTGGAGGGCGTGGTCGCGCTGATCGAGGAAGGGGCGGGCGGTGAAGGTGGGGATGCAGCGACGGCTGGCGCCCTTGGGGACCTGGCGGACGATCTGTCGCGCCCGGACTGGTCCCCGATCGCGGCCACCGAGCACCCGTTCACGCACGGCAGCAAGCGTTTCTGCACCGAGATCCTCGTAGAGGGCGCGGGCCTGCCGAGCGAGCAGGTTGTGCGCGAGGCCCTGTCGGAGGGATCCGAGGAGCTGCTCGTCATCCGCAGCGAAGACATCCTCAAGATCCACCTGCACACGGATCACCCCCGGGCCGCGATCGACTACTGCGGGACGCTCGGGACGGTGACCGCGCACAAGGCCGAGGACATGCTGGCCCAATACGAGGCCGCGCGGGACGCGGGGACCCGGGCCGTGAGGAGGCCGGTCGGCATCCTGGTCGATTCGGGGTCGGACCTCCCCGAGGCGGTGGTGCGCGCTCACGGCATCCACATGGTGCCCCTCCTCCTCATCGAAGACGGCAAGACGCTACGGGACCGCATCGATGTCACTGCCGAGGAGTTCCACGCGCGGCTGGGCAGCGGGGGCCCGCTCCCGACGACCTCGCTGCCGCCGCCCGGGGACTTCGTCGAGGCGTTCGAGCGGGCGTCCAGCGATTCGGAGGTGGTTGTGGGGGTGCTGGTGGCGGCGTCGCTGTCGGGGATCTTCCGATCGGCCGAGAATGCCGCCCGCCTGGCGCCGCACCTGGACGTACGCCTGGTCGACTCCGAAGCGGCCTCGATCCTGGCCGGCCTTCTTGCGCTCAAGGCGGCGGAGCTTGCCGAGGCGGGCACGCCGGCGGAGGCGATCGTCGATGAGATCAAGCGGATCCGGCGGCAGTCGGGCGTGCTGTTCACCGTCCGCACCCTGGATCGTCTGATGGCGTCCGGGAGGGTCAGCCAGTTTGCGGGCTGGCTGGGCGGTGTGCTCGACCTCAAGCCCGTCCTGGGACTGGCTTCCGACGGCGCGATCAAGGCCTACGGAAAGGCGCGCGGCGCAGCCCGCGTCCGAAAGCTCATTCTGGACAAGGTCGCGTCAGCGATCCCTCCCGGCGTGAAGAAGGTGCGGTTCGGGATCATTCACGTGGCCGCGCCGGATATTGCGGAACTCCTGCGGAGCGAGATCGCCGGGCGCTTCGGCGATGCCGAGACGCTGGTGGCGCCGGTCACGCCGACCATCGCAACGCACCTGGGCACTGGAGCCTGGGGGCTCGCCTACATGGTCGAGGATTAGAAGCCCGCGGGATTGCCGGGCGCGGGCGCCCCTATCCCCCTGGTCCCCTTCGGCCCAGCACCAGCCAGCTGTATGTCGCCATCTGCGCGCCGGACGGATTCGGCGGCAAACCCACGAGCAGCGGGCGCGCGTTCTTCGCGTCGGGGACGTGCAGAACCATGTCTTCGACTTCCCCCGGGGGCGCGAAGGGACGTGACCGCCCGGTTGGATCGACGGCCACGGGGCGGCCCGGAGAGGTCAGCGCGGCGATCAGAAGTCCATAGGATTGCCAGGCCGCGAGCGGGTCCGCGTCACGCTCGGCAATGGACGTGATCAACTCGTTCTGGTAATATGCGACCGCTTCAGCGTACCCTTCGGGGCTCGACCGCTTCAGCTGCCTGAGCTGTTTGCGGTAGTAGTCCCGGGGGTCTCGTGCACCACGGGCCGCGAGGGCCTCGGCGAAGCGGGCGTCGGCTTTCCGTTGCGAGTCGGTCGTCATCGAAGGGGAAGTCTACAGCACGGACAGGAGAACACAATGATGAATCCGTCCTTCAACCAGAGCGACATCAGCCCGGCCAAGGACTTCCTGGAGTTGTCGTGGGAGATGTTCGGAGAGCTTTGCCGCGCGCTTGCTCTCAAGGTGGCGGGCTCATACGACCCCGATATCGTCATCGGCGTGGCCAGGGCAGGGGTGATTCCCGGCGCCGTTGTCGCCTCCATCATGCGGAAGGACTTCTTCTCCCTGAAGATCACACGGCGGGAAGGCGGGCGAGTTGTTCGGCAGCGCCCCTCGATCCTCTCGTCCGCGCCTCACCAGGCGCACGGCAAGCGCGTTCTGATCGTCGACGAGATCACCACCTCGGGCGAGACGCTTCGCCTGGCACTGGCTGCGGTCCGGGATGTGGGGCCGGCCGAGGTGCGCACGGCCACCAGCCTTGCGCGGACGCGGGGATACAAGCCCGACTTCTACGCCCTCGCGACCGATGCAACTGTGATCTACCCATGGGACCGCAAGGTCTTCGAGGGCGGCGGCCTGGTCGTGAACCCCCGTTATCGGGACGCGGACGCCTGACCTGGCAGCCCGTGGACAGCTATACCCCCTGCACCATGGCCTTGAGAAAGTCGGCGTTGGTCCGGTGCCGGGCCAGTCGCTCGATGAGGAACGAGATCGAATCCGTCGGGGACATGTCGGCAAGGAAGTTGCGCAGCAGGTAGACCCGGTTCAGTTCCGTCTGTGAAAGCAACAACTCCTCGCGCCGAGTCCCTGAGCGGTTCAGGTCGATCGCCGGGAATATGCGGCGGTCCGCAACCTCGCGGTCCAGAACCAGTTCCATGTTCCCTGTTCCCTTGAACTCCTCGAAGATCACCGCGTCCATGCGGCTGCCGGTGTCCACCAGCGCCGTGGCGATGATCGTGAGCGAACCGCCCTGGTAGACGTTCCGCGCGGACCCGAAGAAGCGTTTCGGCTTCGCCAGCGCGTTTGCGTCCACGCCTCCGGAGAGAATCCTCCCCGAGTGCGGCGCCAGGATGTTGTACGCCCGTGCCAGCCGGGTGATCGAGTCGAGGAGGATCACGGCGTTGCGTCCGTGCTCGACCCGCCGCTTGGCCTTCGCCAGCACCATTTCGGCTACGTGCCGGTGACGCTTTGCCGGCTCGTCGAAGGTGGAGGCGACCACCTCGCCGCCCCGCACGGTCTCCTCCATCTCCGTGACCTCCTCCGGACGCTCGTCGATCAGCAGGATGAACAGGTCGGCGTGCGGGTGGTTGGTCGCGATCGCGTTGGCGATGTTCCGCAGGATCGTCGTCTTTCCGGCTTTGGGGGGTGAGACGATCAGGCCGCGCTGCCCCAGCCCCACCGGTGCGATCAGGTCCATGACGCGCATGGCCAGGTCGCCTCCCGGCACCTCCAGGGTGAGCCGCTCCTGGGGGTAGACCGCGCGCAGGTCGTCGTAGGAAGGGCGTTCACGCGCGACCAGCGGGCCGTAGCCGTTGACGCTCTCCACCTCCGCGAGAGCGAGGTACTTGTCGCCCCCTCGCGGGGGCCGGACCGGGCCGGTGAGGGTGTCGCCCTTGCGAAGACCGAGCGCCGCGATCTGCGGCGGACTCACGTACACGTCGTCGGGTCCGTTCAGGTAGTCCCAGTCCGGCGACCTGATGAACCCGTAGCCGTCGGGGAGGATATCGAGGACGCCCCGGACGTGCGGCGTTTCGTTTCGCTCGACAAGGGCGTGGTGGATCCTGAAGATGAGATCCTGCTTGCGGAGTCCCTTGCAGTTGGGGATGTTCAGCGATTCCGCGTAGCCTTGGAGCTCCGCTACAGTCTTGTTCTTGAGTTCGGCGATGTCCATCGAGAAATCAGGGGAGCCCCCATGGGGCGAGGTATTCGCGAGCCACGGGGTTGGCAGGGCTGGCGCCTACCGTGTGGTGCGGGGACGAGTCCGCGAAGATGTTTCCGAGAATGACATGGTAAACGTGGTAGCATGGGCCGACCAAGTCCACACCCACGCGAATGGTTCGCATACGGAACTCGTCGCCCTTCGGCGGGAAGTGTCGCCTCCTCCGGACCGCCTGATGATCCACCTGCTCCTCTTTCTGGCCGCATTGGCGAGTGCGGTGGTAGCGGGAGGATTCCTGGCCGGGACAGATGTGCTCGGTACGCGATTCCGCGAGATCGGGGGGAGCTGGTTTCCGGTTCCCACCGGAATCCGGCTCGGCGCGCTGGGCACCGGCGTACCGTTTGCGATCGCGTTCATCGGCATTCTGCTCGGCCACGAACTGGGCCACTACTTTGCGGCGCGGCGGCACCGGGTCCCTGTCTCGCTGCCCTACTTCATCCCGTTTCCGCCCTACTTTTCCCTGGTCGGCACACTGGGGGCGTTCATTCGTCTCAGGGGCCCCATGATTCGCCGCTCGGTGTTGTTCGACATCGGGGTCGCGGGCCCATTGGCGAGTTTCGTGCTCTCGCTGCCGGTTCTCGCTATCGGTCTCAGCCTGTCCGAAGTCATTCCCGTGTCGGATCCCGGGCTGTACCCGTTCCTCATCCACTTCCTGGATCAACCGGTCCGTATCGGCAGCAACGTGATCCTGCACGTCGCCGCCACGCTGACTCTGCCCGGCTTCGGCGCCGACACCACGGTCATCCTTCACCCGCTGGCGTTCGCCGGGTGGCTCGGGATCTTCATCACCGCCCTCAACCTGATTCCCCTGGGGCAACTGGATGGAGGCCACATCCTGTACGCCATCGCCGGACCGAGGCAGCGGGCTCTCGGGATGGCCTTCATCGCCCTCCTGGTGCCGCTGGGTCTGGCCTGGTGGGGCTGGTGGCTGTGGGGGGGAATTGCGCTGGTGCTGGGGCGCGGCAAGGTCGCCCACCCCCCCGTGCTCATGGAGGAAGTCCCCCTGGGGAGGGGGCGCACGATCCTGGGCTGGACAGCGATAGCGCTGTTCTTCATGAGCTTCTCACCCGCGCCGCTGGAGATCTGACGTGGCGAGGCACGTCAGGCAGGGAAGCGGAGTGGACCAGCGGGGTTTTCGCTACCGGATCAGCTACCACCCGGACTGGCTCGACCGAATCCGGGTAACGCGCCGGCTGCAATCGGGCAGGCAGTCCACCAAGACGCTCTTCCGGAACCCGGCAAGAAATCCGCAGGTGCATGAGGGCGATCTGATTCGGACCCGGATCGAATGCCCGGAGCAGGATCTCGCGATCGAGGTTGCTTTTCGCGCGCCCCCCGCACAGGTCGGAGAAGTGGTGGTTCACTGGCGGAGCGAAAAAGGCGAGGACCCGCTGGGCGAACGAATCGGCTTGACGCTGAGCGGCTTTCCGCAACGCTGAAGGGGTGCCGCCGCGGTGACCTGAGCGCACCGCAGGCCTCTGCTTCCCGTCCCACGGTCGTTCGCTATTTGCCTCGTGCAACGGGGCGGCCGTGGACGATTCCATTATTATTCGCAATGCCTGACTTTCTGTCGAAACCACTCGCCGTCGCGGGACGCGGCACCATCGGCGCGCTGGGATCGGTGGGCCGGGCATGGACGCTCTTTGCCGCTTCGGCGGGGGCGACGCGACACTTCGCCATCTGGGGACCTCACCTCTTCCCCCAAATGGCGCGGGTCGGTGTGGCGTCGGTCCCCATCGCGCTCTTCATCGCGACCTTCACGGGGATCGTGATGTCGCTGCAGGCCTCCTACACGTTGACCGGCACGATTCCCCTGTACTTCGTGGGAACCCTGGTCGGCAAGACGATGATCCTCGAGCTGGGACCGGTGCTGACCGGACTGACCCTGGCCGGCCGGGTCGGCGCCAACATTTCGGCGGAGTTGGGCACGATGCGCGTCACCGAACAGGTGGACGCCCTGGAAACGCTTGCCTACGACCCCCTCGCCTACCTCGTGGTGCCCAGGGTACTGGCCGGGATCCTCATGTTCCCGATCGTGGTCCTCCTCGCCGTTGCCATCGGAATCGTATCCGGCTGGTTCACGGCGCTCCAGCTCCTGGACATGTCCACGCCGGAATTCGTCAAGGGGCTCCGCCTCTTCTTCGAACCCTGGGATGTGTGGTTCGCGGTCATCAAATCGGTGTCCTTCGGTGCAGTAGTCACCGGTGTCGGCTGCTTCTACGGTCTTCAGACCGAACGCGGCGCGGAGGGGGTCGGAAAGAGCGCGACCCAGACGGTCGTAATCGCGAGCATGATCATCCTGTGCCTTGACGCCTTCTGGGCGGCGACACTGCTGTGAGCATCCGGCTCTCGGAAGTCCGCAAGGGGTTCGGGCCCAAAGAGGTTCTGCGCGGCTTTACGCTGGCCGTCGAGGACGGAGAGACCGCGGCCATCGTCGGGCCCTCGGGGAGCGGCAAGTCCGTCCTCCTCAAGCACCTGGTGGGACTGTTGCGGCCCGATTCGGGCGTGGTGGTCGTGGACGATCATTCGGTCCCCGAGCTGGCCCGGGACGATCTGGCCCGTTTGCGACGCCGGATCGGTTACGTCTTCCAGTTCGCGGCGCTCTTCGACTCCATGACCATTGCCGAGAACGTGGGCATGGGGCTCCGGCGGCTGCCGGGGTGGGACCGTGGAAGGACCGAAACGCGGGTGTCGGAATGTCTGGGACTCGTCGATCTCGACGGCCTGGGCGGGCGATATCCGGCGGAGCTCAGCGGGGGTCAGCGGAAGCGCGCCGGCCTCGCGCGGGCGATCGCCGCGTCGCCCAAGTACCTGTTGTACGACGAGCCCACCACCGGGCTCGATCCGGTGACCACATCGGTGATCGACGGGCTCATCCTGCGGATGCGTGACGAGCTCGGCGTGACGGGGCTCGTAGTAACGCACGACATGACCAGCGCCTTCAGGGTGGCCGACCGGATCACCCTCCTCCACGAAGGGAAGGCCCGATTCACCGGTACGCCGGCCGAGGTGCGCACTGCCCGGGACGACGTGCTGAGGGGCTTCGTCGAGGGGGATCCGGGCCTTTACTATGGATTGCAGGGAGGACGACGGAATGGACCGTAGACGAGAGATTCTGGTGGGAGCGGTGGTGCTGCTGGGGATTGCGGTGGGCGTTGCGGGCACGATCTGGCTGCAGGGAGGGTGGGGCCGCGACCGGGTTGCGCTCCGTGCCGCGGCGACCACGGTGGGACAGCTCGTGGAAGGCGCCGCGGTGAAGTTCCGCGGCGTCTCGGTGGGTCGGGTGGAAGCGGTGTCCGTGGTTCCGAGCGGGGAGGCCGTCATGGTGGAGATGACCGTCCGGCCCGACCTGGTCATTCCCTCCGACGCAGCCGTGCTGATCGCGCCCGAGTCCATGTTCGGGGACTGGCAGGCGGAGATCATTCGCCGGGGCGAATACCAGACGCACCCGTACCTGGACTACCCCGAGGAAGGGGTGCTTCCCGGGGCCGCCCTGCCCGATTTTTCGCGACTCACCGCGACGGCCGACGAAATCGCGAGCAACCTGACGAGCATTTCCGAGCGTTTCGAGATCGCCTTCACGGAAGAGACGGCGCAAAACCTGCGCCGGGCGATCGACAACCTGGGCGAGGTGAGCGACGGTCTCTCGGAGATCGTGTCGCAGCAGGCAGACCGCTTCGAGGACCTGGCCGAGGGCGTGGACTCGTCCGCGCGAGAGCTGGCCGCCGCGGCTCGGGAGGCCCGGATCTCCTTCGAGCGGGTCAACACGCTGATGGGGGGGACCACTCTGGAGGAGATGTTGGCGGACGCGGGCGCCGGGATGGAAAACGTCCGGGTCCTGACGGAGGGGATGAGCCAGGGGATGGAGGAACTTCGCTCCGCCGCGCGACAGGCGGACGCCACCTTCGCGCGGCTGGACGCAGTTCTCGCGACTGCGGAGGCCGGGGAAGGCTCGCTGGGCCGCCTCCTGGGCGATCCAACGCTCGCGACGGGAGCCGCCGACGCGATCGAGGAGTTGCGGGCACTGCTGAGGGACATCCAGGAACATCCGAGCCGCTATCTGAGCTTCTCGGTCTTCCAATAGAGGTGATACGCAATGCAAGATGTGGTCGCTCGGATCGAGCGTAGCGCGGGTGGAGTGGTGGTGCGTCTTTTGGGGGGAACCTGGCATGTGCTCCTGATCAAGGACCCCTATGGGAAATGGTCTCTTCCCAAGGGGCACATGGAGGGCGGCGAGAGCATGCGAGAGGCGGCGGCGCGCGAGGTGGAGGAGGAGACAGCCGTCCGGCCCGACCTGGTCGGACCCAAGATCGACACGGTGGACTGGACGTTCCGGCACGGGGACGACACGGTCCACAAATACTGCACCTTCTTCCTCATGCGGAGCCGCGCGGGCGACCCGGCCCCGCGGCGCGAAGAGGGCATTACCGACTGCGCATGGCTGCCGCTGTCGGATGCGGCCACCAGGATCGTCTACGCCGACACGCGGGGGGTCGTGCTGCGGGCGAGGGAAATGATCAGCGAGGCGGGCTGGTGAGCCCGGACATGCGGGACGGCGGCGACGTGCCGTGGCGTGTTGCGCAGGGAGCGGTGCTCGTGCTCGTGGCGGGGTTCTTTCTCTTCAGCCTCAGGGACCTCCTCAACCCGTTCCTCCTCTACCTGGTGTTCATTGCGGTTCTCGCGCCCTTCCGCGGCATCCGCGGCCACGCCCTCATGGTGACCCTGGCCACCCTTCTCGCGGCGGTGTGGGTGCTCGACACGGCCGGCACCCTGCTTGCGCCGTTCTTCCTGGCCTTTGTGCTCGCCTACATCCTGGACCCCGTCGCCGACAGGGTTTCCGCGCATCCGCGCATAGGCCGTACGGCCGCGATCTTCCTCATTCTCGTACCCGTCCTGGCGGCGGGCGCGGTGGCCATGATGGTGGCGCTCCCCGAGCTGGTGCGGCAGGCACGTGCCCTGATCGGCGAATCGCCACGTGTCATGGGAGAGTTCACTGCCTGGGTCCGCGGGCTGAGCCCCGAGTCGCTCGGCTTCGATATCCCGTTCGTGAACGAAGCGGTGTTGCTCGAGCGGGTTCAGGCCATCGACGCACGGACCGTGACCGACTTCCTGGAATCCCGGCGCGCCGAGCTCACCGAGCGTGCGTGGGCGACCGTACTGGGGCTCGGACGCGGTTTCGGCACCATCATCACCGTGCTCGGCTACCTGGTGCTCACCCCCGTGCTCATGTTCTACCTCCTGCGCGACTACGATCTGATCGTGGCACGTGTGGGCAATCTTCTTCCCGGCAAGATTCGATCCAGCGCAAGCAGCCTTCTGCGCGACTACGACGACCTCCTTTCGCGCTACCTGCGCGGCCAGGTGTCGGCGTCCCTGCTGACCGGGGGCATCACCTGGCTGGGCCTGCTGATCGTCGGCTTCCCGTATTCGTTCCTGCTCGGCGCCACCGTCGCGGTGCTGGGCATCGTGCCGTACCTGGGTGTGGTCGTTTCCCTTGTCCCCGCGATCATCCTGGCGCTCGTCAGCGACAACATCGGGCTCTCGCTCGGCAAGGTGGCCATCGTCTACGGCATCGCGCAGGGCCTCGAGAGCGCCGTGATCAGTCCGCGGATCGTGGGCGAATCGGTAGGACTCCACCCCGTGTGGATCGTGCTGTCGCTGTCCCTGGGCGGCTTCTTCTTCGGCTTTGCCGGGCTTCTGATCGGCGTGCCGCTCGCCGTGGGCGTGAAGCTCCTCGTGGTCCGGGGACTCGAGCGCTACCAGACATCGTCACTCTACAAGCAAGGACCGGTCCTTTCGAAATGAACAAGGAGACCATCGTCGTCATAGGTTCCGGCCCCGCGGGCTGGACCGCCGCCATCTACGCCGCCCGGGCGAACCTGAACCCTCTTGTCTTCGAGGGAGCCGGAAGCCGCACGATGATTCCGGGCGGCCAGCTCATGTTCACCACCGACGTGGAGAACTACCCGGGCTTCCCCGACGGCATAGGCGGAATCGAGATGATGACGGACTTCAGGAACCAGGCGCTGCGCTTCGACACGCGCGTGGTAACCGAGGACATCGAAGAGGTCGATTTTTCGAGCCGTCCGTTCCGTTTGCGTTCTTCCGGCGGCCAGGAGCTGCTCGCCGAGACCGTGGTGCTCGCGACGGGCGCCAACGCGCGCTGGCTGGGCGTTCCGGGCGAGGAGCGGCTGGCGCAGAGCGGTGGCGGGGTGTCCGCCTGTGCCGTGTGCGACGGAGCCCTGCCGCACTTCCGCGGGCAGGTGGTCGCCGTGGTGGGCGGCGGCGACAGCGCCATGGAGGAAGCCCTGTACATGACGAAGTTCGCCAGCGAGGTGCTGCTGGTTCACCGGCGCGACGAACTCAGGGCCTCGCAGATCATGCAGGAACGCGCGCTGGCCAGCGAGAAGATGACGTTTCTTTGGAACAGCGTGGTGGAAGAGGTGCTCGGCGACGACGTGATCACCGGGTTGCGGCTGCGCGACACCGTGACGGGCGAGCGGCGGGAGGTGGAGGTCGGGGGGATGTTCGTGGCGATCGGTCACGATCCCAACACGGGGTTTCTGCGCGGCCAGATCGATCTCAAGGACAACGGGTATGTGCGGCTGCCGACCCCGTGGCGCACGGAGACGAACGTGCCGGGCGTGTTCGCGGCGGGGGACGTGATGGACGACTACTACCGGCAGGCCGTGTCGGCGGCGGGGACGGGGTGCATGGCGGCGCTGGAAGCGGAGCGGTTCTTGGCGCACGGGTGAGGTGGGAGCCGAGTGGGCGAAGGCCGTGATCGGTTACAGTCCTGAGTGATTTTACTCACAAAACGCGTCCGCAACACCGTTTGTCCGCCATTTGGGCATGATTGTGGCGGACAAACGGCTCATCCATGCCTGGCTGGGGCTCTCAGGCGACTGGTTTCGAAACGTCGATGACGCAGACCGAGATCTTGCGGCGTTCGCGGTCGGAGAGGGTTTTGAGGAGTGCTTGCTTGAGTTCATCGGGTGACTTCGGCTTTCGTCCCGACGCCGGGACTGGTCGGCAGCCCTCTGCCTCTCCGAACCAGAACACCAGGTAGATTCCGTATCCGTCGGTGCCGGGATCGCGGACGTACTGCTCGATGAGCTGGGTCTTGATAGCGCTCCACCAGTCGTCATGGCAGCTCCGCTTGATCTCGATCGGGACGTTGTATCCGGGGACTGAGAGACGAATGTCGGCACGCTTGTCGTCGGCGTAGTAACCCTCCTTGACGCCCTCTACCCCCAGAGGTGTCAGCGCCTGCTCCAGGTCGGACAGCAGGGCATCCCTGCCAGCGTCCTCCGGTTTCGGCTTCTCTGCCCGGTTGTATTGGTCGACATTCCAGTACTGCCGCCAGTCCGATGTGGCTCCGTCCCGGATCCTCCTGGAGAATCGATGCAGCAGATCGACGGTTAGTGCCCGGAGATCGGCCGCATTGGCGGGTCGACCGTTGTCCAGGACCTCAGCGACCCGTTCGAGGCTCGGATGCGTGTAGTTGGCTTCCCGTCGGATGCTCCGCTGCCGATGGAGGCGATCCAGAAGCTTGGACTTCCAGTGTACGAGTCGATCGTCCGCGGCGAGGGACTCTAGCGCCAATCGGGCAGGAGCTGAAGCTTCCTCGGCGAGTCGGTCAATGAGTCCGTGAAGACTCAAATGGGCTTGGATCGGCCACGTCACCCAGTAGCCCTCGCCCGCGCTTGGCGGTGGAACACTGTAGGGTCCAATCAACCGAATCAAGGTCGACAGCACAGTCACATCCCACGTGTCTCGCAAGGACTGCGGCACTGCATGAGTGTCCACTGCCATTTCCGCCACCCGCTGAATCCGGCGACTGTTGCCGGAAACATACGCTTGCAACCGATCGCTGTACGACTCCGGTCGCACGAAGAGACCTGCGACGAGCCAATAGACCCTCTGACCAGCGTTCATACTCCGGTACGCGAGCTTCGTCTCGATCAACTCAAGGAATTGTCCCTGGTCCGCGTGCAAACAGGCGGCTTGAAGCCAAGAACTCAAGATCGAAAGTTGACTCACCTTACAACGAACCGGAAAGCCCTTCAGCAGCCGCACGGCCGCCGCTTGCGCCAGCGAAGCGAAATCCGGCTTGTGGGCCAACTCATACGCGTCCGGTAGCACCCCCTCCCCTTGTTGCAGCTTGGCTCGGGCGCAACGTCCCCAAACCTCCGAAACCGTATTCGGGTCTTGTGCCACGAGCATCTCGAGCCAACGCGGCGGATGCCCCAGATTCGCCGAATGAGGCAATCTCCAGACCGCGAAGTGGATGGCCAGCGCCAGTCGCTTCTGGGCGTCATTGAGATGGAAGTCGCTTGTTTCGGTGTGCTTGAGGACTTCCTCCAGACCTGCCATGAACGGATAGGCCAACAAATGCAGTTGTCCTTGGACAATGAGCCTTAGAATCTCGGTGTCCGTGGGGAGGTCTTCCCGGTCGATCACTCCACGGAGACCGGCTAGAGCGGCAGCATGGAGGCCGTCTTCGTGTCCGAGAAGGAACCGAAGTCGGTCTTGCGGCGTCTCTCCCCGGACATCCGAGAAGTCATTCAGGTAAGCCCGAGCGAGGTGATGGAGTAGGTTCGGTGGACATTGATTGTCATGGAGGGCCGGCGCACTGGCCTTGACCAAACCACGCAGTTCATCGAAGCGGCCGTCATGCGGTATCGGATGCGCCTGCGGGGTCTTTGGTGCACCCTCCTGGAGGCGATTCTCCTCTTCCAGAGACTCCAGCCTATCATCGAACAATCGAGCGAGCCGGGCATCGTCACTGAGCTCACGAGCGATCGCCTCCCTCAGTCGGGGACCACGTCCTTTCGCTTTGTGGACAAACGCGGCTGACTCCCAGACGAACCAGTGGGCTACCGTGTCACTCGCTGCACTGAGCGCCTGATCCGCGCACCAGCTGCCGTAGTCCTCCGGTGGGCTGGCATGGAAGAGGCTTCGTTTCACACGGCCCATGCACGGAAAGAAGTGACGATCCTCTCGGCACCTGATCACACCGTTCTCGACAATCGCCTTTTGTGTGTCGGGTCGGTCGGAGAGCCAGTCCCTGAAGAACTGAGCATCTCCAACCACGCCGCCATGGCCGAATTCCAGCTCCCGCCCAATCCAACCCGCGAAGTCAAGCCAGTGAAGGAGTTGCTCTCGCGAGATGCTCTCGGGTGAACAGCCCAGAAGATGCCGAAGAAGCACGATGGACGGTCGAAGCACCAGATCGACTCGCCTTGGGAATTCCCCCAATTCCGCCCGGACCCGCTCCATCGGCACTTTGAGCAGATCAAGCAGTTGGACCATTTTCCGAACTGTCGACTTCTCGATCAGGCGATCCGTCCAGAACCTGCCATAACGTGTCCATAGGTTGCGCCGGGACGGTTCGCGCAGGTAGCCGACCAGGTCTGCTACCGGCAGGTCATCCGGATACAGCTCCGTCAGCAACGTACCCAGCAGATCGTCGTCCTGGGTCG
This sequence comes from Gemmatimonadetes bacterium bin94, assembly GCA_002238865.1. Classification (GTDB taxonomy): domain Bacteria; phylum Gemmatimonadota; class Gemmatimonadetes; order Longimicrobiales; family Gaopeijiaceae; genus Bin94. The sequence goes on along the minus strand of MPNE01000035.1, from coordinate 7,556 downwards.
CCACGACACCAGTGAAAACATCGTCAAGCAACTCTCGAAGCGTCGCCGAGACTACAGGGTCATCCTGACCGGCTCGGATGTACGCTTCCAGGGCGGCGCATCGGATGGTCGGTCCCCAGGAATCGTCCCGAACAACGGCCATCAGCGGATCCGCAAGTTCGGGAAACGGGGCCGCGTCCGGGATTGCCGCGGCGATCAGGAGGACGAAGGACTGGTGTGCTTCGTCTCGTGCCGGATCGGTCAGCGCCTGCCGCATGTCGTCCTCGAGGTCGGGACCGACAAGGGACCGTAGTGGCAAGTCCGAGCTCGTGTAGGACACCAGCCACGGATTCTGGTCGATCTCCCCCCTCATGGCTTGCCAGGCGAGCCTCTTGTCGTGGACGGTGAACGACTCAACGTCCCCGTAGAGAACGACTCCGAGAGGGTCGCGTTCGATGATCTCGGCGCGAGTTGGCTGGCTCAAAGCAGCCAGCCAGCCGGCGAGACCCCGGAACTCGGAGATGATCCCGGCATCGAAACCGCTCATGAGCGAGAGGACTCTTCCGGCCGGAAGCCCTTCCGCGATCAGATTCGCGAGGCGCCGCGCCGCGAGGAACTCGGCGATCTGCCGGTGCTCGGGAGCCAGGCGGCCCTCGGAAGGCATAGTGAACAGATTGGTACCCACGACACGTCGAAGGAGCTGCTGCTCCACACGAGGGACGTGATCCAGACGGGGGTGATTCGCGTCGGGCATGGTCCCGGGTTGGGTGACGCCCGCCTTGCCAGCCAGGAGCACCAGAGCGCAGAGATCGCCAGCCGCGTCCAGTAGAGTCTTCGTGTTGAAGGTGCGGCTGCATGCGATCTGGTGCTCGCGATTCTCCTCGGAGATGAGCCTGCGACAGGCCATGTCGAACGTCTCGGTTCGCGTCCGTGGCCATTCTTCGTCGGCCTCTCCCACGGCTTCCACAAGCATTCGCAGGTTCTGCGGATTCCGGAGGAGGTCCTCCACTCCTCGCTCTCGGGCCTTCGCGACGAAAGCTGCCGGATCGGCAACATCGTGGTTCCGCTCCAGGATCTCGATAACCCCGGGATCCGACAGCGGATCAAGCCGCAGCACCTGCACCTCGCCATTGGGAGCGACTGCCTTCAGGCGCTCTCTGTCGTTGGCGCCGAACCAGTCCGCCTCTCGGCAGGAGAGCCGGAATCGTGAGCATCCCAAGTCCTGCAGCTTTGCTCGAATCCCATCGAACGGCGTGCGTCCATCGGCCGCTCCCGCTCGCACCTCGTCGAGGCCATCGATATAGAGCGTCTCGTCCTGCCAATCGGGGGGCGGCTGCAGGTTCCAGAAGTCACGGGCGGTGATGGGCTCGATCCCTTCACACTGTGCCTCGTGTCGAAACGCCTCCGTCTTCCCAGCCCCCGGAGACCCCAGCAGCACGTAAGCCCCGGTCTCCCGAAACAACGCCAGCGGGCGTGACTCAGTCTCGTCCTGATAACTCGTTTCCGTATTCCCCCCCCGTTCTTCCTCACTCCTGCGAACCACAGTGCACGTCCGCTCAACGAAGTGCTTCATCATTCCTCGAACCACTCCCGAGCGGGTGTCAACAGGAACTCCGAGACCGGGATTCCACCCATGCCCACGATGTGGGATGCCTTGACCGGGAAACTCTTCCTGAACGCCTCAAGCCCACTGACGCTGCCGCGCCGCTTGCCGCTCTTGACCTCGAGGATGACCAGCCTCCGCCCGTGCTCCAGGACGAAGTCCACCTCTCGTCCCCGGTCGCGCCAGTAGTAGACGCGGCATTCCGGACGGCCGGTGTTGACCAGATGCGCGCCAACGGCGCTCTCCACGAGATGACCCCAGAACGTCCGGTCGGCCCGCGCCTGCGCGAAGGTGTAGGCGGAGTGGACCGACATGAGCGCGGTGTTGAGAACATTGAGTTTGGGGCTCGAAGCCCGGCGGCGGTGGGGACGCCCGGCGTACTTCGAGAGTCCGGTGATGAGGCTTGCGCTGGACAGCAAGTCCAGGTAGCGGGCCAGGGTGGTCGTATTGCCCGCCTCATCGAGCTGGCCGAGCATCTTGTTGTACGAGAGGATCTCTCCGGAATACTCGGCGCCGAGACTGAAGAGCTGCTTAAGGAGAATGTGCTTGTCCACCCGCTCCAGGGCGAGAATGTCGCGTTCGATGTTGGGCTCGATTACCGACCGGTGAATGAAGCTTCGCCACCGGGTCTCATCGCGAATAAGTGGTGCCGGACCCGGGTAGCCGCCGAAGTAGACGTAGCGGTCGAGATCGAAATCGAACGCCTCGGCCATCTCGGCAAATGACCAGTGGGCGAGTTCCAGGATCTCGTAGCGACCCGCCAGGCTCTCGGTCAGCCCGCGTTGCATGAGAAGCGGAGCCGAGCCCAGAAGAATGACATGAAGAGGAAGACCGACAAGCCGATCAGCGTCCCACAATCCCTTCACTGTCTCGGACCAGTTCGGGATCTTCTGAATCTCGTCGAGCGCCAGTACGAAGCCACCCTCGGTTGCCCTGGCTGCGAGCCGGGCCTCTTCCCATGTGCGGACGAGCCAACGTGTGTCCCGCCTGTCCACGGGCGGAAGGGAGGTGCCCGTCGTCAATGACGTCAGATCCCCCCGGAATCCGGTGGTGACCGGGAATGTGGTGGGATCGGGTGCGTCTACCGCTATATGGGTGGACGGTCGGCGGATCCGGCCGAGAACCTGCCTGACCAGCGTAGTCTTTCCCGTCTGGCGCGGTCCGGTGATGATAATGAGCCACCGGGGCTCTTCACGCAGGCGAGCCAGAAGGGTCTTTCCGTCTGGGCGTTCGAAGGATTCCATGGATCAATATTACCCTACTGAGTAATTTTACTCAATAGCGTAATTCCGATCGCTGACAGCAAGCCATGGCGTCCGCTCAGCCGCTCAACCCCAACCCCCCGTCCACGACGATCACCTCGCCGGTCACGTAGTCGGCCCCCGCCAGAAACCGCACTGCGCCCACCACGTCGCCCGGCGTGCCGATCCTGCCCAGCGGCACGCGCCGCCGGTCGCGCTCGATGTCCGCCGGGCTGAAGTTCTCGGGCGGGAGCACGTGCCCGGGCGCAACCGCGTTTGCGCGCACATGGGGCGCGAGCGCTCGGGCCATCACCTTCGTGAGGTGCAGGAGGCCCGCTTTCGAGACCGAGTGGTGAGGGTGGCTGGTCCAGGGCCGCAGGGCGGACAGGTCCACGATGTTCACGATCGATCCCCGAGCGGCGCGAAGCAGGGCGGCGGTCTCGCGGACCAGCAGGAAGGGCGCGCGCAGGTTCACCGCCATGACCGCGTCCCACTCCTCTGTGGTCACCTCGAGCAGGTCGTTTGCAACGAAGCTGGACGCCGAATTCACCAGCAGGTCGAGTCGCCCGAAGCGATCTGCGACCGAGCGTGCCAGGCGAACGGCATCCGCCTCGCGTGACAGGTCCGCCCGCACCGGGTGGGCACGCCTCCCCAGACGCGCTGCCTCGGTCGCGACGTCGGCCGCCCCCGTCCCCGACGAGTTGTAGCTGACGACCAGGTCGTACCCGCCCTCGACCAACCCCAGGGCGATCGCTCTTCCCACCCTCACGCCGCCGCCTGTCACGAGTGCGACCGGGTTCATTCGGTGTCTCCCTCGGGGATGGGGGTGAATTCCGTTGCTGCCCGTGGTACCTTCCGCGCGGTCAATCTAAACAACGAGGCGTGACATCGTGTCGAAAACACATCGAATCGAGAAGGACTCCATGGGCGAGGTGCGGGTGCCCGCCGACGCCCTTTACGGCGCTCAGACCCAGCGCGCGGTCGAGAACTTTCCCATCAGCGGGCGGCGCTTCGGGCGTCGTTTCATCGAGGCGCTGGGGCGGCTGAAGGAAGCCGCCGCCGAGACCAACGTCGAGCTGGGACTCCTCACGCCCGAACGGGGGGCCGCCATCGCCGCCGCTTCGCGGGAAGTCGCCGAAGGCGGGTGGGACGACCATTTCCCGCTGGACATCTACCAGACCGGATCGGGCACGTCCACCAACATGAACGCGAACGAGGTGATCGCGGCGCTGGCCAACCGAGCGGCCACAGGCGCGGCACATGTTCACGCGAACGACCACGTCAACTACGGCCAATCCTCGAACGACATCATCCCGACCGCGATCCACGTCTCGTGCCGGGCCGCGCTCAGCGGCGAGCTGATCCCCGCCCTCGGCCATCTGCGCGATGCCCTCGCCGAAAAGGCGCGCGACTTCGACGGGATCGTCAAGTCGGGCCGCACGCACCTCATGGATGCGACGCCGGTCCGCCTCGGACAGGAGTTCGGGGGCTACGCGCGCCAGGCGACCCTGGGGATGGGGCGGGTGGAGCGCGCCGGCGAAGAGCTCGCCGAGGTGGCGCTGGGGGGAACCGCCACGGGAACCGGGATCAACGCCCACCCCGAATTCGCGGGCCGGACGATGGCGAGGGTGGCGGCCACCTACGGCATCGAATTCCGCGAGGCGGAAGACCACTTCGAGGCCCAGGGCGCCAAGGACGCGTGCGTCTCGCTGGCGGGCGCGCTCAACACCGTGGCGGCCAGCCTCATGAAGATCGCCGACGACGTGCGCTGGCTGGCGAGCGGCCCGACGTCGGGGATTTCGGAGATTCAGCTTCCGGCGGTGCAGCCGGGCAGCTCGATCATGCCCGGAAAGGTGAACCCCGTCATGTGCGAGGCGCTCATGATGGTGTGTGCCCGGGTCATGGGGAACGCCACGACCGTCACCATCGGTGGCCAGCGCGGCAACTTCGAACTCAACGTGATGATGCCGGTCATGGCCGACGCTCTGCTGGAATCCATCACGCTTCTGGCCAATGCGGCCACCGTTTTCGCCGATCGGTGCATTGCCGGGATCACGGCCCGGCCGGAGCGCGCCCGCGAGCTGCTGGAGCGCAACCCTTCCATCGCCACCGCGCTGAACGCCCGGATCGGCTATGACAAGGCGACCATCGTCGCGAAGAAGGCGGCGAACGAGGGCCGGTCGGTTCGGGAGGTAGTGGAGGAGATGGGACTGATCGACGCGGACGAGCTGGACGACGCGCTGGACGTGCGCCAGATGACCGAGCCGGGGGTCCCGGGAAGCGGGTGACGGCAGGGGCTGGGAGCGCGTGACGGCTGTGCCGGAGACGCGCGACGGCCGTGCCGGAGACTCGTGACGGCCGGGCGCCGGCATGTCGCGTCGGGACCGGTTTTCGAAAAGTTGTTGCGGTTCCGGGGTTCGGTCTTCATATTCCGACTGTGCTGGGGGGCTCGTATTTGAGCCAACACTGGAAGAGCCGGGACTACCTCCCGCGGTGGACGTCACGCCCCGGAAGGGGGACTGCGAAAGCAGCGGGGGAGTCACCAAAAGTTGAGCCCGGGCTTCAGGTAACACCCTCCGGCACATAGGGGCCGGCGTTCCTTCGTGGACGCCGGCCCTTATTTTTCGGTAGTACTCAACTACCACCGGGGGACAGCCAATGCCACGGGTTCGAATTACCCGCCGCCTGCACTTCAGCGCAGCCCATCGTCTTGCTCGCCCCGAGTGGAGCGACGCCAGGAACAGCCGCGTTTTCGGTGACTGCGCGAACGCGAACTGGCACGGTCACAACTACGATCTGGAAGTGACGGTGTCAGGGCCGGTCAACGCGGAGACCGGCTACGTGATGGACCTCAAGGATCTCAAGAACCTCGTGAACCGCCGCGTGGTGGACGACCTGGATCACCGAAACCTGAACCTGGACGTGTCGTGGCTCGAAGGGGTCATCCCGTCCACCGAGAACCTCGTGGTGAGGATGTGGGAGCGGATTGCGCCGCTCATTCCTCCGCCGGCGAAGCTGGACAGGCTGGTCCTGTGGGAGACACCGCGCCACTTCGTGGAGTACTCCGGTGAATGAAGGCGGGCCGGCGAGCGCCAGCGGCGGCGGTGCCCGTGCAACCGCCCTGGTCACCGGAGCTACGGGGGGGATCGGCGAGGCCATTGTGCGACGTCTGGCCGGAGACGGCTTCCACGTCTACGCGGCCGGCCGGCGCCGGGCACGGCTTGAGCGCCTGGCGGTCGAGATCGACGGGGTCGCGCTGCCCTTCGACGTGACCGTGGAGGAAGAAGTCGACCGTGCGCGCGCCGTTGTGGAGAGTGGCGGCGTGCCGCTGTCGGTGCTGGTCAACTCGGCGGGCGTGTTCGACCTGGCGTCGGTCGCGGAGACCGGTGGAGAGATCCTGAGTCGCAATCTTGACGTCAATCTCGGTGGAGTCTTTCATGTGACGCGCGCGTTCCTGCGCGGCATGCTGGAGGCCGGATCGGGACTCGTGATCAACGTGGGGTCGGTGGCCGGGTGGCGGGCCTTCCCCGACAACGCAGCCTACTCCGCGTCCAAGTTCGGGATGCGCGGATTCCACGAAGTGCTGCTGGAGGAGATTCGGGGAACGGGAGTGAGGGCCTGCCTGCTGGAACCGGGGGCTGTCGACACCTCGCTCTGGGATCCCCTCGACCCCGACTCGGCACCGGATCTGCCCGACCGCGCCCACATGCTGCGGCCCGACGACATCGCGCGCGCTGCCTGTTTTGTGGCCGGGCTGCCCGACGACGTCGCGGTCCCTCTCCTAAGGATCGAGCGCGGGTGAACGTCGTCCTCACGGACCACCTGGTGTGCCCTCGCTGCGGGCCGCCGTTCGGGCTGGTCCTGCTGGCGCGCGACGTGCGCGACCGCCGTGTGCGGGAGGGAGAGTTCGGCTGCCCCAACTGCCGCGACCGGTTTCCGGTGGGCGAGGGCTTCGCGGACCTGCGCCCGCCGCCGAGGGGACCGGCGCCGGTTGAGCCGGAGGAAACGGACGCGTCGGCCGGGGAGGTTGAATCCCGGGCGCTGCGCCTCGCCGCCGCGCTTGGCGTGGCCGAGGGTCCCGGGCTGATCGTCGTGCCGGACGCTCATCGCGCCGAAGCCGGGCCGCTGGCGCGGCTGGTGCGCGGGATCGAGGTGGTGGTGGTGGGATGGCGGGGGCGAGCCGTGGCGGCAAAGGGGGTGAGCGCGTTCGTCACCGGGCCGGAGTTGCCGCTGGGCGGCGGGGGGGGGCGGGGGGGGGGGGGTGGGGCGAATCTCTCCGGGTGCTCGTGCCGGGGGGCAGGGTCGTGATCACCGGGGCCACACCCGAAGCGCGCGAGTGGGTGGGCGGCGCGGGCCTCGTGACCGTGCTGGACGAGGGTGGCATGGTGGTGGCGGCGGTTCCGGCGCCGGGGACGGGGCCGCGCCCGGGGCGGTGGGTGGGCACGATCGGGCCGCCGCGGTAGGGGGGGGGGGGCGGGGGGGGGGGGCGGGCTGGGGGGGGGGGGGGGGGGGGGGGGGGGGGGGGGGGGGGGGGGGGGGGGCGCGGGGGGGGGGGGGGGGCGGGGGGGGGGGGGGGGCAGGGGGGGGGCGGGGGCGGGGCGGAGCGGAGCAGCGGGAAGAGTGCCGAAGCGGCCGCCGCTACGCCGATTCCGGCGCCTGCCTCCACCAGATAGTCCACCGACCAGCCCCAGAAGCTGTAGCGGATGATCGAGAGCAGCAGGTAGCTCGTGCAC
>MPNE01000034.1 GCA_002238865.1 Gemmatimonadetes bacterium bin94 | reverse complement strand
CTAACTTCAACCCTCAACCCCGAGCCTCAGCGCCCCTATGGACCTCCCCTCCTCCACGGTGATCGGCATGGCCCGGAATCTGCGATCGGCTTGCCGGAATCGGTGGTCGGCATCGCCGGAATGCGCATGTACCGGATTCCCTCCCAGTATCCAACCGTGAACAGGGGGGTCCCGAGGTAACGGGTAACGGGAAGTTGACGCTATTCCCAGGTTTTTTGAAAACGCTACGCGCGTATACGCATTAAGCTGGAATTCACGTCAACTCTGCGTTACCCGTTACCCGCTCCCCCTCATCGGTTGGTGGGACTTGTCTGTACGATTCGGCCACAGATCGCCTTCCTGCCCCTCCGCGCGCACGCCCTCAGCATCATTGGATCTTCGTCAAGCAATCGCGTAACAACGTAACGGACAGTGAGTGATGTCGAATGAAACACGTGGTTTATCGACGTTACAACGAGCACACGCTAGCGACTTCGGAGGGGAAGGGATCCGCCAGCCAGGGGAAAAGGGGTCGCCCCGGACGGCCGGCCCCGTCTATCCCTGGCGATCGTGGTACCTAGCGATGGCCCCACGCACCACGCTCTGGGATCGCCCGTAGTGAGCGGGCATCCGGGGCGAGCGCCAGCGACCAGCGATCTGGACGGCTGGCAGGCCGAATCCGGCTTCGATGAGGTCCTTCGTCATGCCTACCCTCGGAGAATGGCCGCTGAATCGGCCGAGCAGCCCGGCGGCCTTGGCGGCCGCCTGGATGCGGTTCGCTATGGTCCGCGTGGAGATCGGGAAGACACGGTCCGTCTCGCCGGCGTCGCCCTTGATGGCCTTCAGGTCGGCGGTGGCCTGTGGGCCGATGTACTGCACTGCCCCGATGCCGTCCTGATCGGTCTTCGAGATCCGGATCGTGATGCGGGCGGAGCTGTCGTCCATGAAGACAACGTCGCACCAGTTCAGCGCGACGGCTTCGGATCGCCGGAGCATGGCGTCTCTCATCACAGAGACCAGGGCGATGTCCACCGCCCCTCGCTGCTCGGCCCTTTCCGGCGATTCCGTGCGCCCTGACGGCCCAGACCGTGGAAGACAGGCCGTGGCTCGGATGGCGGCAAGGTCGCTCGCTGTGAGCCCCTTGGCCTGCCCGAGCGCGGGCGTCGAGCCAGCGGCACGTCTGCGCAGCCCACGGAGCACGCGCGCGACACCTGGGGCGTGGGTTGGGCTTTCGAGGCCCCGCTCCTCGTGCTGGTACCGGATCGCCGCCCGGGCGAGCTTCAGCGTGGCGACCGACCGACCTTCCGCAGCCCGATCGGTAAGGTAGGCGGCGACGGTTTCCGGTGCCGCCGGCAGCACCTCGTAGGCGTGCGCTTCGCACCATGCCTGAAACTGAAGCCACGCTCCGGAGTAGCTGCGCCGCGTCGTCTCGGCGTGCGATTCGATCGCTGCCGTGACGACAGCTTCCTGATGGGCCGGCGTGAGTTCGGGATGCTTGCCGGTCTCGGTGACGACCCGGACGGCCGTTGGAGAGTCGTTGGTGTGCATGGCCTTCCTCTCTGCTTTGGGTGAATCGCGACCGGCGTTTCCGGTCGCCAAAGGAGCCGGGGCGGGAGTCGAACCCGCTGAAGCGCCCGATCGCGCCCCGGCTTGTTGGTTGTGGGTCTAGGTGTTTTCCTGCTGTCCTCCTTTCGGGGCCGGGCGAACCCGGAACCTGAAGAACCCTGTCCGCAACGTCCCGCGGAGATCCCGAAGGTGCCGGACGGCCGCATCGACGTCGGTGTAGGTCGTCGCCAAGCTCCGCCGCATCTTTTCCTCGGCCACGTCCTCCCATTCCCCGAGTCCGTGGCTGGTGATCTCCTGCCGCTGAAACCGTGTGCTCATTCGTCCTCCTCCATGCGGTCGAAGACGGCCCGGAGCCCATCGGCCACGTGTTGGCCGATGGACCCGGCTGTGAACTTGTTCGATGACTTGGCGAGCGTGTGGAACGCCTCGTCCTCGCCGTCCTTCCACAACTCGACCCGGTAGGGTATCGCGTCGTAGGAGTCGCCCCGCTTGCTCACGCAGACGGAGAACCCCCTGCCTACCTCCATGGCGTACTCGGGGGTGGTCCTCATTGCCGGTCCCACCAGCGCCCGAGGATCATGTAGCCGACGAAGACGACCAGGGTGACGATCGCGACCGTCATCGCCTGCACTCCATGCATTGGGGGACCGGCTCGCCAGCGTCCACGAACCCGTTGTCCGGCCGGTCGGGGATTGCCTTCGTCCCGTCGCGGTCCTGCTTGAACCCCGTGGCGGGTCTCTTCCCGCACTCGCACCGGACTTGGTGGGCGACCATGAACGCCCGTTGCAGGATGGTCGCCACGGTGCACCGCAGGTTGTCGATGCTCGCGTGGGTGCCCCACTGGACCCGGTCCAGGAACGGGGCCGCCCACTCGGGGCAGTTGGGGTAGACGTGCGACGTCCAGAAAACCTTGTGACGCTTCCGCAGGTGGGCGACGTGCCTGCGGTCGATGATGACGATGACGCCATAGCTCCGCCCCTGCTTCTCCACGTTCGTGGTGATCCGGGTCCCGTCGATGTTGGCGAGGATCATGCTTCGTAGACCGTGCCGTGCACGAGCACCGCGTCCATCCACCGCCGCAGCTCCCTCGTCCGGTCGCTACCGGTGAGCACGTCATCGGCGGCGTCCATGATCGTTCCCACGTCGTCGGGATCGAGCCCGAGCCCGATGCCCGCCAGATCGGCGCACCTGTTCGAGGCGTCCACGAAGTCGTCGTCGTCCTCGAACGCATACGCGGTGATGGGGCAACACGGATTGCCGTCCACGTCGGTGCGCGTGTCGTGGCGGACTCGGTTCTGCACCTCGCTCGCCACGACGGCGAACCGGCCGGTAAACCGCTCCGCCATCTCGTCCTTCCATTCCTCCAGTGTCATGATGCTCTCCTCTTGGGGAGTGAATCCCGGCCCGTGTGGCCGGGGACATGCGGAGGCGGGGGAATCGAACCCCCGCCATGCACCTTGCTCCGCTACCTGCCTCCCTTCTCGCACTGATGCCAGCGCCCGACCCAATCGCACTTCGGGCATTCGGTGATCGTGTCGTTGTCCCACTCGTGGTCGCCTCTGGCCGGCGCTTCGGACGGCACCGTGCCGTCGTCCGTCATGTCGAGCCACACCGTTGCGGCGATGCGCAGTTGCTCATCGTTGCCGCACCTGGGGCAGGCCACGCCTTGAAGCACGTTCGAGTTGCTCGTCGCTCCCCCGCTCATGCGTCGACACCTCCCACGTGCTTCTCCATCGGATCGTCGACAATCCGGACCGGCGAGCCGTCGTCCGGTACCAGCGCCTTGTAGCCCACGCTCGCGATTCGGTAGTGCAGGTGGCCCGGCCCGAGGTCCTCGCGCACCTGCTGCGCGCCTTTCAGGGTCATGTAGTAGCCGCTCGCGGGTTCGCCGTCGTCGTCGATGACGATGTACATGTCGTCGTAGTGATCGCGGCACAGCGACGGCTCGGCCCGTTCGAGGGGGACCCACGTGGCCCACGTCACCCGGTCCTCGCAGTCCTGGCAGTACGGCTTCTCGTCGGCTTCATTGACGAGCACCATCTTCTGCTCGGCGACATTCCACTTCACGTCGGCCCCGAAGGTCAGATTGGTGCCACCGCATTCACGGCACGCCCACAGACCGGGTTCTTTCGTCGTCTCGGTCCTCATGCCGCCTCCTTTGCCGCCGTCCACTTCGAGCTGCCGGTCTGGAACGTCTGCCAGTCCGCCTCGAATTCGCACCCGGGGCACAGTGCCCACGAGTCGGCGCCCCATGTGTACTCGTCGCCGTCGTCGGTGTACGGCCCGTCGTCCGTGACGTGGACCGTGACCTCCGCGACCACTCGGAACTCGTCCGCCTTGCCGCATTGCGGGCACGAAACGCCTTCGAGCACGTTCTCGGCCTTGGTGGACGCGGAGGCGGCCGGGACCGCGCTCACAACGCCCTCCGGGCGCGTACCGGCCTCCGACGTGTCTTCAGGGACCACGCTGCTCTCCCGGCCACCCGTGCTGTTGGACAGGCTCCGGCCTGCCCTCCTGCCTCTGCTCATGGGATCCTCCTTATGAGCGAGTGAAACGTGGGGAGCCTCCGTCCCCACCAAAGACGCGAGAAGGTTCGACCCTTCCCCCGCCTGCCCCTCACGCCAGCCCCGTGGCCTTCAGAAGCCGCTTGCGCAACGCCTCGTCGTAGGGCCGGGGCTCGCCCTCGTGATCGACACCGCCGTCTCCGTCCGCCGCGCTCACGATCTCGCGGACGTCCTCGACGTCGATGTCCAGATCGTTGGCGAAGTCTTCCATGTCCATCTGGTTGTGAACCCCGGTGAGCCCGTGGTGGTGGTGCGCCACGGCCGTCAGCGGACACTTGCAGTAGCCGCAGCCGTCTTCCTGCTCGTGGCGGATCAGGCCGGTGTTGCCGTCCTCCTCGCCGAGCTGCCACGGCCCCGGTACCGATTCGAGTGCTTCGACAAACTGCTCCCGTGTCATGCCGCTCCCCCTTGCTGGAGAAGAAGGGACCGGATCTCGGTCCCACAGGAGCCGGGGAGGCTTCGACACCTTCCCCGGCCGGGTTATCAGAGGGTGATTCCCTCCGCTCGCAGATTCAGGTCGATGTGACCGGCGACGACGTCCGCCTTCGAGTGAAAGTCCTCGACCCTGCAACCTGCGACGATGGCCTTGTCTTCGATCCACGCATCGAGTTCGGCCTTGTCCAGCTCGATGGTGCTCTCCTGGTCCTCGTAGTGGACCGTGATCCGGTATGGCGCTTCCATCGTGCCTAGCCGGTCGCCCTCGGTGACAGCATCACCATCTCGCGGCCGCGAATCTCGGCCGTCGGGATGGTTACCCCGTCGCGCTCGTAGCTGTCATACTGGAGGTATCCCTCGACGAACAGCTTGTCGCCCTTGCGCACGTAGTCCTCGGCGACCTGGGCGAGCCTTCCCCACAGGGTCACGCGATGCCAGTCCGTGCGCTCCTCGGGGTTCTCGCCGCCCGTACGCAAGCCGGTCGCGAGCGATACGCGTGCGAGCTTCACGCCCGCGCTCGTGATGCGCACATCGGGATCGCTCCCGACGTTTCCCACAAGGATGATCTTGTTGACGCTCCTGCTCATGGTCTGCCCCCCTTCGTGGCAGTGATCCCCCGCCAAGCGTTGGCGGGAGCATGGGGCCGGGAGCCTTTGACAGCCCCCGACCCAAGTCCCAGATCATCTCCGCCGTTTCGCGTCCGAGACGTGAATGCCGACGATGCACAGCACCGCGACCAGCGCCGTGACCCACTGTAGGGCGCTCACGAGTGCCACCGGGTAGGCGTGACCGCCAGCCACGCGGCCCGCACGTCGAAGGGGGTCAGGCCGTCCTTGCCCCCGCACTCGCTCACCAGATGCCGGAGCACCTTGGCGGACATGGCCCCGTCGATTTCGGGCCACTTCTCGTAGGGCACCGATCCCGGGGCGAACAGTTCCTCCGCCGTGTCGATGTCGTGATCCAGCCCCAACGCGCCGCCCACGTCGGACATGGCCGCACCCGAGTACGGGATCCCGAGAATGCCCACCCCATGGCCAGCCATGCACCCGATCGTGCCGCACCCTGCGGCCTTCCGGTCGGGGCCGTCGCGCTTGATGTCGACCATGCTCAGGGCCTTCCCACGGGGCAACTGGATCGAGAGCACACCTAAGCCCTTTGGGGTCACGGGCAAGCCTTCGAGCTTCTGCGCCTCGCGGATGGTCGGGAGCCCGTCGAGTCCGGCCGCCAGCTTCAGGAGCCGCTCGTTGCGGGTCTCCACGCTTACGGCGCTCATTCCTCGTCTCCGACGTTGGCGCAACCCTCGCGGGCCTGCTTCTCCGTCGGGAACGGTCCCGCCCACTGGCCGTGTTCCGCTTCGTAGTAGAACCAACCGGGATGATTGGGCGCTCGCTTCCCGTCCTTGCCGTGCTGGCCGGAATGGAACCCGCCCGAGTGATTGATCGCACCGTAGGCGAAGTACGCCACCGGCGTCCGTTCGCGGAGCGCCGTCTTGAGCGCGTTCGCCACGGTCGCGTTGTCGTCGTCCCACACGACCGTCCTACCCTCCTCCTCGGCTTCGAGCTTGGCCACGATGGACCGTAGCGCGTTGCTCAATGCCTTGAACGGCCACGGCTCCGGCTTCCTGTAGAGCGCCGCGTCGATGTCCTGAAGCGCCATCATGACGTCGCCCCGGTTCTCGATTGGCCCCCGCGCCCGTTCCATCGGCGGGAACCGCTCGGGCAGGTTCTCCGTGGCGAGAGCCTCGAAGGGATCGCCACCGTACTCCCTGATGACGTCCTCGACGTGGTCCTTGGCGCACCACACCAGATCACTCTCGTGCTCCTCGTACGCGCCTTCACGCGCCGCAGCGCCCGCAGACGTGAGATGTTCGACGGCATTGTGCAGATGGACCGCCACCTTCCGGTCGCCTTCGCGCCTCTTGAGGCTCATGATCCACCTCCCGCCCGGAACGTGGCCAACCGTTCCATGCCGCCGTCCGCCCGGTCCTCAAGCACCCTGGGCAGTTCCATCCGCGGTCCTTCGGGCCGCCGTCGATCCTCCAACGACCACACCGCCCGGAACGCCGCTTGATGCCACCGGCCCCGGTCGGCTTCGCGCCGCTTCTGCCGGCGCGCCTTCTTCGTTTTCCCCATGGTTGCATCTCCTTGTTGGGTTGCTCGCACACGGGGCGGATTCCCCGAGTGCCATGGCGACGGGCGGGAGTCGAACCCGCCCATCGGGGCCGTGTCCCCGTCGCTTCCTGCTCAGTCTTGCAACCGCTCCTGCACCTTCCGGCGCAACGTCTCCATCTCGATGTACCCGCCCGTGGTGATGTCGTGGTGCCCGGCCGGGGCGACGACCAACCGCCACCCGGTCCAATCGCGGCCCATGAAGTCCCCGTAGGTCAGGACGGCACACGCAATGCGCCATGTCATCTCGCGGATACCAGCGCCCCGCCTCGGCTTGAACGTGCCGAACTCCAACAACTCGTCCTTGTCCTGATTCGCGAGATACGCGACCAGCTCCGCCCCGGCGCTCATGACGGCATCGCCGGGACGTGGTCGGGTGGGCCGTAGTGCGTCGGTGTGGTCGGTGCGATCTGGTCGCACACGCACGTCCCGCCCACCTTCGGCGCGCCGCATCCGGAACAGTGCTCATCGTTCAACTCGATCGCCTTGTGCACAGCCTGGACGACGTCCTCGTGGGTGCGCTTGTAGTGATCGTTCCACAGGACGATGGCATTGCCCCACCGCATCGGCCCCGGCCCCGCCGTGTTCGCCTTGCCCGTGATCGCCCGGTAGAGGAGCAACAGGGCGCGATGGCGAACGGACGGCCGGCAGTCGTCGTCTCGTGCGCAAGCCTCGGACAGTGCCGCCGAGAGGCAGTAGCAGTAGGTCCCGTCCCGCTTGGGAGCGACCGACCGGCATTGCGTCCACCCGTGCTCGATGAACGCCTTCACGCGACGGAGAACCCGCCGCGTTCCTGCTTGGGTGTCGTACATGGGTGCGTCTCCTCTTTGGGTGTGGAAGTGGTACGACGAAACAGCAAAGACAACCGCCGGGAGTCGCACCCGGCTTGAGGCTTGGATACCTCGGTTGTCGTGGGGGTCCTACAGTGCGTCGGCCGCTTTGAGGAACAACGCAGCCTTGCGCTCCGCCCGGCGGATCACGGACTCGATGGGGTGGCGAGCGTCCAACTCGGGATTCTCGGCCCGGTGGCGCTTCGCCCGGTCCATCTCCTTCTGCGCCGCGTGGAACAGCATGTCCGCCGCGACGGGGTCGAGGTGGTGCGCGTGGCCGATCTGGCCCTTCGAGGCGTCCTCCTCGACGACCGCCTCCGCCCGGTAGTAGGCTTCGCACACGGCCGTCGGGTCCATCGACCGGATCAGATGGGCCGCCGTGAACAGCATCACAGCGTCCTCCCGGTGCGTGGGGTACGGCATCGCCCTACCCATCGACCACAACGCTTGTCCCGTTGCCGCCGTCAGGCTGTTGCGCTCCCCCGCGTTCATCTGCTGGGTGTCCCGGCAGTCCGTCGGCGGGTACTCACACGTCGGGCAATGCGTCGCGTAGGTCTCGACCTCCTCCCAGTGCACGTCTCCGTCCTCGTCGACGTAGCTCTCCTCGACGATCACGTAGGGCAGTCCCTCGTGGTCGCTCTCGCCGTTGCACTCGTCGCTCACTTCCATGAACGATTGCATGTCGTCGCGGCGCTCCTTCGCGTCCTCGATGGCGCTCTTCAACCCGTCGAAGTGCGCCCGGTACTCGTCCGGGTCCGCCGGCCACAAGGGCCGCACGCCCACCACCCGGTACTTCACTTCACCCGTGTCTGTCATGGTCTCGCATCTCCTCGTTGGTGTGTGACGGACAGGATGGGGGAAGCGACCGGCGCGCCCGTGCTGGCCGTGCTCGGTGGGGCTTCCCCCCGCAGACGACCGGCCGGGCACTGCCCCCGGCGTGAGCCTGTCGCTCCGGTCGTTCCCTTTCCCCCTTCGCGCCCGTGCTCGGTCTACCTCGGCGGGACCGACTGCGCTCCCGGTGGCTCACCCGCTTCCGGCGGGTCTGGAGTCCGGTGGGTGGGCTGTTCCGGGTAACGTTGCCGCCCCGATATCCCTGCTAGCGTTTCCGCTAACGGAAGTTAGCGGAAACGAACAAGGGACACAAGTGGTCCCCCCCAAATCGGCCCGGATCGGACTCGGTTCGATGTCTGGAGACGCCTGCGGGGGACACCGTGCGCCCCCGTCGACCGCCCGTTCCCCGGTCGCTGAAGGACTTCGGGGCCGGTTGTGGCCGTGTGGCGTGACTTCCCCGCGCCTGTTGCCGGTCCGCCGGGCTGGGATTCGGGGCCGGTCTGTCCTGGTCGGGCGGCTTTCGGGCGCTCCTGATCGCCTCGCACTCCCCGAGGCTGGGCGAATCGGGGCCGGATCGGGTCCTCGTAGGCGCAAGACGGCCCGATCCGAGCCGCCGATGGGGTCCGATGGCCTACCCGACTCCCCCGGTCGGCACTCCGAACCCTGCCGTGGGCCGTGGTGGGCCATGGCACGGTGGCGCCCGCACCCGTGGCGCTGGTTCCCGGCGGGTCTGGCCGGACCGGTGGGCGATGACCCCCCCCACCCCCACCCCCCCAGGACGCGCCGTCGGAGTCCCGGCGGATGGGACCCGCCGGGGGGTCCCCCACGCGTACATTGCCCTATACCCGGTCGTCAGCCTACTTTCGATCTATGCACCCTTGGAGGAGGGATGGCTACATGACGAAACAGCCAGCCTATCGGGGCGAGTATCCGGGTACGGTGACAAACCCCGAGGGGACCAAGCTTCGGGTTCCCAATGGATTCTCATGGGGCTACGAAGGGACTGGGCCGTTTGTGTGTCAATCGGCACGAGAAATGTCCCGGTTATCGGCACGAGAAATGTCCCGGGGCAGCGGGCAGGGAGCGAGGTTGTCATGACTGCCCCTGTCCGGACGCCTGCGAGTCGGCGTCTACTCGGCTCGCGAGGGGGTGGATCGCCTTCGAGAGTTCGGCGTGGCGGCGCATCCGGTAGCTGTTGCCCCTGATGTTCACGATATGGCACCGGTGGAGCAGCCGGTCGAGGAGCGCGGCGGCCATGACCTCGTCGCCGAGGATGCGGCCCCACTCCTCGAAGCCCTTGTTGGAGGTGAGCACGGTCGAGCCGTTGCCGTAGCGCCGGTTGACGAGTTGGAAGAAGAGGACCGCGCCGCTCTGGGTCACCGGCAGGTAGCCGATCTCGTCGACGACGAGCAGCGCCGGGTGGGTGAGGATCTTCAGGCGGCGGTCGAGTCGGCCGGCGGCCTTGGCCTCCTCGAGGGAGTCGACGAGGTCGGTCAGGGTGCCGAAGTAGATCTTGCGGCCGCTCTCTGCCGCCGTGATCGCCAGGCTGATCGCCAGGTGCGTCTTGCCCACGCCGGGCGGGCCGAGGAAGACGACGTTCTCCCGGCGCTCGACGAAGCCGAGTTCGTGCAGCGCGTGGATCTGCTCGCGCTTGATCGAGGGCTGGAAGGCGAAGTCGAAGGCCGCCAGCGTCTTCACGTACGGCAGGCGGCTGGAGCGCATGGCGGCTTCGAGGCGCCGCCCGTTGCGGAGCTCGATCTGGGCGGCCAGGAGCCGCTCGATCGCCTCGGCCGGGGTCGTGCCTCCCCCGTCCACCCCGGCGAGCACGCCGTCCAGCGCCTCCAGCGCGCCGGGCATCTTGAGGTCGGCGAGCTGGGCCGCGATCCGCTCCCTGCGCGACGGCGGCCTCACCGCACGCCTCCCGCGATCCGGCCGTACTCGGCCAGCGGACGGCGCTCGACCTCGACGAACCGGGAGTCTGCCGCCGCTTCGTCCCGCTCCTTCGAGGGCTCGGGGCGCAGCGGTGTCACGGGCCTGTAAGGCCAGCGGGCCAAGGGCTTTAGGTGCGGCCTCTCCGCCTCGAACCGGTCCACGGGCCGCTCCTTCAGCGTGCCGTGGACGCGGACGTTGGCCACCCTGCCGAGCCACCCCAGCACCCGGGCGTTCAGGTCGTCGTCCGACACGAAGTCCCGTCCGTAGAAGAAGCTGCGCCGGATGTAGCTGACCGGCCGTTCCACCTTCCCCTTCGTCTGCGCCCGGTACGGCCGGCACGCCCGGATCCGGAAGCCCCAGTGGTGGGCGAAGCGCAGGAACTCCGTGTTCTCCATCAGCCGCCCGCCGACCTCGCGGTTGTCCTCCACGATGACGGCCTTCATCTGGTCGAACAGCAGCTCCGAGGGCACGCCCCCGAAGTACCGGAACGCCGACTCCAGCCCCTCCATCACCACCGCCATCGTCTGCCGTTCGTAGTACCGGACCCACATCAGACGCGAGTAGCCCAGCACCACGACCAGCGCGTGCCGCTTCCCCCACGGCGTCTTGAACTCCGCGAAGTCCACCTGCCCCTGGTGCCCCGGAGGGGTCTCGAAGCGCCGCACCGGCTCCGGCGGCGGCTTCGGCCGGACCTCGCGCACATGCCGCCTCACCTGGTCGTAGCCGCCCTCGTAGCCCGCTTCCCGGATCTCCTCGAACAGGCGCACCGCGCTGAGGTCCGGATACCCGGCCAGGCGGGTCTCGATGATCTCCTTGTAGGGATCGAGCCGCGAAGGCCGGGGCCGCCCCGGTCCGTACCTGACCCGCTCCTCGTCCAAGTCCCGGTCCAGCTGCCCTGCCGCAATCCAGCGGTGCACCGTCCGCCGGCTCACGCCGGCCAGCCGCGCCACCGCAGCCTTGCTGAGCCCCTGTTCCAGATAGTGCCGCAACAGCACCCGCGTCTCCCTCCCGATCATGGCGTCTCCTCCGTTCGGTGGAGACGCCACGGCAAACATACCGTTCGCGATCCCTCTCAGTCCCAACCACCGCCGCCGCAGCCACTCCACGGCCGCGGCTCCAATGTGGGACATTTTACATGCCGACTTCAGGGAAACTTCACATGCCGGGTAACATTTGTGCTTGCGAGAGCGATTCTGCGTGACCACACTGGGGACGAAGCTCTAGCGGCAAGGTATGCGAGGGATTTCATGCGGGACGTCACGAGCCATCTTGGCGCACCCTATCACGACGGTAAATCCTGGGAGCTGCCCGTCGAAGAGATTGAACGGTGGTTGGCCGACGACAGGCCGCCGATCCAGTTCTAGCGAGGAGCTCTCATGAGGCGACTTGGTCTTGGGCTGTAGCGGTGACTCTCGTTCCATCGCTGGCCGAGCCGCAGTCCGACAATACGGCAGATGGGGGGACGGAAGCTCGAACATCGGGGTGCCCCCCGAAGCGGAGACGGAACCCTCTTGCGCTCCCGTGTTGCTATGGGGTATCCTGATCGCCCCTCACCAACTTGCCCCGAAGGAGAACGACCCTCCCATGAGAAAGCGCTCGTCGTGGCCGTGCTGTTGGGTGGCTGTGTGTCGTACACCGCCTCTCGACGATCACCCCCGTCCCCCTCGCCGGACCCGACATTCTCGATGAGCGCCGACAGCTTGTGGGATCGTGTCATGGATCTGCTGTCAGAGCACTACACCATATCTCAATTGGAACCGGACGAGCGGTTCGCGCAGGTGTCGGTATCCGCCGGTGGCGGCGATGTAGATTGTGGCCACCTGCGGGCCAAGAACCTCGCAACCGATTTTGACGGCAACGCGGCAGGACTCTTTCAGTGGGAAGCGACGCTTTCCTTGTGGGTGCGAGAAGGCGCGGACGAAGGGGAATCACAGCTCCGCCTGAACACTTTCTTTGAGGGACGCAACAACACCGAGGGGAGAATCGCGTTTCGAGGAACAGAGACAGGGCTACTGAGGATGGTTGTCATCAATGATCGGGTGACCATCCGATGCACGGGTACTGGACAACTAGAACGAAGGGTGGTCGAGCGCCTCGGAATCCCCAAGAAAAAGCCCCCCGGTCACTCTAGCCTCGGGAAGCGCGCCCTGCGAGAATACGCGGGGATCTGAAAGGAGTGATTGGCATGAGGGTATTCATCTGGACGATCTTTGCCGTCCTGCTGGTGTTCGGCTCCATGTCGTCCTGCTCGACGACGGAACCAACATCCTGTTGTCGTGTCTGCCGGACGGGGAAGCCTTGCGGCGATAGCTGCATTGCCCGAGACAAGCAGTGTACCAAGTCGGGGGGGTGCGCGTGTTCCGGCCTGACAGCCTCCGCCGACCTCTGCCTGGAGAGTCCCGCCACATGAGCGAGACCACGAACCCCCTGTTACGGCCGCCGCTTCGCCGAAGTGGTGAAGGCGCTGGTTACTTTCGACTAGAAGCTCTCCATCCCGAGTGAAAGGGGTCGGACATTCCTTGGCCAAGGCGGCTTTGTGGGGCAATGGTTCTGAACAACGTAGAGGAGGTAAGCCAATGAGCGACGTGACGGCCGATCCAGAAACTCGATTCGCGCTTGGTCAGCGTGCAGGATGGAGATGCGAATGTGTACTGACGCGCTGCCATGGACAAGGTCTCTTGACGGGTAGGTGCAACGCGGCACTCCGGGGAGACCAGTGGCACGCCCATCGCGTCAACCGTAGCGAGGGCCACACCTTGGGTAACATGCAGGCACTGTGCATCCCTTGCCACGAGAACACACCTACGTTCGGTAGACCGCTTCGCTAGATTTGGGCCAGCGCCGCCAGCACCTCACGCATCCGCTGCGGATGGACCACTAGGACGGCCTGCGATGCGGGTGCTGCGCCGTATTGCACCTTCAGCTCGATCGAGTCGCCGAACTTGGGGTGTAGGTGCCGTCCGAGCACCCCAAACACTAACATGCAGAGGTCTTTCCAGGAGTTTTCGCGCCACGATTCGCCGGCCTCGAAGTAAACGCGGGCGGGTGGTCCCTCGCAGCTTGAGATCGTTTGCGCGCCCAACCTCGTGAGCTCGTCCACCAGAGGCCGCACCCCGGCGTCCACTGGAACCAGAACTTTCGTGAGGACTTGTCTGTGACAGGGGACGCTCTCCCCTTCTCCGGCACCAACCGGACTAGGCACGTAGGAGCGGGGTTCCGGCTTCATGGACGGGAAGTCAGAAGACGGATCAGACCGTTGGGTAGGCTGAATCATCCAACAAGCTTAAAACTCTTCCTCAACCAGCGCCAAGACACCCGGATTCGACAGGGCTCGTGGAGCGATCCACGCGGTAAGTCGTAAGTATCCTAACGGGCTAGATCCTCGCTCTTTCAGGAAAGCCCCCTCCTCCGCTCCAAGAGACCCCGTGACCCGCAGTCGCCAGTCTGCGGGCCGAGTCCTTTTTGCAACCACTCCTCCGCTCCGCTATCTTGGCTTCGTCGTCAACAGCCCCTGCGCTGCTCGCGGGCGCGCACCCTCCCAAGCTGTACTCAAGGTCAAGGTAGCTGTCCTCCCGTGCTTCGCGTTCTTCGTTTCCGGCGTCCTATCCGGGGCGGCGACACGCGTTCAGGCCCAAGGCGTCGACGCCTCGATGGCGGCGATTGCGGGGTTATCGTTCACGGAACAGGACCAGCGTCTCCCAGCGTCTCCGCTCGTCGGCCTTCAGGCCACGTCGACCATGCGTCTCACGGACGCCGTGTACGGGTTTGATCCGTTCGTCGGCGGCGAAGCGGTGGCGATGGTGACCCACCCCGAAGCCGATCGCGCGGTTGTGGACTACCTCGTTAGCGGAAGGGCAGGAATCAGGATGAAGGGTCCTGGCGAGTTGGCGCTGTTCGGCTTGCTTGGGGCGGGTTGGCCGCAAACTGAGCGGACCTGGGATAGCGAGATGGAGGTTTGGGAAGGCGGCGATGCCCTGATATACGGAGGAGGGATTGCGTTGGCAGGCAGGGGATTGTTGGGTGAGTTGCGCATCCTTCTCGACCGCAGACTGGGCGACCAACCGGTCGTTCAGGCGGTCTTCGGATCACGCTGGTAGGGGGGTACACGCACGACAGTCTTGATCTTCGCCTTGATTGTGTTCGGGGGCTACACGATTCTCGGGTGGTGGTGGGACAGGCAGTGAGCCGGTAGCCACCAGCCCACGGGAAAGCGCGAGAAGGAAAGGAGGCCACGATGGCCCACAACATCTTCGGGAATCGCATCGCTTTCGTCGAGCATGCTCCCTGGCATGGCCTTGGCACGGAGGCGCCACGCGGCGTGCGGTCCGATGAGATGATCGTTAAGGCGGGTCTTCAGTGGCCCGTTTGGAAGCAGCCTGCTCCCGGCGCTTGGTTTGACGAGGGTACCGGGGCCTACGACCGGTACTTGGTGATGCGACCTGCCCTCGATGAGGAGCTTGAACCTACCATGCTCGGCTTTGTCGGCCAGAGCTACGAGCCTCTCCAGAACGTCGCCGCCTTCCGTTTCTTCGATCCGTTTCTCGATCGTGGTTGGGCCACGTTGGAGACGGCGGGCGCACTCGGAAAGGGCGAGAGAGTCTGGGTACTGGCTCGCCTCGAGGGCCAAATGCACGTGGGAGGCAGAGATGATACGGTTGATCGGTTCCTGTTGCTTTCCAACTCCCACGACGGGTCAAGCGGTGTCACCGTACGGTTCACTGCCGTGCGCGTGGTGTGTCAGAACACGTTGAACCTGGCCCTCACTCGGGGCAAGCAGGTCGTTTCGGTCTGGCACACGGCGAATCTGCACCGGAACCTCCGCCGTGAGCAGGCCGAGAAGCTGAAGGTCGTCGCGGATCGGGTCTTTGCCGAGGGCCAGCACCTCTTTGATCGGATGGCCGAATGCCCAATGCGTGAGAGCGACACAGCGTGGTATCTCGAACGGATGTTCCCCAGAACCGAGCGTCAGACCACGAGAAGACTGGAGCCGCTTCGGTGGACGCGTGTGAGAGCCATCCTGAAGGACGAAACCGTTACGCCCCTTCCGACTCGACATACACTGTGGGGGCTGTACAACGCCGTGGTGAGGGACGAGGACTACCGGTCCACGACGGAGGCGACTCCCAGTACCCGTCTTTCGCGGGTCTGGTTCGGTCGGGGGAGTGACTTGAAACTCAAGGCGCTTGGTCTGGCGCGGAGAATGGTCGAAACTGGGTCGCTGAATTGAGTGTCGGGATGAAGTCACGTTACGTTATTGGGACACCCCGTTCGCACCCCAGTCCCCGGTGTTAGGTGAGGCCGAACCGTGTCGCGACCGGATGTTGACGCGCCCGACCAAGCCGGTTTCCTCCTGCCAGATCCAAATAGAACGCTGGCTCGGCTCTTGGTCGCCTACGAGTGTCCAGAAGCCGCCGCTACGTTCCAAATGCCCCGAGTTCCACCAGATGATGCGGCTCTGAACAAGGCCGTCGAGCGTCAGGAACAGACGCGAGTGATCGCCCGTCATTGGATGCGGGCCGCGTGGAGCCAAGAACGCCGTTTGCGCAGGGCAGAGGCTAAAGCGGCTTATGCGCTGGCGCGTGCCGAGGTTACGGTCCTGCGCGCTCTCAAAGCTGGCGTGGAGTACGAGTGCGGCCCCGGACGAACCCCGCGCGGGTACGATCAGTAAGGGGGTTGTTTGGCTTCAGTGTCCGGGATGGAACCGAATGAGCGCCTAAACCAATTACGGGCCCGGCCGAGGCACCGGCCGACGACACCGGCTCCCGACCGGCATCCCCCGATGCGGTGGCGGCGGAGAGCCTCAGTGCCTCGACGCGCCGAAACTATGCTGGTGCTTGGAAACGTTTCCGGGACGTGGGCCGAGGACAACGGCCACACGTTGGGGTCCTCGAAGCAGATCGCGGTGGTTGCGCTGTACCCCACGATGGCATTGACCGGGTTATGCGGTGAGCACTCGGCAGGCGGTAAGGGATTCTCACAGGCCAGCACGGCAATGGTTGCCGCCAAGGGACCGACGGAACTGCTTTTTTCATGATCTGCTTCCTTTGCCCGGCTATGTGTGGGTTTGTGTTCCAGACGATTCCGGCGGTGGCCCGGCCGCGGGCGGGTGATCACCCCGGGTGACCACCCGCCCCGACCACGGACGGGATCCAACCGTCCCTACGTCGTCTCGCAGTCGGATTCAAGCGCCCAGGAGAATGCGCCCGGGGGTTTCTGTCCCGCCCGGCAAGTGGTTTCAGTGCCCTGGCCCGAGAGCCCAAGTCCATCGGGGACTGTGTATCATGTCGGTCTCCAATTGGGCGGAACCTGCTAGGGATTGCGCCTGGACACGGTGATCGTTGCGCTGTGCACTTGTCTGCGGGTGCTGCCCGGCGCAAGGTCGGCCCCGGCATCGTCCAGCATCTCCAGCACGCTCGTGCCGACCATCTCGTCCACCAGCAAGCTGTCGGCACCACTGCTGCTGGTCGTTTGACTGCTGGAGGAGAGCAGCGTCAAGCGGAAGGACTGGGAACAGTTGTTGCTTGTGTCGGACTCGCCCGCCACGGCGTCAACGCAATAGCCGATATAGGCAGAACCGGAGCCGGTGAAGGTGTGGGTGATTGTGAGATTGAGCGTCGTGGAAGCATCCAGCGATCGTATGTCGCCAGCGGTCCCAGTCTCCCGGTCATTGGTCGAGATCTGCGGATCGCTTGACACGAATGTGCGGATCTTGGTTGCGGCCGCTCTGGCGCTTCCGGTGTTTGCGAGTGTAGCCCGGATCTGGAAAGACCGGCCGCTCGTCACCACCACCGTCCTGGGCGAGACACCCCCCGTGAACTCCAGATCCGGCGCGCCGGACCCGCCTACCGTCACCCGCACCCCCCTCGAGCAGTTGTTCTGCGTGTTGGATTCGCCCGACACCCGGTCGACGCAGAGCCCGAAGTAGAACGTGCCGGAGGCCTGGCTGGACAACCGGACCGTTGCTGTGATCGTCCTGCTTTGTCCCGCGCCGAGACTGGGATTGGGGTCGCTGCCGATTTCCCTGTCGCTGGTCGAGATCGACGAGTTGGTGGACTCGAAGACACGGATCGTGGTGGTGGGGGCCGTGGCGTTGCCGCTGTTCCGAAGCGTGAACGTGGCCTGCACCGTCCCACCCGGCGACCCGGTCACCGAAGTCGGCGTGACGTTCGTGAACTGCAGGTCCGGCGCGCCCGCCGACGCCACACGGACGCTGAAGGTCTGCGTCACGCTCAGGCCACCGGGGTCGCGCGCCGTCACGGTGATCGTCGCGGTTCCCGCGGACACTCCCGTGATGGTCACCGTCGAGCCCGAGACCGAGGTCCTGGCGACGCTCGTTCTGGAGGAGGTCGCCGTGTAGGTCAACGCGTCGCCGTCCGGATCGGTGAAGTACCGGGACGCAATGACTGTCGTAGTGCGGCCCGGATTGAGCGACTGTGCGGGGATGGATCCCACCCGGGTGGGCGCGCGGTTGCGCTGCTGAACGGTGACCCGCGCCTGCTGCGTGGCCGTCAGCCCTTCCGGATCCCGCGCGGTCACGGTGATCGTCGCGGTCCCCGCAGACAGTCCCGTGATGGTCACCGTCGAGTCCGAGACGGACGCCCTGGTCACGGTGGGGCTCGACGATGTCGCCGTGTAGGTCAGCGCATCGCCGTCGGGGTCGGAGAAGTACGCCGCCACGTTCACGGTCGCGCTCTGGCCGATGTTGACCTGTTGCGCCGGAATCAACCCGACGCGGCGCGGCGGCCGGTTCGGCTGCGGCACCGTCACCCTCACGCGCTGCGTGGCCGACGCCCGGTCGTCATCCGTCGCCGTGATGGTGACCGTCGTGACGCCAGGCCCGACGGCGCTGATTGTTACGGCGCTGCCCGACACGCTTGTGCGGGCCACCGTGGGGATCGAAGAGGCTGCCGTGTAGGTAAGGGGATCGTCGTCGGGATCGTCGAACGAAATGGCGACATCCAGGGTGACCGACTGCCCCACCTCGACGGTCTGCGCGTCGATCGTGCCCACGGGCATCGGTTCGCGGTTCGGCACCGTGAACACGAAGGACTGGGTGGCCGAAAGCCCGCCGGGATCGCTCGCTGTGATCGACACCGTGGCGCTGCCCTTGGCCTGCGCCGCGACGGTGACTGTGGAACCCGCGATGCTCACGCCCGCTACGGCTGGGTCCGACGCGTTGGCCGAGTAGGTCAGCGTCTCCCCGTCCGGCTCGGAGAAGTATTGGGACACTTCAATCGTGGTGGTCTGGCCCACAGGCACGGTAACGTTCGCCAGTGTGCCGCGGGGCTCGGGCGCCCGGTTCGGAACCATGACCGCGAAGCTCTGCTGTCCCTGAAGCCCCCCGGGGTCGCTGGCCGTGACCGAGACCGTCGTGTTGCCCGGAGCGACGGCGGTGACGGTGATCGAGGTGCCCGAGATGTTGACCGTGGCTACCCCGGGATTCGACGATGTGGCCGTGTAATTCAGCACGTCGCCGTTCGCGTCGTTGAAGCAAGCGGTGACGCTGGAGGTCTCGCCGACATTCACCGTGACCTGTGGAAGCGAGCCGCAGGCGGCCGGCGCCGCGGGGGCCTCGCAGGCGGTCGCCAGGAGCGCGATCAACAGCAGGAGGCATGCCCCCTGGATCCGGGCAGACCGTTGTGTGGTTTGTCGGAGTTGCTTCATCATCTGGTTCCTCTCGGATGGTTTGCATGGGTCCCGCGGATCGGGGACGTAGAGGTCAATGGGAAGTGTCACCGGCCGCCGGGCTCGATCTTCACCACCCGCCCGTTCCGGTCGCGCACCTCGAGGCGGGGCCGAACCACGTCGTTGCCGAGATCGATCGCCCGCCGCTGGTGAGCGAGAACACCGGCCGCACCGGGAAGCCGGAACGCGTCCGCAAGGTCCATTCGCACGGCGTAGCCCATGTCGGCGAGCGACGCGATCGTCACACGACTGAGGGGACTCGATCCGGGCGCGATGCTGGGACCCATCAGCTCCGGGCCGAAGACGCTCTTACGCCAGTGGGCATCGTCGCTGCCGGGCCGGGTGCCACTATTCTCCACCGGCACCTTCGCGCCCGCCGTGTAGGAAGCGCCTCCGGCGCCGTCGAACGCCCGAGCCGCCTGTGCCCCCGAGAAGTGCGTGTCCACCTCGGCTTCCGCCGCCAGCGAGGGATTGCGCAGCAGGCCAAGGCGGTCCCACAGCGTGCCGACGCCGAGCACGTGTGCCATTTCGTGGAGGATCACGGCTTCGAGGGTACCGTTCGTCTCCATCCAGTCCAAGTCCGCGGCGTCGAGCTCCATGATTCCGAACCACGGCAGCTGCGAAGCGCTGCGGACCGCACAGAAGCCGGCCCGGCCGAGTATCCTTCCGTCGCCGTCGAGTTCGGCAACCGCCGCGATGATGAACAGGTCGTCAACGACGCTCACAGGCTGCTCGTAGGTCCGCTCGGGGAACCGGCAACGGACCGTGCCCTCGGGCACTGGCATGTCCGGTAGCTCCGTGTCCGCCAGCACCGCCATCCAGCGCGCCGCAGCGTTCCGAAACGCCGCTTCCTGGGTCGCGCTCATCGCAGTTGCGAAGCGGAGGTCGATTCGGAACGAGCCCGGGTCCTCGGGCGGACCTTCCACCGTCACCTGGAAGGACTGGGTGGCCTCCAGTCCGCTCGGATCCGTGGCCGCGACGGTGATCTTCGCCCTTCCCGCTTGGCGTCCCGAGAGCTCCAGGGTCGCGCCGAAGACCTCGACCGACGCAGCCGCTCCGTCCGAAGACGAGGCCGTGTAGGTCAGCGGATCGCCGTCCGGGTCCGTGAAGTAGGGCGATACATCGAATCTGGCGGTCTCGCCGGCGCGCACGGCCTGATCCGGCATCGAACCTGCCGGCAGCGGCGGCCGGTTCAGCGATTCGGCGCTGAAACTGTGGGTCGCTGCGCTGCCGTCCGGGTCACGCGCCGTCACCGTGACCGCCGTTTCGCCGGCCGCGACCACCGTCAGCCGAAGTGTTGCGCCGGACACCGTGGCCGTCACCACACTCGGACTCGCCGCCGCCGCCGCGTAGACCAGCGGATCCCCGTCGGGGTCGTTGAACCACGGGGTCAGATCGACCGTGCGTTGTTCTCCGCGCCGCAAGACCTGTCCCTCGATCGTACCCAGCGCGACCGGCCCCCGGTTGGGCACCTCGAACCGGAACACCTGCACGGCTTCCAGTCCGCCAGGGTCCGTGGCCGTCGCGGTGATGTTGGTTGTCCCCTTCGCGAGCGCTACCAGCGTCACGCGATCTCCCGAAAGGGCAACGCCCGCCACGGCCCGATCCGCCGGGGCAACGCGGAAGGTGAGGCTCTGGCCGTCGGGTTCCTCGAACCAGGGCGCCAGAGCGATAACCACCCCCTGGCCCACTTCCACCCGCCGGGCCGCGATGCTGCCCAGCGCGCGCGGCGGACGGTTCGGAACGACTACCCCGAAGCTCTGCTGCGCTTGCAGTCCGTCACGATCCGTCGCCGTCAGCGCGATGGTCGCACTTCCCGGCGCCCGCGCCGTTACCGCGACCTCGGTACCGCCATGGGTCGCGATGGCCACGGACTCGTTCGACGAACTCACGGCGTAGCTCAGCACGTCGCCGTCCGCGTCGTTGAAGCACGCGGTGACGCTCGCCACTTCGGCCACATTGATCGTCTGCTGCGGAATGGGTCCGCACGAGACGGGCGCCTGCGGGTTCTCGCAGGCCACAACCAGCGCGGCCACAGCCCAGGCCACTGCACCAGCGCGGACCGACTTCGAGACGCTGTGTCGCGGAGCCCCAGATGGCATAAGCCGTTCCAATTGCACAGAGGTCTAATTTACTCCGGGATCCCCCGGCTGAAGAGGATTTCGAGACCGGGTTCGCCGACGGCGTCCATCGCCTCGGCGACGCGGCGGCGCAGAATCGCGCGCACCTGCCCCGCGACCGGGTCCCGGAGGATCGTCATCGGCAGGTCGGTGTTGCCGTCAAGGACGAACGACTCTTCGTCGCCGCTCAGGCGGATGCGGCTGATCGCGCCCTCCCAGGTGACGGAATGGCAAACACGAAGCCGGTCCGTCCGTCGTCGACATGGAGCGTGTCTTCTGGAGAGCGCATCGGCGGGCGTCGTTGTGAGTTAGAGAGGTTCGACGCGACCTAACTCGCCGTGACCTCCTGACCGATTGGTGACGCGGGGAAGATACGGCTTGACCGATGTTACCGCAACGCCGACATTTCAATAAGGGACAGCACGCTCCCCAATCGCTTTTCCTACCCTCACACCCTCGCGGGTTCCGAGGACGTAGCCCCCCGAATGACGTTTTCCGCCGAGGTCCTTGACGAGGACACCACTTCTGGATTGCCGGAAATCCGCGATGCGCCTGCGGACGAGAGCCTCAGTGCCTCGACGCGCCGAAACTATGCCGGCGCTTGGAATCGTTTCCGTGCGTGGGCAAGCGACAACGGCCACACATCGCTGCCGGCCACCTCGGAAGCCGTGGAAGAGTACCTGAAGCACCGGCACGCCAACGGACGGCGTCCCTCCAGCCTCAAGGCGGACCGAGCCGCGATCCGCCACCACCATCGCCGGACGGGACGCCCCGTCCCCTCCGACTCCCCGGTGGTGCGCCGCCTGTTGCAGGACTCTCTGAGCCGCCCAGGCCAGGACGCTCAGGAAGTCACGGGCCTCACAGGTGCGCATCTCGCGAGAATCCGTGACACGGCGACCAAACCCCGGCGCCAACAGGCGGGGCGCTTCGAGAATGAAGATGCCGCGCGAGTCCGGGGGTTGGTTGACCTTGCACTGATCTCGACCATGCGCGACGCTCTGCTCCGGCGATCGGAGGCTGCGACACTCCGGTGGGATGCGATCGACTTCCTTTCCGACGGAACCGGCCGCCTCAACTTGGCGCGACGTCCGGTGCAGTATCTGAGCCCGCGAACAGTCGAAGCACTGAGGGCGATCCAGACCGGAGATGTCCCGGCCGACGCCTTGGTCTTTGGTCTCAAGTCCGGACGGTCGATCTCGAACCGGATCAAGGCGGCGGCGGCCGCTGCCGGTCTCCGAGGGAACTTTACGGCAAGCAGTCCCCGCATCGGCATGGCCGAGGATTTGGACCGGGCAGGAATCAGACTCTCCGCGCTCGAGGTCACGCGCCGTTGGCACGATGCCCGGATGCCCGATCTCGTGACCGCGGCGTACTACGTGAGGGGTGCCGAGTAGCTCGGTCGTGGGGCTTTTCGCTCGGACTCACCATCGCGTGCGCCGCCGGGTTGGTCGCGGCCTCGTGCACAATCCTATTGGATGCCGATGGCCGGTTACCTGCGGTCGTCGGCGCGAAGGGTCGGAAGACCGGTCAGGTGGCCGCGCGGGTCATCGACCGGACCGACCGGGAGACCGTTGCAGGAGCTTCGTGGACGACCACGCGACACAGGACGCGACGCTCTACCCCGGAAGCGGTCGGCAAGGCGTTGCTTCAGCCCCGGAACCGCTCAAACCGTCGCCGAAATGATCGCGGTAGATTCAAGGATCGTAATATGATCCCCTTTGTAACCCCTTTCGGTGGGGTGTAGAATACGGCCACCGAGCGTGTTGGTCCCACCCCTTTGGAACGGAAGGTTATGAAGCCATGAGGAAGAGGTTGTTGCTAGTCGTCGCGCTCCTAGGCTTGGCGTGCGAGGACATCGATCTGTTTGCGGACGTGAGCAACCCCGATCCCGCCGGGGACTACACGCTTCAGAAGGTGGGGGGCCAGTCGTTGCCCACCACCTTCGGCAACGGCGCAACGGTGACCGCCGGTGCGATGAAGTTGGACGAAAGCGGCACGTACACCAATTCGTTCTCCGTCGTGCTCGGCGTGGACACGGCGACCGTCAACTACGCCGGAACGTACTCGTACTCTCACACGATCCTGGTGTTGAATCAGCAAGGGCTGGACTGCCAACACGCTGGATTGCTGTTGGAAGAGGGTAAGGCGCTTCGCGTCACCGAGTGCGTTGACGAAACGGAGATGTTCTACGTGAAGTGAGCCAGAGGGGAACACGGTGATCGCAGACGTGGGAGGATTGTAAACTGACCCGACCCGACCGTGATTCACCGCACAGCGACCGGACCTCGAAAGCGCCGTGGATACCGTTCGTGGCCTCTTGGGCCGGGCTGTTCGCCTGCGGGGTTGGTGGCCTGCGATTCTCCGGCCGAGCCCACCCGCGACGACCTCGCCACGGAGGTCCGGATGCTGGCCGCGACGCGTGGCCTTGAATCCCTTCCCAACCCGCGCCCAGTGCGAAACGACCTGGTCACGCTTGGCCGGGCGCTGGCATTCGACAAGATCCTCAGCGGCAACCGAAACATCGCGTGCATGACCTGCCATCTCCCGGAAATGGCCACGGGGGACGCCAGGACTCTGTCGATCGACGAGGGTGGCACGGGCTTGGGGTCGCAGCGTTCGCACCCCGAGGGCATCTTCATTCCCAGGAACTCCCCTGCGGTCTTCAACCTTCCCGGAGCAACTCGCCTCTTCTGGGACGGCCGGGTGGAGGAGAGGTCGGACGGTTCCATCAGCACCCCGGCCAAGGATCAACTGACCCCTGAGATGGCCGATGTCTTCGAGTTCGGGGCCATGTCGGCCCAGGGTCTGTTCCCGGTGACGTCCAGACACGAGATGCGTGGCCAACCGGGAGACAACGACCTCGCCGACCTCGCCGACGACGATTTCCGAGGCATTTGGGGTCTCCTCATGGAGCGGCTGGGGGATGTTCCCGAGTACGTCGGTCTCTTCGAGAGGGCGTATCCCGGTGCCCCGTTTGACAGCATGAGCTTCGCCCACGCGTCCAACGCCATCGCCGGTTTCTACGCCGTGGAGTTCGTGTTCAACAACACGCCCTGGGACAGGTTCCTGCGCGGGGACAACGATGCGCTGAGCGACTCCGCGCTGGCAGGTGCGAGGGACTTCATGACCATCGGCTGCGCCAACTGCCACAAGAGGTCGAGCTCGCAGGCGACTTCCACAACGCCGCGCTCCCTCAGTTCGGACCCGGCAAGACCGACGGCAGGGGGGATTTCGGACGCGAGGGGATCACGCATTTCCCGAGTGACCGGAGACACTTCATGGCTCGCGCGTTGAGGAATGTGGAGCTCACGGCCCCTTACGGACATCTGGGCCAGTTCGCCACCCTCGAAACCTTCGTGGCCCACTACAACGACGCCGCATCGCAGCTAACTAAGGGCGTACGACATCGCTGAACACGTTCCAGACCGGCTGCTGTGGCCCACGCTGCTCAACAATGTCGAAGATGTTCTGGCCAACCAGGATCCCGTGCTGTTCACGCTCAGGTTCAACGAGGAAACCCACGCCAACTTGGTGGCCTTCCTACGGGCGTTGACCGATGCCTCCGCGCGAAACCTCAGTCACACGATACCTGACCGCGTCCCCAGCGGGCTGCCCATCGACAGGATGAACGACTAGAACTGACCGGGTGAAAGCGCGCCTGCTGAACACCGCCGAAACATGCACGTCTCCATGGTTCATGGCGGGGTTGGTCGTGGCGTTGAGCGTGTAAAGCCCGTGGCGGCGCAACGAAGGCACCAGAACGGACCAGGCTCTCCGAGCGAAGGGCGGGAATCCAAGAGCGTATGGTGGACTCCCCCTGATGGGCAAGTGCGGGGGCCCGAGAACCGAGTCGGCCGGTGGCAGAGTGGGTCTTGCCGTGTCAGGCGGATCCACGCACGTTTCGTTTTTCGATTGGAGTGGCCCAGCCATGGCTCACAACGGTGGTTCCCACCTGAGATCGACCAACGACCTGTGATCCGGCTTCGTAGGTTCGGATGCCGACTGAAGCTCTACCCGACCCGTGCCCAAGCGGAGCGGTTCGCACGGTGGGCGCAGTCGGGCGGCAGGTTGCGCGACCTGTTGCTCGAGCGCGACGAGGCGTCGTACCGGGAGACGGGCAAGCGTCTGTCACGCAGGGCACTCCAGGATGTCGTGTATGAATTCGCGTCTGCCCATCCCGGCCTCGGCTGGCCCGCCCACGCCCGCAATCAGCATCGCAGGGACCATGCGGTGGCGGTTCGGGGGGCGTTCGCACGACTGGATGCTGGCAAGCGGGGCAGGGAAAGCGGTTGGCCCGTTCTTCGGCGTGGCCGGCCGACGTCGATCTACGTCCACAACCAGATGCTGAGGGTGAGCGGAAGCTACGTGAGGTTGTCGAGGGCTCCTCACGGGTGGACTCGCTACCGGGGGACCATTCCTGACGGAAAGATCATGTCGGGCCGCATCCGCCGTCACGGAGGGACGTGGACCCTTTCGCTCTCGATCGAGGCTCCGATGCCTGCCTACGTAGAGCCGCAGCGGGAGACGTGCCACGTGAGACTCGGCCCGGGCGGCGTGGCCGAGGTGACCGATGTCGCCAGCGGGACGACGGTGTGTACGGACTTGGACCGGTGTCGAGAGCTCGAGCGACGGATGGCCAAGCTGAGGCGCCGTGCGGGGAGGCGGTCGTGGCGATGCGCCGACTGCGGCGGGTTGATGCGAGCCGACGCGCGATCCGGCCTCCTCGCCCGTGACAAGCGGAAGGCGCCGTGTGGTCACTGGATCGAGGGCTACGAGAGAACAGCCAGGCTGAGAAGGGCGGAGGCCGCCTTGGCGAAGACAGGCCGCAGAATCCGGAACCGCCAAAGGGACGCGGTGCACCACCAGACGGCCGGGATCGTTCGCAGGTACGGGAAGATCACGGTGTACGCCGAGCCGGGACACGGTGGGGGGGCGGTGGAGTTCACGAGGCAACTCGACTACAAGAGCGCATGGCATCGACGAGCATTGACGACGAACGGTACCGCCGCGCGGGCGGAAACCGGCCCTTCGGAAGAGGGACAAACGGACGTGGAGACCTGCGTGGTCCGTGAAACGTCAATCCCGCCAAGGACACACCGGCGTGGGCACCAAAGCGAGAGCTTCAGTTCGCGCCAGCGAGTCTGACGTGGAGAGTGCGATCTGGTGCGACCCCGCCAATGGAGGGGGGCGCAGGGAAGACCTGCCAGCAGTCTGCTGTTCGACGGGCGTCGCGGATCTACGGACGTGCGGCAATAGGCGGCCCAATGCTGACCCTATTCGATCGTGACCCAAGACAACCACTCATCGAATCGGCGTTTCACCAACGTCGGACTACAAGCTGCGGAATCGAGACCGCACTGGAGGAGTTCCAGGCTGTAGCGTCGGAGCGTCTGAGGGCTCAAACCCGCGTTGTCCGCGATGCGCTGCCACGTGTCTCCGTTGCGCTGCCGGATCGCCCAGAGGAGCACCGCCCACTTAAGCATCTGCTTCAGCGTACACCGCAACGGAATCTCGGCCGTCCAACGGTACCCGAGTTCCTTGGGGTCGAGGTTGACTCGTTTCGCCAACTCGGATACGGAGCTCGCGGGCGGGCCCGGGCGATCGCGCGGGACCTCCAGCAGGCGATTGTGGGAGACCCCACAAGCGAGCTTGACCGCGCGGGCCACTGGCGTGCTCAGGGAGAGCGCCGACAACAACCTCGTACCCAGAGGGTGAAGCGGATCAAAACCCGATGGCGCGACCGCTTCCAGCACTCGAGGGAGTCGCTCCTCCACCTCCTCCACCCACACGACGTGAAGCCTGTCGCACTCGATCTCCCGGAGGGTCCTCAGATTCTCGAACGTAACCGGCGTAACGACGATGCAAGTCGGTCCGACTGCCTCTCCAAACCGAACTGTGGACATGAGGTCGCGCACGGCTCCAGTCGAACATTCCAGGGTGCCTACGATTCCGACGTGAGCTTGCTCCATCATGGAGCGGAATTCAGACTGGCGTCCTGCGGTCTGGTAAGCAGTACCGGAGAGCAGGCTTTCGATCAGGTGCCGAACGCCTGGAGAGTCGGCGTAGACCGCGATCATGGCTTCCTCCTTGCCTGTGCGTGCGCGTACAGTATTATCGTGGTCCTGTTGTGCCCCAGGGACGAACGGCACACCCAGCCCGTGTGCGTCGGTCTCCCCGTTGCGACGACGACGGAGCCAGTCGAGCCCGGCGATTCGCGTGGCCAATGGTAGCCAAACGGTCCGCGGGTCGCGAGGTCGGATCGGTAGTGTTTTTCACATCAGGGTCGGTTTTTCACTCTATCGGGCCCCCGGAGTGGCCGATGCGATTCGCGGGCTATGTTGTTGCGGGGAATACAGTTGGCGAAAAGTCCACCAGTTGGCACCGATCTTGCTGGTACGAAGGGTCAGCGCCCCCGACTTCGCGGGGGTCTTCACACCGTTTCCACAAAGGAGAACGGCATGAACCGATTCAAGAAGTACCTCGCAATGGCGACGGTGCTGGCCCTTCCGATGATCGCGGCGTGCGGAGAGGACATTATTCCTCCTCCGCCCACCGGCTCGATCATGGGCCAGGTGTCGATCGAGGGGATGGGGATCGACGGAGTATCCGTCAATCTCAGCAACGGCGCCTCCACCACGACCGCAGGCGGCGGCACCTACCGCTTCGACGCAGTTCCGGCCGGTGCCTACACCGTCACCATCAGCGGCTTCCCGGCGGACGCCAGCTTCGATGCGACGTCTTCCGCGGCCACGATCCCCGACACCGGCGGATCGGTCACCGTTGACTTCCGCGGCTCCTACATCCGTACCGCTTCCATCATGGGCACCGTGACGGTCGAGAACACGGGTCTCGGAGGTGTGACGGTCAAGCTTTCGGGCATGGCCGACTCCCAGACCGCCACCGACAACAACGGTCAGTATTCGTTCACCGGTCTCCGGGCCGGCACCTACTCGGTCGAGATCTCCGGATTCGACATGGACGAGGTCGGCTTCGGGAGCACCTCGTCCGCCGCCACGGTCGGCGTGGGCGAGTCCAAGGTCGTCAGCTTCGACGGCACGTATCTCCGCACCGCGGGGATCATGGGCCAGGTCAGCGTCGAGGGCGTGGGCCTTGAGGGCGTGACGGTCACCATGACCGGCGAAGGCGAAGACATGACCGACGTCACCGACGCCGGTGGCCTGTACGCCTTCTCGAAGCTCAAGCAGGGCGACTACTCGGTCGCGATCTCGGGCTACGACACCGACGACTACGAGTTCGCAACGACTTCCGAGAACGTCACGGTCGCCACTGGCGAGACCGCGAACATTCCGTTCGAAGGCACGCTCCTTCGCACCTCCGGCATCAGTGGCCGGGTGAGTGTCGAGGACCAGGGTCTTGACGGCGTAGAGGTCGCCCTTGCGGGCGCGGCGGAAGCCACGGCCACCACGGCCAACGGCGGGCAGTACTCGTTCGCCGGCCTGGCCGAGGGCACCTATGTCCTCACCATGACGAACCCGAACGCGGACGCCTACAACTTCGACGAGACCACTGCCACGGTCGTGCTGGGCGACTCCGAGTCGAACATCACGAACTTCGAAGGCACACACACGCGGACTGCTTCAATCTCGGGTGTGCTGTTCATCGACGAGGTGATGCAGGACAAGATGCACACCACGGGCGAGCCCACGATCACCGAAGCACTTGCGCCGTGGCTGGCGATCCAGGACGATGAGACGAAGGCGATGGTGGCCGGCCTGCTAACGCAGGCGAAGGTGGTTCTCCGGGGTCCGGATCTCAACACGATGACCGAAGTTGCCATCAGTGCGGATGGTACCTACTCGACGGGTGAGAGCCTGCGGGCCGGGTCGTACCAGGTCGAGCTTCCGGCCAACAATGAGATGGTGGCGGCGGCGCTCGCAGCGGCCGGCGTAGCCTTCGTTGGAGAGTCGTCGGTGGTGATGGTTGACGCGGCTGGCAGCGCGACGGTCAACTTCCCGTTCCGGATCACGATGCAGACGGTAGCCACCGGCGCGCGCATGGGGGGCGGCGAACACTTCGGTCCTCCGGTCAAGGGCGTGAAGCTGGCGCTGTACGCCCGGGCCGACGGAAGCGGCAAGCTGGGCGAGGCCGAGACTGACGCGATGGGGATGGCGACGTTCAGCTTCGCGCGTGCCGACGACACCAGTCCCGGCAGCGACGACAGCGACAACATCGTCTTCGTGAAGGCGGTGGAGACCGGCCACGCCGACCTCGTGGTGTCGGGCAATCAGTTGGTCGAGATCGCGTTCGCGTCGACGGCGCGTCTCTACGCGGCGGACGACGAGATGGAAGTCGCGACGCTGTTGAACACGGCAGTCAGCTTCGACTTCTGGGTGAAGAGCAACGAGGACGCGCGCGACGGCGACGAGGGGCTGGGGGGCTGGAACACACAGGTGTATATGGGCGACCCGGAGGCCGACGACGCCATGCCGCTCATGATGGTTGACGAGGATGGCGAAACGGTCAACGCGACCATGCCCACGGACACCACGAAGGGCGACAACCTGGGCAAATCGACGTTCTCGTACAAGATCACCGACCCGACGATGCTGCCCGCGATGTTCACGGTGATGGCGGCCGAGGGTGACAAGGCCGGCCAGCCCGACCAGGGCGAGGCGTGGGAGCAGGGCGACGCTCTGACCTTGACGCACACCGGGCTCGAGCTTCCGCCGGGCAAGGACGATGACATGCTCGACCTTGGTCCGATCCGCGTCACGTTCACGACGCAGGCCATCTACGTGGGCGTGCACCGCGAGCTGGACGACCGGGCCGGGTACACGGACTTCATCGGTCTCGGCGAGGGCGATGCCCGGCCGGAGAAGGACGGCAGCGCGGTGGACGAGATCACGATCACGCTGATGACGGGCGACAGTCGCGGCAGGCTGAGAGTGCTCGAGTACGATCACGACGCCGATCCCAAGACGGACGATGAGAGGGCTGTCGCGAAGGCGGGCGCCTCCGGCATGGTGTCGTTCAAGAACATCCCGGCGGGCACCGAGATCACGGTTGTGGCCGAGGAGGGGAACGACATGGTGATCGTTCCGGACAGCCGGTCCACGAGGGAGATCGACGCGTTCGGCGACCAGCTGGACGACTATCCTGATGGCAAGATCGTCGGCGCGTTCGGCGACATGGGCGGCGCGCGTCCGGACGTATGGCTGTGCCCGCTGCAACGGCAGGAGGACGACGATCCCAACCAGGTATGCTCGACGTACGCCTACAAGTGGACGACCGGGACGATCTCGGGCTCGATCACCGGTCTTGACAAGGGCGACAAGGCCACGGTGAGCCTGACGCCGGTCAACAGCAACGACGACTACGCGGACGATCTGGAAGACGACGCCACAATCACCGCCGGAACCGGCGGCGCGGCCAAGTACTCGTTCACGGGTGTCGCGGACGGCCGGTACAGGGCCACGCTTGCGGCCAGGGCCGGAAGCTGGCAGGAAAACGAGACCGGCGTGCTCTCCGTGATGCACGACGAGGGCGAGGACGACGACGAGTACACCGGCGACAGCGATTCCGAAGACCTGTCCGCCACCAACCTGCGCGGCGTGATCCGTGGCAGGATCGCCAACGACTCCAACGGACGCAGCGGCTTGACGAGCGACGAGTCCAGAGCGGGCGTCATGGTGGGCGTCTACACGGCGAAGAAGGTCGGCGGCTCGGGCACCACCAAGAACAACTACGTGGCCGACAAGGCCGTGACGGACGACAACGGCGACCCGTTGATGGTCGAGACGGACGGGGACGGCGTGTACATGTTCGAGGGCCTGACCAGGGGCGATATGTATTTCGTGAAGCCCGTGGAGACGGACCTGTACACCGCGGTCAGGAACGGCAACACCAAGATCGGAAAGACGGCCGAGAAGGCGACGGATGTCGTGACGCACGCGCTCACGACAGCTGGGACGCCGCCGACAGCGGGTACCGAGCCCGGAATCCCAAGCTGGGACTACCACGCCAGCACGGCCTCCTACGGCACACGCGATGCCGACAACAACTTCGTGCTCCTGTACAAGGACGGCGAGGCTGAGGGTGAAGTGTTTGATCCGAGCGTGCGTGCCGCGCACAGCCGCACGGTCATCGAACTGCGCCAGTGCAAGACGACGGACTTTAGGCTGGCGGATCCCGACGCTGATCCGGTAGTGGCGGCTGCTCCCCTAACCCAGTGCACGGAGTACACCGGCGTGGAAGTGGAAGCCGATGTGGACGCGAAGGGCAATTGGACTGCCGAAGACCTCAGGGAGGGCATCTACGAGGTGACCCCCGACCCGCCGGCAGGATATATAGCTGTGGACGCTGGCGGTGTTGCCGAAGGCGGCACGGGCTTCAATACAGGCGATAACGAAGACACCTTCTACAGCCAGCAGGTCGTCGAACTGATGGGTGGGCGTGCCGATGACGACACCGAGAGGTTCTGGATCAAGGACCGGAACGCGGAAGCTGGCTCTGACCTCACGAGGGTGGAGATCGACGGTACTGTGTGTCCTACCGCCGCAGACCCGACCAACGCCACTCCCCAATGTGGCCACAGCGACGACGGTGAATTCTCCGTGGTGGTCGAAGCCGACGACGACGCGACGATCCGGCTGAGTTCAAGCGCCACGGATGCGACGCCCAGCGGAACTGGGGTGTACTCGCAAGCGGTGACCAACGGGAAGGCCACGGATGTAACGTTGCCCAAGGCGGGCACCCGGACGTACTACGTCCACGTCGCGGCCGAGGACGGCTATGCGACCAACGATGCGGCGACAGCGGGCTTCAGTATCCGGCGCAACGCCGACGTGCGCGTGAAGACGGTCACGATCTCGTGGAGCGGCGACAGGGTGGAACTGGATCGGGACGGGCTCAACCTGGATCCCGACGGTGAGACGGATCCGGTGACCGGGACGACCACCAAGAGGATCACGGTGGACAAGGGCGACAACGATGGAACGATCCCGATTACGGATCTCACGGTTGCAGCCTCCAGCATGACCACGGGATTCGGCGAGGTGACGTGGGGCGAATACGACGTGGACGCCGCCACACCGTGCGATTTTGGCGCCCTCAGTGGCACGTCCGGCACCCTCACGCTGCTGGCTAACACGTCGACCGCGAAGGGAAGCGACGGGGTCTGCTTCAGGATCACCGACAGCGACGGTGCTGATACCGACCCGGACCAAAACGAGGACAACACCCGCGACTACCTCCTGATCTTCACCAGGAAGTAGGAACGGCCTAACCCATCGAATTCCACACCAGGAACCTCGATGGCGCAGTAAGGATCGCCCCCGTCCGGTTCGCCGGGCGGGGGCGACGCCTTTTCACACCTTGGAACCACATTGAGCCGGGGCCCCAAGTCCCGGGCCATCGAACGGAGTGATCGTAAATGCGAGCATGGATGCCTTGGGTCGTGGCGGGTGTGATCCTTCTTCCCCAATCCAGCGCACATGCGCAACGGACATCGTTCGAGGACGGGACTGGTGAGGCGGTGGCGAGCGTGGAGGCGGGCCGAGTCGACGCTCGGGGACCGCGTCCGGTTGCCGGATCGCGCGGTGTGCCGACAGTGACCATCAGGACCGACGACGCGGACCTTCCCAAGAGCGCCAAGTTTACGGTCACGGTCGAGTTTTCGGAGGATGTCGATGGTTTCTCCCTCCGCGATGTCGATGTCACCCATGGCTCGGCCGACAGTTTTAGCGAGGTGTCGGCCGACGAGTACGAATTCGATGTCGAGCCGGAGGACGACTATGAAGGACCCCTGACGGTCAGGATTCGGACCGCCGCGGTGCGCAGTGTGTCCACGGACGACCCCAACGACGCGGAAAGCGAGGAGTTCCTGGTAGATACGATCGAACCGGAGCTGGACGATGCCACCGTGGAAGGCGACGAACTCGTCCTGGAGTACGACGAGGACCTCGACGAGCGCTCTGTACCGAGAACGACCCGTTTCGACGTCACGGTGGATGGTGCCAATCGCTTCGTCGAGGAAGTCGATATCAGGGACGACAGAGTGACCCTCACGCTCGAAAGCCCGGTCGACCGAAGCGACAACGTACGAATTGACTATGATCATGGCTCGCAGACCAGTGGACTCATCCAGGATGAAGCGGGCAACGAGGCTGACGAGTTCACCAACCGACGCGTCACCAACAACACCCGGACGAGCACCCGCCTCCCCAGCGCTCCGCGTGGCCTCACCGCCACCGCCGATGGACAAGCCGTCATCGAGCTTGATTGGCGGGCGCCGGTGAGCTCGGGTACGGGCGGCAGCATCACCGGTTATCGCATCGAGGTGTCGTCCAATGAGGGGGACACGTGGAGGACGCTGGAGAGCGACACACGGGACGACGACACGGAATACCGACACACCGGCCTCGATCCGGGTACGACCCGGCACTACAGGGTATCCGCGTGGAACGACGAGGGCAGGGGGCCCGTATCCGACACCGCCTCCGCTACCACGGACTCTGACCGGCCCGGCAAGCCCACGGGATTGACGGCAAGGGCGAACGGACGCACCCAAATCGATCTTTCCTGGACGGCCCCGTCCAACGTGGGCGGTGGGATCACCGGTTACAGAGTGCAGGTGTCGACTAACGAAGGCAGCTCCTGGACCGATCTTGAAAGCAACACGCGCTCGACGCGGACCACGTACCCGCACAGCGGGCTTGCGGCGGGGACAACTCGCCACTACCGCGTCGCCGCGATCAGTTCCGCGGACCGCGGCGATTGGTCCAACGTTGCCAACGCTACAACCGACATCGGCAGGCCGAGCGCGCCCCTGGAGCTCTCGGCGACCGCCGTCGGGCAGACCAGCATCAGGCTCGCGTGGACGTCTCCGAACGACCCCGGAGGCGCGCCGATTACGGCCTACCGAATCGAAGTCTCGCGGACGGGCACGTCTGGTTGGCTCCCGGTGACCTCGAGCAACCGGACCAGAACCTACACGCACACGGGGCTCAACCCCGGCAGCCGGCGCTACTACCGGGTCGCGGCGATCAACTCGCAGGGCAGGGGCGCCTACTCCAGGGTGGCCTTCGCCACCACGAGTGCGGCCGTGCCCGGCGCGCCGACCGGCCTCGCCGCGACCGCTCGCGGCACCTCGCGGATCGACCTGGCCTGGCGGGCCCCGCTCTCGGACGGCGGTGCACGGATCACCGGGTACCGGATCGAGAGCTCCTCAAACGGCAGCACCTGGACCGCGCTACGGAGCATCACCAACTCCACCGCCACCACTTTTTCGCACACGGGCCTGAGTCCCGCCGCCACGCGGCACTACCGGGTCTTTGCGATCAACTCGGCCGGTACGGGGCCCGCCTCGAACATCGCGCGGGCCACCACGGACGCGACCGTGCCAACCGCGCCCACCGGGTTGTCGGCGAGGGCGGTCGGACAGTCGCGGATCGACCTTTCCTGGAACCGGCCGTCCGACGACGGCGGCGCCGCCATCACCGGCTACCGGATCGAGAGTTCGCCCAACGGCACCGCCTGGAGCCCGCTGCGGGGCAACACCAACTCCACCGCCACCACCTTTTCGCACACGGGCCTGAGTCCTGCCACCACGCGGCACTACCGGGTCCGCGCGATCAACTCGGCCGGCCCGAGCCCGTTCTCCAACGTCGCCCGCGCGACCACCGACGCTACCGTTCCCGGCTCGCCCACCAACGTGGCGGCCGTCGCCAACGGGACCTCGCAGATCGACCTTTCGTGGACCGCGCCGGCTTTCGATGGTGGCGCTCCCCTCGCCGGCTACCGGATACAGGCCGCCGAGAGTCGCAACGGCCCGTGGTCGGATCTGGTCACCAATACGCGCTCGACATCCACCCAATATTCCCATACCGGACTGGCGCCGGCCACGACCCGCCACTACCGGGTGGCCGCGATCAACAGAGTGGGCAGGGGGTCGGAGTCGGGAGTTGCCAGTGCCACGACCGACGCCACCGTGCCGGATCCTCCCACCGCCCTTCAGGCGACCGCAACCCTGTCGACCAGGATCGACCTGACCTGGACCGCACCCAACTACGACGGCGGCGCGCCGATCAGCGGATACCGGATCGAAGTGCGGGTGGACAGCACCACGTGGACAGACCTGGTAGAATCGACGGGCGTCTCCGCTACAGGCTACCAGCACGCCGGCCTGAAGCCGGGGAGCACGCGCCACTATCGTGTGTCGGCAGTCAACGTCGCGGGCACGGGCCAGCCGTCGAACGTCGCGTCGGCGACGACGGACGATCCGCTCGAGCGGGCCGGGCGGCTGAACAAGGAGATTCTTCCCCACGCCTC
Source organism: Gemmatimonadetes bacterium bin94 (assembly GCA_002238865.1). Classification (GTDB taxonomy): domain Bacteria; phylum Gemmatimonadota; class Gemmatimonadetes; order Longimicrobiales; family Gaopeijiaceae; genus Bin94. The sequence continues at coordinate 9,633 of MPNE01000034.1, read as the reverse complement.
GGCGGCGATGACGTCGAGCACCATCGCCGCGATCGCGAGCCGGGTCGAGTCGTTCGTGGACAGCGATCCGTTCGGCAGGCAGGTTGGACTGGGCGGATTCTCGTCGCTACGAGGCACGCGCACGGCGGGGCGTCCCGGCACGCTACCCGGGGCCGGTGGCAGCGGAGGGGCCTCCGGCGTCGGGGCCGGGTTCGATGTTCGGCAACTGCTGGACGGCACCTCGTTCCACCTTCCGCTGGGTGGGGAGGGGGCACAGCAACAGGGCATCGGGGGCTTGGGGCTCGCCACCTGGGGCCGGGGCGAGTTCGTGGGCATGGCCAGACCTCGCGGAGGGCTCGTCGAGTGGGACGGCGACATGCTGAACCTGCACGCGGGCGCGGACGTTCGGGTGCTGCCCCACCTCCTCGCCGGCGTGGCGGCCACGCGCTCGACGGGGGACTTCGCGTTCACGGACCGAACCGGCGAGAGTCCTGTGGAGGGGACCTATGCCAGCCGGATGACCAGTCTCAATCCGTACGTAGCCGGGTTCCTTGGCACCGTGGACGTGGCCGGATGGATCACGGGCGGATACGGCTGGGGCACCGTCGACATCGAGGACGATCGCGAGGAGCTGCGGTCGAGCAACCTCACCGCCATGACCGGCGCGGCCGGGGTGTCGGGCGTGCTGCTGGCGGGCGGGGAGGCCTCGCTGCGCCTGAAGGGCGAAGGCTGGCTAACCCGTGTCGAGGTCCAGGGCAGCGAGCGGGTGGACCCGGTGACTCTGGACATGCGGCGTGCGCGGGCCTCGCTGGAATGGAGGCAGGGGTACGAGGTCTACGCCGGACACGAAGTGGCCGCGGTACTTGAAAGTGGCGCACGCTACGATAACGGCGACGCCGGCATTGGCGCCGGCTTGGAGATCGGCGGCGGGCTCCAGTACGCAAGCCCGGGGGGAAGACTGAAGGTGGAGGGACGCGGGAGGATACTCGCCATAGGGCACGCCGGATATGAGGAGTGGGGAGCCAGCGGCATGATTCAGTTCGATTCGCACGCCCGCAGCGGCCGGGGGCTGTCCGTCAGGCTGGTACCGGAGTGGGGAGAAGCGGGAAGCGGGGTCCAGGCGCTGTGGGACCAGGGCGTGAGCGGAATGCCGGCGGGCGACTTCGATCCGGCGGCCGGCCGGGTGAACGCCGAGGTCCGGTACGGACTGCTCCGAAACGCCGGCACGCCGTACGCTCGCCTCTATGTCGTCAACGGTGGGACCAGGGCTTTCGGGGGCGGAATGCGCTACGAGATCACGAGGGTGCTGGACCTGCGTCTGGAGGGTACGCGCGTGCAGAGCGCGCTCGCCCCCGCCAGACACGGCCTGACGGTAAGGGGGACCTGGAACTTCGGACGATCGGGGACGCCGGTCTCAGGATCCGCGCGAGTGGCGAGTACCGGCCCCGGGGAGTCCTGAATGTCGGTGCCTGTGAGGAGAAACTGCAAGATGGTGGCGTGCAAGCGGGTCGTCAGCGGCAGGGGCGTCCTCTACTGCTCCCGAGCCTGCGTAGTCGCCAACAAGGTGCTGAACTACGAACCGCCCCCGGGGCGTACCTACGACGCTCAGGACGTGGTGGAACGGCTCGTCGCCGCGCTGGCCGAGCGCGGGTCGACCGGCGCTGCTACATTTGCCGGGCAGCAATTGGAAGACCGAGACCCCTCGCGGTAGCCAGGTGGGACGATTCCATTTCGAGTGTGCCGGCGCGGTGGGTTGGCGGGTCCCGATGGTCTGGTTGCTCGGAACATAGGAGGTTCCGGCTTGCTTACTGACAGAGACTACAGAGCCGTGTTCGAGGCGTCGCCGGACGCCATGCTCATCGTGGACTCGGAGGGCGTGATCCGGGATTTCAACCCGCAGGCGCTGGCAATGTTCGGATGGAGCCGCGACGAGCTTGAGGGGTCCAGCGTGGACCGGTTGGTTCCCGCCGCCCGGCGCGGTCACCACGAGCAACACCGTCGACACTACGCCCGCGCACCACGGCCCCGTCCGATGGGACAGGGGCTTGAGTTGTCGGCCTTGCGCAAGGACGGGACGCCCATCCCGGTGGAGATCAGCCTGAGCCCGGGGAGACTGGCGGCAGGGCCGGAGTGCGTGATCTGCACCATTCGCGACGTCACGGGCTGGACGCGGATGCGACGGCTGAGCAGAGTGATGCTGACGGCGGCCGAGAATGAGCGAAAGCACCTGTCGCGGGAGTTACACGACGAGTTTCTCCAGGACCTTGTGGCGCTCAAGATCAGGGTGAAGCTCCTGGCGGACGAGACGGAAGAGAACAAGCGAGAGCAGGCGCGAGCGCTGATCGCCAGCCAGATTCATGGCACGATCCGCGGCGTGAAGCGGATGATTCGCGGATTGCTGCCCCCGGAGCTCGACCGTCATGGGCTGTCTTCCGCGCTCAACTCCGCATTTCGCGAACTGATCGAGGTGTATGGGTTCACGGTCCGCGCCGCCATCGATCCGGTCGCTGACGCACTCGATGCGGACGCCACGCTGGCTCTGTACAGAATCATTCAGGAAGCCGTGACCAATGCCGTGAGACACGCTCAGGTCGAGGAAGCCACCGTCACGATCTGGTCGGCGGGCGGCACGCTGATCGCCGAGATCCGCGACGAGGGTTGCGGCTTCGTGTTGGACGATCAGGTCGGTCTGACCAGCATGCATGAGCGGGCGGCGATCGTCGGGGGCGGCATCACCGTGGAGACCTCGCCGGGCAACGGAACGACGATTCGAGCCACCGTGCCCATGACGCGTGTGGAACCGGCAACGACGGAACGGGAGTCCTAATAGTGGTGAGCGTACTCCTGGTCGATGACCACCTCGTGGTGCGTTCCGGCCTGAAGGCATTGCTGGAGGCCACCGGGCGGGTGGAGGTCGTTGGCGAGGCCTCGTCCGGAGAGGAAGCAGTGGCGAGGGCACAGGCCCTTGAGCCGGACATCATTCTGATGGACCTTGCGATGCCCGGGATGGATGGAGTCCAGGCGACCCGGCGCATCACCGAGCTGGGACTTGAGACGAGGGTCCTGGTCCTCACCATCCACGACGAGGACGAATTCCTCGTTCCAGCGCTCAATGCCGGCGCCGCAGGCTTCCTCACCAAGACCGTGGCCGACACCGACCTCATGGGGGCCATAGAGGCGGTCATGCACGGCCACTCCTACCTGCCGCGCCGTGCCGCTGCCCTGCTCGCGCGACGGGAGCCGCAGGGGCCCTCGAAGGGCAACCCGGGCCCCGACGTGTTGTCGTCGCACGAGCGTACGGCGGTCGCGCTGTACGCGAACGGGTTTACGGCCAAGGAGACGGCCAGGGAGATGTCCCTCAGCCCCAAGACCGTCGAGGGCTATCTCGCGCGCGCCCGGGCCAAGCTCGGGCTGCACACGCGGCGCGACGTCGTCCGCTTCGCCATGGAAGCCGGGCTGCTCGGGGACAGAGGCGGGCAGTAGGAGCCATTCTGCCGGGCGCCAGGTGAAATCCCCGTGCCTCGGGGGTGGTTTCCCTCATGAAATCCAGGGCTTTCCCGCTATTGGGGGCTGACGGCGTTGCCGATATTGGTGTTGTGCCGGATCGGAAGCGCCGGTCCGACCGACGAAAACGGGCCGGTCGCCTGACGAGAAGCCGGCCCAGAAAAAAGGAGGCGGACCATGTCAGCACGCTCAATGCCCGCAATCGCACTCATGCTCGCAATGGTGGCGGCCTGCGAAGAGGACCCCGCCGCACCCTACTACCAGCCCGCGGACGAGCCCGCCGCGGAGCTCACGCAGGACGAGGCCGTGGCACTGTTCCGCGGAATCACCAGGGTGTCGCTCAACGATGAAGCCGACCCCGTCCACCCCGGCAGCGTCATGATCCAGTGTCCGCAGGGGGGACAGGTCGAGGTGATCGAGACCATCGATGAGTTTCAGGCGCAAGACGACGTGAGCGGGACGGACATCAGCCTCACGATCGTGCCGACCGCGTGCCGGATGAAGAGCCATGGCTACGCGTTTCTGGTGGACGGCGATCCCAGCCTCCGCTCGAACCTTCACTTCGAGAACGTGTCCCCTGGGTTGTTCGGAGCGGATGTCGTCAGAATCACGGGCTCGATCGCCGGTGCCCTCGACTGGAAACTGAACGTGCGCTCAGGCGGTTGTCGGATCGGTGGCCTGATCGAGGCGACGGCGAGCGTGCTCCCGGATCTCGACAATCCGGACACGGGCCTTTTCCACGGGTCGGTGTGTGGCCATGACGTGAAGATCGACATGTCGGAGTCGTTGATGCCGCTGAACGTCTCCAACTGAGGACGACGGATGGGAGGCTTTGAGGGGGCTGTGGCCTGTGAGGGCTCCAGCCCCCGGCCCCCTTCCTTTTCTGTTCCGAGGATTCCGACACGGAGGTCAAGATGATGGTAGAGATCAGGATCCAGCCGTCGCGGATGGGAGAAGGTGACGAGTTCGTGCGAATGGTCTGCGCGGCGACGACCGCCGAGATGCTCGCGGAACTGACCGCTACCGCACGGCACTACACGAAGGCCCGTGACCGGCGCCACCGGGCCAGCGCCTGGTCTTGCTCGGGAAGGCTACTGGCGACGGTCGGCGTCAGTCCGGATGCGTTCCGTCTCGATGAGCAGAACGATGCTCGCGAAGCGGCATAGCGGGGTTGGCGGGCGGACGGCCAGAACGGTCGTCGCCGCACTGGTAGGCCTTGGGGTGGCCGTGAGCGCACTTCGGGGCCGCCACCGATACCCACGTCGCTTCGTCGGCAGTTCTTGGCGGGCGCACCTCCTGACAACACGTCGAGCATACCTTCGATCGCTCCGCTTTCCCTAGCCCTCGAGAAAGTCGACCGTCGCCTCAGCGTCATGTATCGGTGGAAGCACGGTCGCGGTGTCGGGGGCCCCACGGGGGCGTAGCTTCTTCATGAGGTGTCCACCATCAGGACCGCATGACGAAGCGACCCAAGACGCTTACCGCCGCCTTCGTTCGGACGGTCAGCCGACCCGGAGTCTACGGCGACGGACGAGGAGGCCGCGGGCTGAGCCTCCGGGTGTACCGGACGGCCAACGGCCGGATCACCAAAACGTGGCGTCAGCGCGTCAGGATCGACGGGCGACTCACCTCGATCGGTCTCGGCCCGTATCCCGAGGTCACGCTCGCCGACGCCCGGGAAAAGGCGCTGGACAACAGCCGGAGGGTTCGCCGGGGACAGGATCCGCGCGGGCGCGGCGTGCCGACCTTCGCCGAGGCGGCCCGGCGGACCATCGAGCTTCACCGCGACTCGTGGAAGGCCGGGAGCCCTCTGCCCCAGCAGTGGGAGTCCACGTTCCGGCTCCACGCCGCCCCGCTCCTCGACAAGCCGGTGGACCGGATCACGAGCGCGGACGTGCTCGGGTGCCTTGGCCCGATCTGGAACTCGATGCCCACGGCCGCGCGGAAGGCCAGGCACCGGATCGCCGCCGTGTTCCGGTGGAGCATCGGCCGCAACTATCGCCGGGACAATCCGGTCGATCGGGCCGTTGCAGCTTTGCCGAAGCCGAACGGCAACGCAGGAAGCCATCACCGCGCCCTGCCTCACGGGGAGATCGCTGCGGCGCTTCGTTCCATCCGCCGGGTGGGGGACGGGAGTCTGGCTGCGTTGTGCGTCGAACTGATTGTGCTCACGGCGGTCCGTCCCGGCGAGGCCCGTGGCGCACGCTGGGATGAGATCGACATGGACGCGGCACGTTGGACGATTCCGGTGGCGAGGATGAAGGCGGGCCGCGAGTGCACGGTCCCGCTCAGCACTGGCGCGCTGAGGGTGCTGAGGAAGGCGCGCAAGCTGTCGGACAAGTCGCCGCTGGTGTTCCCGTCGCGGACCGGCCGGACGCTTGCGCCGAAGACGGTGTCGCGACTGCTCCAGATCGCCGGGGTGGACTCGACGCTTCACGGGTTCCGGTCGAGCGCCCGGTCGTGGATGGCCGAGACCGGCGTCCCGGCCGAGGTTGCCGAGGCTTGCCTCGCCCACGTTCCGAAGAGCCGAGTCGTACGGGCGTACCAGCGCTCCGATCTTCTGACCCGCCATGCCGAAGTCTTGCAAGCTTGGAGCGACTACCTCGGGTAGCCACTTGCCTCCCCCAACGCCGATCAGCACCACCCTTCCACCTCGGTAGCGCGGTTCGGCGGTCGCCCGCGGCCGCGTTGCCGGCATCCACGGCGTCAAGCCGGGTCGAACCGGCCCTCGTCGCACCGGTTTTCACACCTCCGGACGATCACTCCGCAGTTCGCCAGGGGGGATCTTGCCACGCCGCTGGCGGCGACCGCGAACGGATGGTGGACGGCGTCGGAACCCCATGGAAGGCTGTGGAAAAGTAGGGAATTTCCGACCGTTGACGCCGTCCCGAATGGTCCTCCAGCGTTCAGGCATGGAGACGCTGGAAGAGCTATTCAGATCGCGGGTTAGCGCGTTCCTCGGGCGTTCGAGCCTGAGCCCGACGGCGTTCGGGAAGAAGGCGCTGGGCGACCCGAACCTGATGCGCCAGATCGGCCGTGGCCGCTCGCCGTCGCTGAGGACGGCGGACCGGATTCTCGCGTTCATCGCCGAGCAGGACGGAGCATCGGGCGGTGGACGCGATCCGCCTCGACGCCCGTGAGACCGGAGACCGACCAGCAAGCACCGAACAAGGATGAGGAGAAGGACGATGACCGAGAACCCAATGGAGCAGAAAACGAACCCGCCGACCCGCTTCCTGCGGCTGCCCGAGGTGATAGCGCGCACCGGCCTGTCGCGGAGCACGATCTAAGTGCGGCTGGCAGAGGGGCGCTTCCCCCGGCCGGTCGCGCTGGGCGGGCGGGCCGTGGGATGGATCGAAACCGAGGTGGACGAATGGGTCCGCGAGCGCATCGCCGAGAGCCGGTTCGATGGCGAGCGGGCCGGTGAGCGCGGCGAGGCCGCGCGGAGGATCCCCGAGGCCGGTCGCCGGGCGGCACAGGCTGGCTCGGTTCGATGAGCCGGTGCGCTTCGCGGCAGCCCGGGAACAGCACCGTCGGACGCGACTAAGGCCGGTGAGCCAGCACACGCGACAAGATTAGCTGATTTTACAACTAATTGCGCCCGATGAACTTACGCGTCTCGTGGGCCGGATTCCCGCCGAATGATTCCCGCTGGTCGGGATTTCAGCCGCGAGCCCTGCCGCGGCCTTCCAGTGCCGTCCTGAGTTGTCCGGCGTCCGGTCTCTGGTAGCACCTGAGCACCGTCTGTGCATCCTTCCACCCGCCAAGCTCGCAGAGCACCTTGAGCGGAAGGTCCATCAGGTCGCTGGCGAACTTGCGCCTCAGCGAGTGCCAGCCCCGCCGCGCCTTCGGCTCCAGTCCCGCGAACGTCTGGGCCTTCCGCCACCACTGAAAGGCGGTAACGCGGTGCATGCACCGCGTGGCATCCCTCGACGAAGGCAGTACCGGCGCGTCGCCTGTCCCAGTGCGCATCCTCCGCGCTTCCTCCAAGGCGGCGAGCGCCTCGTCGGTCAGCGGAGTGACATGCTCGTAGCCGGTCTTCTCGTGTTCCGCCCGCCAGCGTACTTCACGGCCCTCGAAGTCGATGTCCTCCCACCTGAGGTTTCGGATGGCTCCGATCCGGTGACCGGTCTCGTGCGCGAGCACGAGGGCGACGTGGAACCGCCAACCGACCTGCCGCGAAACCCCGAGCATTGCCCGGTACTCGTCCTCGGTGAGCACGACCCGGGCGGGGTTCTTCTCCCTGGGCTTCCTGAGCCCCTTCAGCGGGTTCCTGTCGAGCAGCAGGCGGCCCCGCTCGTCCTTCGACCTCTCGGCCCAGTTGAAGACCGCCATGAGGAACGTCAGGTCCCACGCGATCGTCCGGTTGCCGACAGGCTTCCCGGAGCGACCGGCTCTTCCGGCCCGTCGCGCTTGGATGAACCGATCCCAATCGCGCTGCGAGAAGGTGGCGGGGTCGCGATCCCGTCCGAAGAAGTCGAGGAACATCGCGGTCGCGACCCTGTCGCGCTCGCGCGTCCGCTTCCCCTTGGTCGGGGTGACCTCCTCTCCGTAGATTTCAAAAAGCCTTCCCAGTGTAAGCGCCTCGGGCTCGGCTTCCGCCTTGCCGTTCAGCTCCGGGCTTGCGAACCCTGCGGCGAACTCGTCCGCCTGCCGTTTGGCTCGGGTCCAGTCACGGTGACCCAAGGACCTCGTGAGCCTGCGCCCGTTCTCGCGCCACTCCATCTGGTACAAGCCGGTTTTCCGGTCGGGGAACACCCTGACCCGGTTCCGGCCCCATTCGCCAGCGCCGTAAGAGCGCCGACTTCGTTTCGTGCGTGCCATCGTTCGATTCCTCTCTCGATGGACTGCACGATCTGCGCAACGGAAAGATCGTGGAGAGAAGCCTTGTCCGCCAGATGTGAGGCTCGGGGCGGTGGGATCCTGCCGGAATCCCGGCTGGACCATGGTGAACATCTACGCCACACTACCAGACCGCCCGAACACCGGCTGGTTCTTCTACGAGGTCACCGGCTATCGGGGAAAGGAGTGACGAATGGACAACCTCGCACTGCTGTGGGTCATGGGAACGTTCCTGTACGTCTTCCACCCGGCGCCTACCGAGATCGGCGTCTACGGCGGGCCGACTTGGCCCGAAGACATCCACCGAGATCACCCGGCGATTCTGATGACCGCCGGCACCACCGCCTACGTTCCGGTCAGCGCACGTTTCGGCCTCCGCTACGGTGTCGCGTACAAGCAGGGGAGCTATTCCGTGTGGTGCCAAAGGGATTGGAGCGACGAGTCGTCGCCCGGGTTCCCTCCCTGCCTTGCAAGGATGCGTGATCAGATCGACCACATCGACTTCTCGATGATCACGGAGACGCGAATCGCCCATCACGACGGACTCGACCTGCGACTGATGTTCGGCCCGACCTGGGGTATACCGGTCGGGTGTCGGGTGAAGAACCTGACCCGCGGAACTGAGGGAGCGTGCGGCAGGACTCAGGAGGATGCGCGCCTTGTCGCTGGCGGAGGAATCGCGGTCCAGGCAACCGAGCGCGTCAGCGTGGCGGTCGAATTACGGTACGGCGTCAACCTGAGAGAGTTGGACTCGTTCCAAGCAGAAGACACCAATGGCACGGGCATCGCAGCGACCCTGATTGCCGGGGTGAACTACCACTTGAACCGCTGAGGACCACGTTCGAGAACTGCCTGCCCACGCTTCGGGCTCCCGCGCCGAGGGCACGATCACGGCTCCCGGGGCAACGGCCGTGGCTGCCCGGAGAGGGTGCGCGGCTGGTCGCCGCCCGCTGGCCCGCTGTTTTTGCGGGTTTCCGTGGAGGATCCAGATGGGTTAACGCTTCACGTTAACCTCTGGCCGGGGGAGCATCCCCCGGACCCCTGAACGACATTCCGGGCGCAACCCAAAGGAAGGCCGCGGGAAGGTGAGAGGCGAGCCGGACCAAGCGCGTCCTGGTCTTGGCCGGCGAGGCCGGACAGCCCGGCGGCCAGCCGGTCCGCCAACACGTCCTCCGCCGCCTCGAAGCGGCGCTCGACACCCTTCCGGACGGACTGTTGGCTGGGAGTGACCCGCAGTGGCGGGGGGGATGGGGCTGTCCGGCGCCATCCCCCTTGGCGCCAATCGAGGTTTGCCGAGATGGGGGGTCA